>DATJOK010000273.1:0-38165 GCA_035507155.1 Allostellaceae bacterium
TCTTGCGGCAGCGGAAATCCGAGATCACCCTTTTCCCCGCCCTCCCAGGCTAACGCATTTCCATAGAGCTCGTTTAGCACCGAAAGAAGGCTGCCAATATTTTGAAATGCCGACTGAATTGCCTGCACAGCGTCTATCCCACCGGCACGCCTAGTAACTTCCTTTTGAACGCCGAGAATTTTGTACGGACAGGAAAAAAAGTTCCCATCGTCGAGACGCCGCGGCATTCCTATCTTCACGGTTATTCGCTTCCCGTCCGGCAGCAGGAACCTGCGCTCAGCTATCACGGTGCCGAGATCAAACTTCTCCACACCTCGCCTCCATTCCTAGCCGATAAGCCATTCATGTTCCGAACTGCCCTGTGTCCCTAAGGTGCGATCACCAAGGCCGGTATAGTAACTTCCGGAAGTAAAATGATCCCACCAATGATTACGACACCGCCGGCTACGATGATTAGCGTCTTGCCGCTGACAAATGGATGGTAGGGCGGAGGAAGATCTTTCCTTCTTCTGCCTCTTAGACAAGCGGCATATCTTACGTTGGCCTGAGAAACGCCCATAGCGGCTTGCTGCTTCGAGCACTTGCCCATGGCTCGACATCTCGCCAAATCATTTTCTAATTGAACGTCGCAATCTTCAAACTCTGTATCCTGTGGCCTCGGAGGCCCATCCTTCCAAAGCCCACTTGGGTCGCTGTGGATAGTCGGATTGGCATCGTAAGAGAAACTGGAGGTCAGCCCGATCACATCGGTGAGCTCGCGGCGGACGCGCAACGAAAAAGCCCGGCGGGATTGCCGCCGGGCTTTTCGTGCTTCAGGTGGCGGGGACGGGTCTAGCGCCGCTTCGGCAGCAGCAGCAGGTTGTGCGCTTCCCTGCCGGCGCAGGCGGCGCGCGCGGCCTGGTAGTCCGCCAGCGTTGCCGGGAGCGCGCCGTGGTCATGCAGCACGGCGACGAGGTCGTAGTCGAGGCGCTGCATCAGCGCGGCGATCGCCACGCGATCCGCGGGGCTCTCGTGACCGGATTCGATGACGAGCGCCGGCCGCAGGCGAGCGAGGGTCGCGGCGCCGCCCTCCAGCACCTGCCGCTCATGGCTCTCGACGTCGATCTTGACGAGATCGAGCCGCTCGAGCCCGTGCTCCGCCGCGAGGTCGTCGAGACGGCGGGTGGGCACCTCTATGCTGCGCTCGCCTGATCGGGCTTCGCCAAGGCGCGATTCGCCGGTGCTCGCGGGATTGAGGACAAGGGCGGCGCTGCCGGCGCGGTCGGAGAGCGCGGCAGCGACGATGGTCGCCTGCGGCAGGTTGTTGATGCGGAGCGTGCGATCGAGCGCCTCGGCGATCGTCGGATTGGGCTCGACCGCGATCACCCGTCCCGCGGTCCCGACCTTGCGGGCGAACGGCACCGTCCATTCGCCGAGATTGGCGCCCACGTCGAGGGCGATGCCGCGCTCGGGCAGGAAGGCAAGCGCCGCCGGATGCGCCGCGAAGCCGCTGAAGAGAACGCGCATCGCCTGGAAATCGAGATCGGCCGGCAGGAAGGCGAGATCGTCGCCGGTGGTCTGCACATAGGCGCCGCGCCAGAGGGCGCGCAGGCGCCGCTCCAGCAGCTGCCGGCGGCGGCGGCGGAAGAGCAGCGGGATGCCGAGGTACCGGGCCGCCTCCACCCGGCGACGGAACCGCAGGAGCTCCCGCAGCGCCCGCGCCATCTCTCCCGGCGAGGGAGTGTCGGTCTCGCCCATCAATGCATTCCCGCAGCAGCCCGCGCGCAAAAACGAACCGCCGCGTCCCAAGGAGACGCGGCGGTTTCAGACTATATCGAACTGTTACCGGCGGCGACCGCCGATTGCAGACTAGCCGCGTTTTGCGACCGGAACGTAGGGGCGGCGGGTGTGGCCGGTATAGAGCTGGCGCGGCCGACCGATCTTCTGGCTCGGGTCCTCGATCATCTCGTTCCACTGCGCGACCCAGCCGGTGGTGCGGGCGATCGCGAAGAGGACGGTGAACATCGAGGTCGGGATGCCCATCGCGCGCAGGATGATGCCCGAGTAGAAGTCGACGTTCGGGTAGAGCTTGCGGTCGACGAAGTACTCGTCGTGAAGGGCGATCCGCTCCAGCTCCATGGCGAGGTCGAGGAGCGGCTCGTCGCGCACGCCGAGCTCGTCCAGCACCTCGTGGCAGCTCTTGCGCAGCACCGCCGCGCGCGGGTCGTAGTTCTTGTAAACGCGGTGGCCGAAGCCCATCAGGCGGAAGCTGTCGTCCTTGTCCTTGGCGCGTTTGATGAATTCGGGGATCCGCTTCTTGTCGCCGATCTCCTGCAGCATCTTCAGCACCGCCTCGTTGGCGCCGCCATGGGCCGGGCCCCAGAGCGAGGCGATGCCGGCGGCGATGCAGGCGAAGGGGTTGGCGCCCGACGAGCCGGCGAGCCGGACCGTCGAGGTGGAGGCGTTCTGCTCGTGGTCGGCGTGCAGGATGAAGATCCGGTCCATGGCGCGCGACAGCACGGGATTGACCGTGTAGGGCTCGCACGGCACCGCGAACATCATGTGCAGGAAGTTCTCGGCATAGCCGAGGCTGTTCTGCGGGAACATGAAGGGCTGGCCGACCGAGTACTTGTAGGCCATGGCGGCGATCGTCGGCATCTTCGCGATGAGGCGATAGGAGGCGACAAGGCGCTGCTGCGGATCGGAGATGTCGGTTGAATCGTGATAGAAGGCGGAGAGCGCGCCTACCACGCCGCACATGACAGCCATCGGATGCGCGTCGCGCCGGAAGCCGCGGAAGAAGGTGGTGAGCTGCTCATGCACCATGGTGTGCATGGTGATGTCGCGCTCGAACTTCTTCTTCTGCTCGGCGGTGGGGAGCTCGCCCTTGGTGAGGAGGTAGGCCACCTCCATGAAATCGCTGTTCTCGGCGAGTTCCTCGATCGGGTAGCCGCGGTAGAGCAGCTCGCCGACATCGCCGTCGATGTAGGTAATCTTGCTCTCGCAGGAGCCGGTCGCCGTGTAGCCGGGGTCGTAGGTGAAGTGGCCGGTCTCGGCGTAGAGCTTGCGGATGTCGATCACCTTGGGGCCGACCGTGCCCGGCAGCAGCGGCATCACCGTCTGCGTGCCGGTGCTGTTGTCGATCAGCGTCACGTTCTCGTTCGTCTTGGCGGCGGGCTTTGCCGCGGCACCCGAGCTCTCGGCGGTCATTGGCGCGATCCCTGGCTTGGCTGTTTGTGCGGTGCAATAGAAGGCGTGGGGAGCATAGGACTGACTGGTTACCGAATCAAATACCCGTGGCGGTTTTTGCGCTTTGCAGCGCGTCGGCGATCCGGGAGAGGCTCTCCTCCCGGCCAAGTACCGCCATTACCTCGAAAATCGGCGGCGACATGGTAGTGCCCGCGAGTGCAGCGCGGAGCGGTTGGGCGAAGGCGCCGAGCTTCACCCCATGGGCATCGGCCGCCTGGCGTACGATCTCCTCCAGCGCCACGGCGTCCCAGGCCGCCGTCATCAGGCGGGGCGTCAGGTCGGCGAGCAACCGGCAGGCATCAGCGGTGAGCTGCGCCGTCGCCTTGGGGTCGATCGGGATCGGCCGCTTCTCGATGTAGAAGCGGGCGTTCTCGGCGAGCTCCACCAGGGTCTTGGCGCGCGGCTTCAATCCTTCCATGGCGGCGAGGAGGCGCTCCTTCGCGGCATCGTCGAGGGCACGCTCCAGCGCCGCCTCGAGCCGCGGCACGATCAGCGCCACCAGCCGCGCGTTCTCCGCCTCGCGGATATAGTGGCCGTTCAAGTTGGCGAGCTTCACGAAATCGAAGCGCGCCGCGGCGCGGCCGACCGCGTCGATGTCGAACCACTCGATCGCCTGCTCGGTGGAGATGATCTCGGCGTCGCCGTGGCCCCAGCCGAGGCGGAGGAGATAGTTGCGGAGCGCCTCGGGCAGATAGCCCATGTCGCGATAGGCCTCGACGCCGAGCGCGCCGTGGCGCTTAGAGAGCTTGGCGCCATCGGGCCCGTGGATCAGCGGCACATGGGCAAAGGTGGGCTCGGGCCAGGCGAGGGCGCGGTAGATCTGCGTCTGCCGGAAGGCATTGGTGAGATGATCATCGCCGCGGATCACATGGGTGATGCCCATGTCATGATCGTCGACGACGACGGAGAAGTTGTAGGTGGGGGTGCCGTCGCTCCTGAGGATGATGAGATCGTCGAGCTGGGTGTTGGCGACGGTGACGCGGCCCTGCACCCGGTCCTCGATCACCGTCTCGCCGGCCTGCTCCGCCTTGAGGCGGATGACCGGCGGCACGTTGGGGGGCGCACCCTGGGGATCGCGGTCGCGCCAGGTGCCGTCGTAGCGCACGGGCCGGCCCTCCTTGCGCGCCTTCTCGCGCATCGCCTCCAGCTCCTCCGGGGTGCAGTAGCAGTGGTAGGCACGACCCTGCGCCAGGAGCTCGCGGGCGACCTCGGCGTGGCGCTGCATGCGCGCGGACTGCATGACGATCTCGCCGTCCCACTGGAGCCCGAGCCATTTGAGCCCATCGATGATGGCGTCCACCGCCGCCTGGGTGGAGCGGGCGCGGTCGGTGTCCTCGATTCTGAGCAGGAACTTGCCGCCGTGATGCTTGGCGAAGAGCCAGTTGAAGAGGGCGGTGCGGGCGCCCCCGATATGGAGGAAGCCGGTCGGCGAGGGGGCGAAACGGACGACGACGCTCATCGGGGGCGGGCGATCAGGGTTAATGGGGTGGGAAAAGCGCGGCGCTCTTTAGCACATAAGCCCGCCGCCGTCATAGTCGAGGGGGCGGGGCCGGCGCTCGCCGATGGGGAGCCATGGGCATTCCGCTGCCCGCGCGGCGGTTGGGCCCGGGGCGCTTCCCCGCTACAGTCTGGGCATGCAGGGGGAGGCGGAAGCAGCATCTTTGGCGATGCCGGTGGCGCCGGCGCGGCGGGCCGGCGATCTCCTGGCATGGCTCCGGAATGCGTTGGAGGCGGAGCGCGACCGCTGGTTCCTCTGGCTGCCGGTCTTTCTTGGCAGCGGCATCGGCCTCTACTTCACGCTGACCGTCGAGCCGCCGCTGTGGCTCGGCCTGCTCGCGGCCCCCGTCGCCGTCGCGCTGGCGCTGATCGCGCGCTGGCGGCAGCGCTTCGTGCTCGTGGCGGTCGCGCTCTCTGCGATGGCAGTGGGCTTCGCTGCCGCCGAGATCGAGACCCGGGCCGCGGCGGCGCCGGTGCTGGAGCGCCGTCTCGGCCCGGTGCCGGTGGAAGGCCGCGTCGTCGAGGCGGAGCCGCTGCCGGCAGGCCTCCGCATCCTGGTCGAGCCGACGCAAATCGGCCGGCTCGCGTCCGACCAGCTCCCCGCGCGGATCCGCATCAAGCTCCGCGACGGCGAGGGAGCGCCGCTGCCGGGCGAGGGGATCGCGGTGCGCGCGACCCTGCTGCCGCCGCCGGCGCCGGCGATGCCCGGCGCCTACGACTTCCAGCGTCGCGCCTATTTCGACCGGCTTGGCGCCGTGGGCTATGCGGTGGGCGCGGTGCGCGAGCTGCCGGGCGAGGCGCCGCCGGCCTGGCGCGTGCGGCTGGCGGCGCTCCGCGCCGAGATGACGCGGCGCATCCAGGCGGCGCTTCCTGGCCGCACCGGCGCCATCGCCGCCGCCATCATCACCGGCGAGACCCACGCGATCCCGGAGGCGGATGCGCAGGCCTTCCGCGACGCCGGCCTCGCCCACATCCTCGTCATCGCCGGCCTCCACATGGGGATGGTGGCGGGGATCGCCTTCTTCGCGATCCGCTTCGGCCTGGCGCTCTTCCCCTATCTGGCGCTTCGCCTCAACACCAAGAAATGGGCGGCCGGCGGCGCCCTCATGGTGACCTTCGTCTACCTGCTGCTGTCCGGCATCACGGTGTCGTCGCGGCGCTCCTTCGTGATGACGGCGCTGGTGCTGCTGGCGGTGCTGATCGACCGCATGAGCGTTTCCGCCCGCGGGCTCGCCTTGGCGGCGCTCGTCATCATGCTCTGGAGCCCTTTTGCGGTGACCGGCCCCAGCTTCCAGATGTCCTTCGCCGCGGTCGCCGGCCTCGTCGCCTTCTACGAGACCTTCCGCGAGCGGATATCGGCGGGATATCGCGATGCGGGTCATCTCCGGCGCTGGGGGCTGCACGCGCTCGGCATCGTCCTCACCACGGTCGTCAGCACCGTCGCCACCACACCCTTCACCGTCTTCCACTTCAACCGTTTCCCGATCTATTCGGTCGCCGCTAACATCCTGGCGGTGCCGATCACCGGGCTCTGGGTCATGCCCTGGGCGATCCTCGCCTGCGTACTGATGCCGTTTGGTGCTGAGAAGATCGCGCTGGTGCCCATGGGCTGGGGCATCGACGTCATCGCCGAGATCGCCCACGGCGTGACCTCCTGGCCGGGGGCAGCGCTGACGCTGCCCTCGATGCCGGTCTGGGGCCTGATGGTGCTGAGCCTCGGCGGTGTCTGGCTCTGCCTCTGGCGCGGTCGCTGGCGGCTTCTCGGCCTGGCGCCGATCGCGGCGGGCTACCTGACCTTGCTGCTGCCGCGACCGCCCGACGTGCTGGTCGACAGCGAATCCCGGGTGATGGCGGTCCGTGCCGCAAACGGCGCCTATCTCGCCTCGACGGCCGCGCGTGCCGGCCTCGCCGAGGAGACCTGGACCCGCCGCGCCGCCGTCGCTGCGGGGCCCGCCTGGCCGAAGAGCGGCAGCAGCGACGACGGCACGCTCAGCTGCGACGCCGAGGCCTGCCTCTACCGCGCGCGCGGGCGGGTCGTGGCCTTCGACCGCGCGCCGGCCGCGCTCGCGGAGGATTGCGGCAAGGTCGATCTCATCGTGACGCCGGTGCCCGCGCGCGGCGGCTGCCGCGAGACGCCGGTCATCGACCGCTTCGACACCTGGCGGAACGGCAGCTACGCGATCTGGCTCGGCCCCGAGCGCATCGCGATCGAGAGCGTGCGCGACTGGCGCGGGCAAAGGCCATGGGTCCCATGGCGGCCGCCGGAACGCGCCGCCGCCACTGCCGCGGCGCCAAGCGGGCTTGTGCCCTAGAGAGATTCCCGCGCGATCGTCCGGTTCAGCTTACGGCAAAGCGGAATTCGGGCGATAGTGATCGGGCAATGGCGGGCTCCATCAACCTCGGTGCATACAGCGATGCGCTGGTCGTGCTCGGCACGGCGGGTGTGGTCGTGCCGCTGGTGCAGCGCTTCGGCCTGAGCCCGGTCCTTGGCTATCTCGGCGCCGGCGCGCTCCTCGGGCCGCTGGGGCTGGGCTCGTTCCTCCACTCTATCCCGGTGCTCTACTGGTTCACGGTGATCGATGCCCGGAACGTCGAAGGGATCGCCGAGCTCGGTGTGGTCTTCCTGCTGTTCCTGATCGGCCTCGAGCTCTCCTTCCACCGGCTGCGCACCATGCGGCGGCTGGTCTTCGGGTTGGGGGGCCTGCAGATCGTCCTCACCGCCGTGCTCATCGGCGCACTGGCGCTCGCGCTCGGCCAGGACGCGACGGCGGCGATCGTGCTCGGCACCAGCCTCTCGCTGTCTTCGACCGCGATCGTGCTGGAGCTGCTGTCGCAGCAGAACCGCCTCGCGACCAATGCCGGCCGGGCGAGCTTCGGCGTGCTGCTGGCGCAGGACATCGCGGTCATTCCGATCCTGATGTTCGTCTCGATCGCCGCCGCCAGCAGCCATGAATCGGTGCTGATCAGCTTTGCGACCGCGATCGCCCAGGCGGTTGCCGCGATCGCCGTCATCGTCGCCTTCGGCCGCTTCCTGATGCGGCCGCTGTTCCGCCTGGTGGCGACCACCGGCTCGAGCGAGCTCTTCATCGCCGCGGTGCTCTTCGTGATCGTGGGCGCTGGCGTCGTTGCCAACCTGGCCGGAATGTCGATGGCGCTCGGCGCCTTCGTCGCCGGCCTGCTGCTGGCCGAGACGGAATACGACAAGGCGGTGCAAGCCACCGTGGGGCCGTTCAAGGGGCTGCTGCTCGGCATCTTCTTCTTCACCGTTGGCATGAACATCGATTTCCGCGAACTGCTGCGGGAGCCGCTCTGGCTCTTGGTCTGCGTGGTCGCGCTGATCGCCGGCAAGGCGCTCCTCGTCACGGTGCTGGGCAAGCTGTTCCGTCTCTCCTGGCCGACGGCGGTGGAGACCGGCCTGTTGCTGGGGCCTGGCGGCGAATTCGCCTTCGTCGCCATCGCCATGGCCGCGGCGCTGGGCCTGGTTCCGCCGCATGCCGCGAGCTTCGTGCTGGCGGCCACCTCGGTGACGATGGCGCTCACCCCCGCACTCGCGGCGACCGGCCGGCGCCTCCGGCCGCTGCTTGCCCGCAGCAAGGCGCTCGATCCCGAGCTGACGGCACGCCCGGCGGGCGGCCAGCGTCGCGCGATCGTCATCGGCTACGGGCGGGTCGGCAAGGTGGTCTCGGAGTTCCTGCGCGAGCACGGCATTCCCGCCATCGGCACCGACTACGACGCGGTCACCGTCACCCGAGACCGGCGCGCCGGCCACGACGTCTATTACGGCGATGCCGCCGACCCGGAATTCCTCAGGGCCTGCGGGCTGATGGAGGCGACCGGCCTCATCATCACCATCAACTCGCACGACACGATCGACGAGATCGTGCGGCACGTGCGCTCGCTCCGACCCGACATCCTCATGGTCGCACGCGCCCGCGACGCCGATCACGCGCGCCATCTCTATGCGATCGGCGCGACGGACGCGGTGCCGGAGACCATCGAGGCGAGCCTGCAGCTCTCCGAGGCGGCGCTGGTGGGGTTGGGCGTGGCGACCGGCCCGGTGATCGCCTCGATCCACGAGAAGCGCGATGCTTTCCGCCGCGAGCTGCAGAGCGCGGCAAAGAAGGCGGGACGCGAGGAAAGCTACGCCGTCAGGCGCAAGACGCTGCGCTCCGCCGCGACCCGTGGGTGAGGGAAGCCGCTATTCCGCCGCTGCGGTCCGGCCGGCGGCGGCGATGAAGGGCCGGATCACCGCGGTGGCGCGCGCGACGTACTCCGCCTTCTCGCCGACGGGCGCCACGTAGTGGATCGCCGACTGCATGTCCTCGAGCGAGGCGGCGCGGGCGATCATCCAGGCCGCGAGGTAGTGCGAGGCGAAGCAGCCGCCGGCGGTGGCGACGTTGCCGTGGGCGACGAAGGGCGCGTCCAGCACTTTGACGCCGGCGTCGATCACCCAGGGCTTGGTGGTGAGATCGGTGCAGGCCGGGAGATCGCCGACCAGCCCGAGCTTCGCCAGCATCAGCGTGCCGGAGCATTGCGCGCCGATCAGCTGGCGCGATGGATCCAACCTGATGCGCGCCAGGAGCGCCGGATCGGCAACGAGCTCCCGCGTCCTGATCCCGCTGCCGATGATCACCGCATCCGCCTCCGCCGCGAACTCCAGCGGCCGCTGGGCGCGCACGGTGACACCGTTCATCGAGGTCACTTCATCGGTTGGCGCCGTGATATGCGCCTTCCAGCCCCTCGCCTTGACCCGGTTCAGGATCGCGGCGGCGATGAAGGAATCGAGCTCGTTGAAGCCGTCGAAGGTGAGAACCGCGATCTGCACCGGTGCATCTCCGCGCTGGTCACGCCGCGCCCGATGCTGCTCGATCGGCACATCATGCGCCAATCGGACGCGTCCAGGCTTCGGAGGGCAGACCGCCGCTAATACTTCCGCAGCAGTGCCACCAGCTTGCCCTGCACCTTGACTCGGTCGGGGCCGAAGATGCGGGTCTCGTAGGTCTTGTTGGCGGGCTCGAGGGCGATCGAGGCGCCGCGGCGGCGCAGGCGCTTCAGGGTCACTTCCTGCTCGTCGATGAGGGCGACCACGATGCTGCCGTTCTCGGCGGTGTCGCAGCGCTCGATGACCACGGTGTCGCCGTCGAAGATGCCGGCGTCGATCATGCTGTCGCCGGCCACCTCGAGGGCGTAGTGCTCGCCCTTGCTGAGGAGGCTCGCCGGGATGCCGACGGTGTTGGACTGGTCGCGGAGCGCCTCGATCGGCGTACCGGCGGCGATCCTGCCGTAGAGGGGAAGCTGCACCGCCTCGCTGCTCATGGGGACAGGGGCGCCCGAGAGCGCCGCCTTGAAGTCGCCGCGGATGACGGTGGGGGAGAAGCGGCCGCGCTCGGCGGGCTTCGGCGCCGGCACCGCGGTCTCCTCGGGAAGCTTCACCACCTCGAGCGCCCGGGCGCGGTGGGCGAGGCGCTTGATGAAGCCGCGCTCCTCCAGACCGCTAATGAGCCGGTGGATGCCCGATTTGGACTTGAGGCTCAGCGCCTCTTTCATCTCCTCGAAGGAGGGAGAGATCCCGCTGTCGGCGAGGCGGCGATTGATGAAGAGCAGGAGCTCGTGCTGTTTCCTGGTGAGCATCTGGCTTTTCCCCGTGCTGTCCGCCGCCACTGCCGTTTTCCGGGCTGGGCCGCCGGAACAAAACAACAACCTTGGCGCGTGTTCTAGTTTAGTTCTTGTGGGTCGTCAAGCGACAATCCACAAGCCTTTGCGGATTTCCCTCTCAGACTTGGTCAGGCCTGGGCGAGTTTCTGTCGCATCAGTAGTAGCGTCGCGCCCTGGACGATGAGCGCGGCGGCGGTGGCGGCGGCAAAGCCGGCGCCGGCGCCGAAGCGGGGGAGCGCCCATTCCAGCGCCGCGAAGAAGGCGGCGAAGGAGAAGAGACCGAGGAGCAATCCGCGCAGCACGGCAACCGCCGCGATCCGGTCCTGGGTCGCATGGGCGAAGACGGCGAGCACCGACGCGAAGAGCGGGAAGGTGGCGAGGAGCCCGCTGAGCCGCGGGCCCAGCAGCGGCGCCGCCATGGTGAGGGCGACAACGAGGCTGGTGGCGGCGACCATCCGCGCCGGCAGGTCCCAGGCGGGCGGCACGGCGGTGGCAGGGGTGCCGCTCCAGCGCGGCATCAGGCGGAGCGCCGCCACCAGCACGATGAGGACGCTCGCCAGCAGCCGCAAGGGCGGCAGCGCCATGGCGTGGAAGGCGCTGCCGGCGAGGGCGAAGGCGAAGGAGCCCATGAGGAACGATCTAGGCCAGCCGACGAAGCGCGCGCACCAGCCATAGCCGAGGCAGAAGGCCGCCTCCGCCGCCAGCCCCTCGAGCGAGCCCAGCGCCGCGCCGGCGGCGAAATCGGCGCCGCGCTCCAGGGTCAGGAACACCGCGACCGGCCCGGAGGTGAGCGGCAATCCCACGAGCCAGCCGCCCACCTGCTGGCCCCAGCGCCGTCCGGCGAGCGTCGCGCCGCCGATCAGCACCGGCGTCGCCACCAGCTTCAGGACCAGGGTTTCCATGGAACTTCTCGGGCGAACTCTCTCGGGAGCCTCCGCCCGCCGCGCCGGCGAAGCGAGCTCGCCGGCGCAGGATAATTGATTCGGAGCGCTCGATTGCAGGATTTTGCCGGCGAGCAACGGGTGGCAGCGGGCGAGCCGCCCCGTGCTCATGACCCAGGTCAATGTCGCGGGGGGCCGCGGGCCGGTAACACGGAACCGCAATGCCGAGTGCCGAGCCGGCACGGATCAGGGGGGGAGCGATGCAGCGATTTCGAGGTGAATACCAGATCGCCAACCGGCTCCTGTTGTCCCTGTCGCCGTCGACGCTGCGGCGGCTGGCGCCGGCGCTCGAGCCCATGCACATGAAGCGCGGCCAGGTCATCGACCACGTCGACGGGCCCATCAAGCATCTCTATTTCGTCAATCGCGGCGTCGTCTCGCTGGTCAAGACGATGAGGGACGGCCGCACCGTCGAAATCGAAGCGGTGGGGATCGAGGGGATCACCGATCCCAATGCGATGTTCGGCGCCATCGACACCGCGATCCTCGAGAGCATCGTGCAGATCCCGGGCACTGCGTTCCGCATCGATCGCGACGTGCTGCGCCGCGAGCTGGAGCGGGATGTGGATCTCCGGTTGATGATGCAGCGCTACGCCCATTTCGTGATCAACCAGATCATCCAGACCGCCGCCTGCAACCGCCTGCATTCGCTGGAGGAGCGTTGCTGCCGGTGGCTCCTCACCGCGCATGACAGCGCGATGGCGGACAGCTTCCCGCTCACCCACGAGTTTCTCGCGATGATGCTTGGCGTTCAGCGGGCGGGGGTGTCGATCGCGGCGAAGCTCCTGCACAACGCCGGCCTCATCCGCTACCGTCGCGGCGAAGTGACGATCGCCGACCGCGCGGGTCTCGAGGAGGCCGCCTGCGAATGCTACGGCGTCCTTCGTGACCAGGCGATGACGCTGTTCCGCGCCCGCAAGAAGCAGTGATCTGCCCGCGCGGGTTGCGGCAAGGCGTCACGCCTCTCTGTTCGGAACCGAACAGACTCAGGCCTTTCTTCGATCGCTAAATATTAATCGACAAGTCAACCAAACCGTTGCGCAAGGCTTTGGCCGAGCCGTTCGCGAGATGGGGCGCGCGAAGGGGATTCTGGTATTAGAGGACACCGCCGCACCTTCTCGGCCACCCGTCGCGCAGCAATGGAGCGGCCGCAACGCACTCATCGCATGGCAAGGGAGCATCGACCGATGAAGGATAATTCGACGACCCTCGAGCGCAGCAAGTCCGGCAAGTCCACCAATGGCGGCACCGGCTTCGGATGGTGGAGCAACGGCACGCAGACGATGGAGGGGTTGGCGAGATCCAACGCCTCGCTGATGCAGGGCGCGTTCGGCATCGCCCAGGAGATGCTGGCCTTCTCGCAGATGCGGCTGCGCGCCAATATCGACGCCTGGTCGGCGCTGGCGGCGTGCCGCGACCCCGAGGAGCTCATCAAGCTGCAGCAGAGCTTTACCCAGAGCGCGACCACCGACTGCCTGAACGAGGCCAACAAGGTCGCGACGCAGATGGCCGATCTTCTCTGCGGCGCCGCGAAGTGCTTCGGAGATCAGTCGGCGCGCACCTGAGGCGGCTGGATAGGCCTCGCGCTGCGCGGGCCGAAAGGAGGCTGAGGGCAGAGGCGGTACTGTGCGCAAGGAAGGTTTCGTGGAGAGATCGCGCTGGCTGCTCAGGCCGGCGGCGGTGGTGACACTTGCCGATCTCGGTCTGAGCGACCTGCAGATCGCGGAATATCTCGGGATCCATGTTGCGGAGGTTCGGGCGCTGCGCCAGGACTGCGGCCCGGACATCTCCGAGCGGAGGACCGAGGACGATCCGCGCGGGCTCGGGGACGAGGCGATCCGGTCCAGCTGCATCAGCTTGCGGAGCGGCTTGGCGCATCGGGCAACTATGTCGCGGCGCTCCGGCTGCGGTTGCGGGATCATGGGAGCGATTGCGAGTCCGCGATCGCAGAGAAGGCCGCTCGGCAGATCAAGGGCGCGATGGAGGAGTTTCGCAGGCTCCGCGATCACATCGCCCGGCGTCTCGGGGTCCCTGGGCAGCGTGCGCCGGAAGGAGGTCTTGTGTCGTTCGAGCGATGGATCACGCGGGAGAACGTCCGGCGATATCGCGATCTGCTGAAGGACGTGAAAGATCCCCATCGGCGGAGCGCCTTGGAGTGGCTGCTGAGCGAAGAGGAGCGCAAGTTCTCCGCGCAGGAGCAATCCGACCCGCGGAACCGAGCCAAGCGCTGGCACGCCAAGGCCGAGGAACTGCGCACGATCGCGGATCACACACCCAGTCCTGCGGCGCGGGAGACTTTCCTCCGCCTGGCGGAGAATTATGAGAAGCTAGCCGTCGATGCGGAGGGGCCGACCAGGCGAGGCACGGCAGGGCCGACCAAGGACACCGCCTAGTGTCATTCGTTCCTCATAGTCAGGCGCTGGATAGTCAGGCGCTGGGCGAGGGATGCGAAGCCGGAATATCCTGCAGCTTGTCGGCCTGCTCCGCCAGCCGATGGTATTCAGCCGCGAGTTTCAACAGCTCGTTCCTGATTGCCGGATCGGTTGCGAGATCGGCCCGGCTGCGGACCTCGGCGGCTCGGTCCCGAAAATAGTCGCCATCCACCATCGGGCATCCTCCACGACCGACGATGCTATCGATCGGCCGCCTGCCGAAGTGCGACAAAAGAAGGATCGCCAGAAAGAAGGAGCCGGGCGCTTGAGGGCCGGCCAGGAATGGCGGCCAGGCGATGGGTTCAGAGCGCCAGCAGTCCCCCGCCGAGCGGAATGATGGTGACGCGCTCGCCCTGCTTCGCCGGCGGCGCGTGGGGCGGGCGGATGACGAGGCAGTCGGAGCGCGCCAGCAGCGACATCATGGAGCTGTCCTGCTTCCCGAAGGGCTTCGCCTCGAGCTCGCCGCCGGCGTTCCGCTGCAGCGTCGCGCGGAGGTAGTCCTCGCGGCGGTCGTTCTCGGGGAGGTCGATGGCGAGGCGCGCTGTCATCGGCGGCGCGCTCCCGGGATCGAGGCCGGAGAGCTTCTCCAGCGCCGGCTTCAGGAAGATGAGGGCGCAGACCAGGGTCGAGACGGGGTTGCCGGGGAGACCCACCATGGCGGCGTCGCGGTAGCGGCCGACCATCAGCGGCTTCCCGGGCCGCATGGCGATCTTCCAGAAATCGAGCTCGAGCCCGTCGCTGCCGAGCGCGTCTTTGACCAGGTCGTGCTCGCCCACCGAGGCGCCGCCGGTGGTCACCAGCAGGTCGGCGCCGCGCGCGCGGTCGGCGGCCTGCTGCACCGCGTCAGCGGTGTCGGCGGCGATGCCGAGCTGGATCGGCACCGCGCCGCAGGCGGCGACGAAGGCGCCGAGCGCCAGGCTGTTCGAGCTCACGATCTGGTTCGGCCCGATGGGATCGCCGGGCATGACGATCTCGTCGCCGGTGGAGAGGATGGCGACGCGCGGCCGCCGGCGCACCATCAGCCAGGGTCGGTCCATGGCGGCAGCCAGCCCGATGTCGCGGGCGGTGAGGCGGCGGCTCGCCTTGAGCTCAACGGCGCCGGCGGTGAAGTCGAGACCGGCGGGCCGGACATAGCGGCCGGCGGGCGCACCTTCCCTGACGATGACGGTGTCGCCGTCGCGCTCGGTGTCCTCCTGGATCACGATGGCGTCGGTGCCGACCGGGAGCGGCGCTCCGGTGAAGATGCGGACCGCCTCGCCGGCGTGCACGGGCGCGTCATAGGATTTGCCCGCCGGCGCGGCGCCCACCACCTTAAGCTTCGCCGGCACCGAGGCGACGTCAATGGCGCGGACCGCGTAGCCGTCCATCGCCGAGAGCGCCGCCGGCGGCTGCGTGCGCCGCGCCACCACGTCCTCTGCCAGCACGCGGCCGAAGGCGTCGGGGAGCGCCACCTGCTCGGCGCCGAGCGGCTGCACCAGCTTCAGGAGCCGGCTCCGCGCTTCCTCAACAGAGATCATCGCTTCGCCTCGTAGGTACCTGACTTGCCGCCGGATTTCTTCAGGAGCCGCAGATCGGTGATGGTCATGCCGCGGTCGACCGCCTTCACCATGTCATAGACGGTGAGCGCCGCGACGGAAGCCGCTGTGAGGGCTTCCATTTCGACGCCGGTACGGCCGGTCACCTTGCAGGTGGCGGTGATGTGGATGGCGCTTTCCTCGGAAGCGGGCTTGAGCTCGACGCTGACCGAGCTCAGCGCCAGGGGGTGGCAGAGCGGGATCAGGTCCGGCGTGCGTTTCGCCCCCATGATGCCGGCGATCTCTGCCACCGAGAGCACGTCGCCCTTCTTCACGCCGCCCCTCAGGATCAGCGCCAAAGTCGCAGGCCGCATTCGGATGGTGGCGCCGGCGACGGCGACGCGCTCGGTCTCGGGCTTCGCCGAGACGTCCACCATGACGGCGCGGCCCTCGGCATCGAAATGGGTGAGCTTGTCGCTGCTCATGAGCGGGCGAGGAGGGCCCGGGTCGCCGCGGCGACGTCGGGCTTCCGCATCAGAGATTCGCCGACGAGGAAGCAGCTGGCGCCGACCTTGGCCATGCGGGCGAAGTCGGCGGGACTGTTGAGGCCGCTCTCGCTGACCAGGATGCGGCCGGCGGGGACCGCCCGGGCAAGCTCTTTGGTGGTCGCAAGATCGGTCCTCAAGGTCTTGAGATTCCGATTATTGATCCCTAGAAGCTGAGATCTGAGTTTAAGGGCGCGGTCGAGCTCCTCCCGGTCATGCACCTCGGCCAGCACGTCCATGCCGAGGTCGCGCGCGGTACCCTCCAGTTCCGCCGCCTCGCGGTCGGTGAGGGCGGCCAGGATGAGCAGCACGCAGTCGGCGCCCATCGCCCGGCTCTCCACGATCTGGTAGGGCTCCAGCATGAAATCCTTGCGCAGCACCGGAAGCTCCACGGCGGCGCGGGCGGCCACCAGATAGTCGGGACTGCCCTGGAAGTAGGGCGCGTCGGTCAGCACCGAGAGGCAGCTGGCGCCGCCCTCGGCATAGGCGCGGGCCAGCGCCGCGGGATCGAAATCGGGACGGATGAGACCGGCGCTCGGGCTTGCCTTCTTGATCTCGGCGATGAGGCCGTAGCGGCCGGCGGCCACCGTGCGCTGGAGCGCGGCGGCGAAGCCGCGGGGCGGGGCGGCGTGGCGGGCCGCGCGCTCCACCTCCGCGAGGGGGCGCGCCGCCTTCGCCTTCGTTACTTCCGCGCGCTTGGCATCGCAGATCTCGCGCAGCACGTCGCTCATAAGGCCTCCGCCACCGGTGCGGGGGATTCATTGGTGATCGCCGCCATGGCGCGCAAGGCGGCCAGCGCCTGACCGCTGTCAATCGATTGTGAGGCGAGCGCCACGCCGTCGCGGAGATTCCTTGCCTTGCCGGCGACGATCAGCGCGCCGGCGCTGTTGAGCAGCACGATGTCGCGGATCGGCCCGCGCTCGCCCTCGAGCAGCGCGCTCATGCGCGCGGCATTCTCGGCAGGATCGCCGCCGCGGAGCGCGTCGCGGGTGGCGCGCGGCAGCCCGGCATCCTCGGGTGTCACCTCGAAGCTGGCAACCTTCCCATCCTTCAACTCAGCCACCACGGTGACGCCGGTCGTGGTGAGCTCGTCCATCCCTTCGCCGTGGACCACCCAAGCGTGCTCGCTGCCGAGCTTGCCCAGTACCTCGGCGAGCGGTCGCACCCATTCCGGCGCGAAGACGCCGAGAAGCTGGCGCTTCGCTCCGGCGGGGTTAGAGAGCGGCCCCAGCAGGTTGAAGATCGTCCTCGTGCCGAGCTCCACCCGTGTCGGGCCGACATGCCGGATCGCGCCGTGGTAGCGGGGCGCCATCAGGAAGCCGATCCTCGCCTCCCAGAGCGCGCGGCGCACCAGGCTGACGTCCGCGTCGATGTTGACGCCGAGGGCGCCCAGCACGTCGGCCGAGCCCGATTTCGAGGAGAGGTTGCGGTTGCCGTGCTTCGCCACCGGCACGCCGGCGCCCGCCACCACGAGGGCGGTCGCCGTCGAGATGTTGAAGCTCTGGGAGCCGTCGCCGCCGGTGCCGCAGGTGTCGATGGCGCCCGCGGGCGCATCGATGGTGACCGCTTTGGCACGCATGGTGCGGGCGGCGCCGGTGATCTCCGCCACGGTCTCGCCGCGCACCCGCAGCGCCATCAGGAAGCCCCCCATCTGCGAGGGCGTCGCGTTTCCCGACATCATGGCGTCGAAGGCGGCGGCGGACTCCTCCTCGCCGAGGCGCTGACCCAGGGCGACCTTGGCGATGAGCGCCTTGAAGTCGCTGGTGTCGATCGTCATGCGGCGCCGTTCAGGCCGCGATCGGCGCGCGCTGGGCCAGCTTCAGGAAGTTGGCGAGGAGCGCGTGGCCCGCCTCCGAGGCGATGCTCTCGGGATGGAACTGCACCCCGTGATAGGGCAGCTCCCGATGCATCATGCCCATGATGAGACCGTCCTCGGTCTCGGCGTTGACGTGGAAGCATTTCGGCAGGCTCGCGCGGTCTACGATCAGCGAGTGGTAACGGGTGGCGACGATCTGCGGCCCGCGATTGAGGCCCTGGAACACGCCGGTCCCGTCGTGGCGGATCTTGCTGAGCTTGCCGTGCATGGGCACGGGGGCGCGCACGATCCTGCCGCCGAAGGCCTGGCCGATCGCCTGGTGGCCGAGGCAGACGCCGAGGATCGGAGTCTGGCGGGCGCTGCGGACGAGGTCGAGGCAGATCCCCGCATGGTCCGGGTCGCTCGGGCCCGGCGAAATGATGATGCCTTGGGGCTTCAGCGCCAGCGCCTGCTCGACACTCAAGGCATCGTTCCGCCACACCGCCACCTCGGCGCCCAGTTCTCCCAGGTAGTGCCAGAGGTTGTAGGTGAAGCTGTCGTAGTTATCGATGAGCAGGAACATGCCGGCGACCTGTCAGAAAGTGGCCGCCGGACTATATCAAGTCGGGCCTCGCGGCAAAAGCTGCTGGGGTGGCGGCCGCTGGCGCCGGCTCAGGGGGGCGTGATGGAGGCGATGGTGTAGGCCGTCGTTGCCGTGATGGGCGGGCCGGGGTGTTGCACGGTTTCATACTTAACCGGCCAGTGCGCCTCCGGCGCATACCAGTAGAGCTTGCTCACGCTGAGATTGCCCTGGGCCGGCATCATTGATTCGATCAGCTCCTCGACGACGAGGGTCTGGAACGTTCCCGCGGGGACCTGCAGGGTCTCCTGGCGGAGCACCTTGACGGTGTGGCGCCAGCCATCCATGCCCAGGTGCTGCTCGAAGACGATAGTCTTGCCGACCTGCAGCGGCCAAACCGCCTCGACTGCATTCTTGTTCGGCTGACCAGGCTCGTAGAGGAAGCCGGCGAGCCACTGCGCCGTGCGATTGCTCGGATTGACCGTAGTTACGGTCATGCGGTCCACCGCGGTGACCTGCAGGTATCCTCCGGCGGTGGTGTTGAAGCGGGTGCCCACCTGCGGCGCGCCGAAGGGACCGCTGTCGGGAATGGTGCCGCGCGTCCGCGCGGCGGCGGTGCGGGAGGGATCGACG
Source organism: Allostellaceae bacterium (assembly GCA_035507155.1). Lineage (GTDB taxonomy): Bacteria > Pseudomonadota > Alphaproteobacteria > ATCC43930 > CGMCC-115725 > DASZHJ01. The sequence goes on from DATJOK010000273.1 coordinate 18,821, forward strand.
CTGCCGGCGTCGGCGACGCGCGCGCAGCCCGCGACGGCGGCGGCGAGCGCCGCGACGATGACCAGATGACGCAGGAGAGCCTCCCTGACTATGCCCTACCAAAGGTTAGAGCGACCTCCGGGACATCGCAACAATGACTGGCGGCGGGCTCTGTCCCTTGACCTTCCAGTGAGGAGCAACCTTATATCCAGACCTGCCAGTTTACTGTAAGGTTTATCCATGGTCGCCCTGGAAGCCACCCCGTCGCGGAAAACATCAACGCCGGTCAACACCCTCACCTTGACCATTGAGGGCATGACCTGCGCCTCCTGCGTGAGCCGGGTCGAGAAGGCGCTGGCGCGGGTGCCGGGCGTCAGCGAGGCCTCGGTGAGCCTCGGCACCGAGGAGGCTCGGGTGGCCGGTACGGCGCTCGACCTTTCGCACCTGATCGAGGCGGTGGAGGCCGCGGGCTACGAGGCCCATGGGAAGCCGGCGGAGGCACCGGCAGCCGCCGACGATAGCGTCGCGCGCGCCCGGCGCGACGGGTTCGTCTTCATCGCGAGCGCCGTGCTGACGGCGCCGTTGCTGCTGCCGATGCTGGGGTCGCTCTTCGGCTCCGCCCTCATGCTGCCGCCGCCGCTGCAGCTCGCGCTGGCGACGCCGGTGCAGTTCGGCGCCGGCGCCACTTTCTACCGGAACGGCTTCAAGGCACTCCGCCACGGCGTCATCAACATGGACCTGCTGGTGGTGCTCGGCACCACGGCGGCCTACGCGCTCAGCCTCTTCGAACTGCTGTGCCACGGCGCCCACGCGGATCTCTACTTCGAGGCGGCGGCCACCGTCATCACCCTGGTGCTGCTCGGCCGCTTCCTGGAGGCGCGCGCCCGGCACAGCACCACGGCGGCGCTGCGCTCGCTGATGGCGCTCCGGCCGGCGACCGCGCGGATCGAGCGCGGCGGTGCGGAGATCGAGCTGCCGATCGCCGAGGTGCGGCGCGGTGACGTGGTCGTCGTGCGGCCGGGCGAGCGCATTGCCGTCGACGGCACCGTGCTCGAGGGCGAGAGCGAGGCGGATGAATCCCTGGTCACCGGCGAGAGCCTGCCGGTGCCAAAGACGCGCGGCGACCGCGTGATCGGCGGCGCCCTCAACGGCGAGGGCCGGCTGCGGCTCCGCGCCGACGCCGTCGGAGCCGACACCACGCTCGCCCGCATCGTCGATCTCGTGGAGCGAGCGCAGGCCTCGAAGGCGCCGGTGCAGCGCCTAGTGGATCGCGTCAGCGCCGTCTTCCTGCCGGTCGTGCTCGGCGTCGCCGTGCTCACGCTCGTGGGCTGGCTTCTCGCCGGCGGTACAGCCGAGACGGCGATCATCGCCGCCGTCTCGGTGTTGGTGATCGCCTGCCCCTGCGCGCTCGGCCTTGCCACGCCGACCGCGATCATCGTCGCGACCGGCGCGGCGGCGCGGCGCGGCATCCTGGTGCGCGACATCGCCGCGCTCGAGCGCGCGCGCGACGTGACCGCGGTCATCTTCGACAAGACCGGCACGCTGACGCTCGGCAAGCCAAGGCTCGTCTCGGTGCTGCCGCTCGCCGGCAGCGCCGACGAGTTGCTGGCGCTCACTGCCGCCGCGCAGCAGGGGAGCGAGCACCCGCTCGCCCGCGCCGTCGTCGCGGCCGCGGGCGAGCGGAAATTGGCACCGCAGCCGATCGCGTCCTTCCGCGCCGCGCCCGGCCGCGGCATCGAGGCACGCGTTGGCGGCCGCGCGCTGCGTGTCGGCACTTTGCGATTCCTGGCCGAGGCCGGCGTCGATACCGCGGCTCTGGCGGCGCTGGTGGCGACGGCGCCCGCCGGTCTCGGCGCGATGTTCGTGGGCGAGACAGGACCCTCGCCGCAGCCTTTGGGGGCGCTCCTGGTCGGCGACACGGTGCGTCCGAGCGCCGCGGCTGCGGTGGCGCGGATCCGTTCGCTCGGCATCGAGCCGGTGCTGCTGACAGGAGATGCAGAAGGTCCGGCGCGCGCGATCGCCGATGAGGTGGGCATCACGGAGCTACGCGCCGGCGTGCTTCCGGCCGACAAGGCCGCCGAGGTGGAGCGCCTGCGCGAGCAGGGCAAGGTCGTTGCCATGGTGGGCGACGGCATCAACGATGCGCCGGCGCTCGCCGCCGCCGATCTCGGCATCGCCATGGCGGAGGGCACGGATGTCGCCATGGAGACCGCTGGCGTCACGCTGATGCGCAGCGATCCCGCGCTCGTCGCCGAAGTCCTGCTGCTCGCACGCGCGACGCTCCGCAAGATCCGGCAGAACCTGTTCTGGGCCTTCATCTACAATGTGATCGGCATCCCGCTGGCGGCTTTCGGGCTGCTCAATCCCGCGCTGGCGGGGGCGGCAATGGCCTTCTCCAGCGTGAGTGTCGTCACCAATTCCCTCCTGCTGCGGCGCGTCGTCGGCGCGCGAGGAGAGACGCGATGAACATCGGTGCGGTGTCGGAGGCGACCGGCCTGCCGGCCAAGACGATCCGCTACTACGAGAGCATCGGCCTCGTCGAGCCGGCCGAGCGCTCTTCCGGCAATTACCGGCTCTACGGCGAGCGCGAGGTGATGACGCTCCGGTTCATCGAGCGCGCGCGGCGGCTCGGCTTCTCGCTCAAGGAGGTGAAGGAGCTGATCGCGCTCTGGCGCGACCGCGAGCGCGCCAGCGCCGACGTCCGGCAGCTGGCGGAATCGCACTTGCAGCGCATCGACGAGCGGCTGGCGAAGCTCGAGGAGATGCGGCGCACGCTGCAGCATCTGATCGATCGCTGTCACGGCGATCATCGGCCGGACTGCCCGATCCTCGATGAGCTCGCGCATGAGCGCGACGAGCTTGCGCATCCGAGAATCGAGTAGCTAGACTGCTCCCGGCCGACGATTGCATGGATCAAAAGCTCCACGATTTTTACGCACTTCTGCACCGCCGCGACCGCGCGGTCGCAGTGCCCGAGCTGCATCCGCCGCGCTCACGCAAGACCGGAATGCTGCTGCTCGCGGTGCTCGCCGCGACGACGGCGGTCGCGCTGGCAGTCTGGCTCGCGGGTTCGCTCGGGCGGACCATCACCGTGAGCTCGACCGTGGAGCTGCGGCGAGATCCGCTGCCGAGTGTCGCCTCCGTCGCCCTGCCGCCGCCGATCAAGTCGGCTGCGGTGGTGGCTCCGCCCCCCTCGGCGCCGGTGTCGTCGCCGCCTCAGACCGCCATGGTGCCGCTTCAGCCTGAAGCACTGACGCGGCCGGCAAAGCCCGAGGCGCCGGCGGCGACGCCGGCCTGGATCCGTTATGCGATACCGGCGCCGCCGAAGGATGCGCGGCCGCGGATCGCCATCGTGATCGACGATCTCGGCCTCGATCGCCGACGCACCGAGCGGGCGATTGCGCTTCCCGGCCCGCTCACGCTCTCGTTCCTCGCCTACGCGAGCGATCTCCCACGACAGACCGAGGCCGCCCACCGCGCCGGCCACGAGTTGCTGTTGCACGTGCCGATGGAGCCGATCGGCAAGGTGCTGGACGCCAGCCCCAACGAGCTCGACGTCGGCTTGAGCGAGGACGAGGTGCTGCAGCGGCTGCGCTGGGATCTCGGCCGCTTCCAGGGCTATGTCGGCATCAACAACCACATGGGCAGCAAGTTCACGTCGGACAGCGCGAGCATGCGACCGGTGATGGAAGAGCTCCATCGCCGCGGCCTGCTGTTCCTGGATTCACGCACGATTGGCAGCACCACCGGCATGGATCTCGCCCGCGAGCTGGGGGTGCCGCACGCCGGTCGCGACGTCTTTCTCGACAACGACGTCTCGACCTCGGCGATCGCCGTGCAGTTCGCCGAGCTCGAGCGTATCGCCAAGCGCAACGGAAACGCGATTGCCATCGGCCATCCGCACGATCAAACCCTGGACGTGCTGCAGAAATGGCTCGACGAGGCGCCGAGCCGGGGCTTCGTCGTCGTGCCGGTGAGCGCGATCGTCAAGGACAGAGGTGTGGCAGGATGACGAAGATCTACCGTGTCGCCGGAATGACCTGTGGGGGCTGCGTGCGTGCCGTCACCAAGGCGATCGAGCGCCGAGCATCGGGCGCCGAGGTGAAGGTCGATCTGGCGAAGGGTCTCGTCGAGATAGCGGGCGAGCCCGCCGATGCTGAGATCAAGGCCGCGGTCGAGACCGCCGGCTTCGAGTTCAAAGGCGCGGCTTAGCCCTTCGCGAAGCGGACGGCTTCCTCGGCGGCGCGCACCAGCGCGCGCGCCTTGTCGAGCGCCTCCTGGTACTCGGCGGCAGGATCGCTGTCGGCGACTACGCCGACGCCGGCCTGGATGATCACCTTGCCGTCTTTCACAATCGCGGTGCGCAGCACGATGCAGGTGTCCATGCTGCCGTCGCCGGCGAAATAGCCGGCGGCGCCGCCGTAGAGATTGCGCCGCTCGGACTCGAGCTCGTCGATGATCTCCATCGCCCGGACCTTGGGTGCGCCGGAGAGGGTGCCGGCGGGGAATCCAGCTACCAGCGCCTCGAGTGCCGAGTAGCGCGGGTCGAGCTTGCCCTCCACGTGGGAGCAGATGTGCATGACGTGGCTGTAGCGCTCGATTATGAACTGTTCGGTCACCTTGACGGTGCCGATGCGTGCGACGCGGCCGACGTCGTTGCGGGCGAGATCGACGAGCATGAGGTGCTCGGCGCGCTCCTTGGGATCGGCGAGCAGCTCCTCGGCGAGCTTCTTGTCCTCCTCGGCGTCGCGGCCGCGCCGCCTGGTGCCGGCGAGCGGGCGGATGGTGATGGTGCCGTCCCGCGCGCGCACCAGGATCTCCGGGCTCGAGCCCACCACCGCGAAATTGCCGTAGTCGAGGAAGAACAGGAACGGCGACGGATTGAGCCGCCGCAGCGCGCGGTAGAGCGCGAAGGGTGGCAGGCGGAATTGCAGGACGAAGCGCACCGACGGCACGACCTGGAAGATCTCGCCGGCGCGGATGTACTCCTTCGCCGCCTCCACCATCTTCATGAACTCTTCGCGCGACATATTGCCCTTGGGCACCGGCAGGTCGGCGATCGCGTCCGGCGCCTCGCGACGGTAAGGGAGGTTGCGGTCGAAATCCGCCAGCACCTCGGCGAGGCGCTCGCGGGCGAGGTCGTAGGCGGCGCGCGCGCTCAGTTCCCGGTCCGGCCAGACCGGGGTCACCAGCGTCACGCGATCCTCGAGACTGTCGAAGATGCAGACCACCGTCGGCCGCAAGAACATCCCGTCGGGGATCTGCAGCGTGTCCGGATTCTCGTCCGGCAGCCGCTCCATCAGCCCGACCATGTTGTAGCCGATGTAGCCGAAGAGGCCGCAGGCCATCGGCGGCAGCGGCGCCGGCGTCTCGACGCGGCACTCGGCGATCAGCGCCTTGAGCGAGGCGAGGGGATCCATCGGCTCGGGCTCGAAGGCATTGGGGTCGAAGCGGGCCCGACGGTTCACCTCGGCCTTCGACTTGTGGCAGCGCCAGACGAGATCCGGCTTGAGGCCGATGATCGAGTAGCGCCCGCGCAGCGCGCCGCCCTCGACGGATTCCAGCAGGAAGCTGTTCGGCCGCCCGTCGGCGAGCTTCAGCATGGCTGAAACCGGCGTCTCGAGATCGGCGACCAGCGTGGTCCAGACCAGCACGGGCTTCTTGAGCGCGTGGGCGGCGGCGAAATCGTCGAAGGCGGGAAGGGCCTGCATGGGCGTGCCTAGAACGCGCTGTCGACTTTGCTCTGGTTGATCGAGACGTCGAAGCGCTGGCGCAGGCCGCGCTCGAACTCGCTCAACAGATCCGATTGCATCGCGCCGCTGAGTTGGCGCTGCAGTTGCTGCACCTGGGCCTGGTTGGCGGCGGGATCGGCGGCGATGATGTCGGTGAGCTGAGCGACGTAGACGCCGTCGCCGGACTCCCCGCTGGCGGCCTGCTTCAGCTTCAGGTCGAAGATCTTGCCCACCAGCGGCGGCGGCAAGCCACCGTTCTGGCCGGTGCGCTCCAGCTTGGGCGTGGCGGTGACGGTGAGCTTCTGCTGCGCCGCCACGTCCTTGAGCGCGAGGCCGCCGTTGACGGCGTCGACGATCTCCTTGGCGCGCTTGTTCACCGCGTCCACACGCTTCTGCTGCTGCCAGGCCTTCAGCACCTGGTCGCGGACATCGGCGAGCGGTCGCACCGCCGCCGGCGTCACCTTGTCCACGCGGACCACATAGAGGCCGCCGGCCTGGGTGTCGGTGACGCCGCTCACCTGGCCCTGGTCGGTGCTGAAGGCGGTCGAGAGAATATCGCTCGCCGGCTGCGGGATGCTGACGGCGGCGCCATTTACGTTGTGGCCGGCCTGATCGGTATCGGTCACTGTGGCGAGGGTGAGGCCGAGGTTGGCGGCGACCTTGTCGAGCGTCGCGCCGCCCGCCAGCGCGTCATCGAGCTTGTTGCTGAGGTTGCTCATCTGGTCTTCCGCCTGATCGCGCGCCAGCTCGGTGGCGATGCGCGTCTTGACGGTGTCGAGCGCCTCGGTCTTCGCCGGCTCGATCGACAGCACGTGCACGATGTGCCAGCCGAAGGGGCTCTTGATTGGATCGCTGATGCCATCCTGCGGCAGCTTGAACGCAGCGCCGCCGACTTCCTCCGGCAGATCGCTCTCGGCGATCGTGCCGAGGTCGATCGGGCCGTTCGGCAGCTTAGCCACATCCTTGGCGACGCTGGCGAAGCTGTGTCCGCCCTTGAGCGCGGCCTCCGCCTGATCGGCCACCGATTTGTCGGAGACCAGGATCTGCTCCACGTGACGCCGCTCCGGCTGCTTGAATTCCTCGATCCGCTTCTGATACTCGGCGCTGATCTGCTCCGGCGAGGGCTTGATGGTCTTGGCGAGGTCGTCCAGCGTCAGGTAGGCGACGGTGAAGCTGCGGAGTTCCGGGGCGCGGAATTGCTCCTGGTGCTTGTCGTGGAAGTCGGCGAGCTCCGCCTCGCTGGGCTCGCCGATATCGGTGACTGAGGCGAAGGGGATGAGCACGGTATCAGCGACCCGCTTCTCGGCGCGGCTGCGATAGAGCGCGTCGACGAGCGGCTTGGGCGCGGTGCCACCGGCACCGACCGCCTCGACGAGCGCACTGCGCAGGAGGTCGTTGCGCACCTGTGCCTCATATTGCTGCGGGCTCAGGCGGTTCTGCGCCAGGATCCCCTGATAGCGGGTGTTGTCGAATTGCCCGGCCTGGTTCTTGAACATGCCGTTCGACAGGATGGCATCGCGCACGGCCTGGTTGCCCACCGCAAGCTTCAGTCGATCGACCTCCAGATTGATCAGCGTGTCGTTGATGAGCGCATCGAGCTGCTGGTTGACGACGCCGAGCTGCTTTGCCTGCTGGATATCGAAGTTGCCACCGAAGATGCCGCGCAGGCGCTCGATCTCGGCGCGGACTTCCTGGTCGAGCTGCTGGGCGCTGATCTTGGCGCCGCCCACCGTCGCCACCGTGTTGTCGACAGAGGACTTCAGCAGCACGTCGCCGATGCCCCAGATCCCGAAGGTCACGATCAGCAGCGCGAACAGGATCTTGACGACGAAGGAAGCGGCTTTCGACCGGATGAGCTGAAGCATGCGGATGGCGCTCTCACAAGGGGCGGTATCGGTTCCAAAGTGGACCGCCAGCCCCGGGGCGCGCGGATGATAGTGAGGGGCTACCACCCTCGCAACCAAAGAAAAACGGCCCCACAGGAGGCGTTTGACCCGCCGGCGCGGGTCTGTCGCGGTGATCGCCGCGTGACAGCCGCCGGAGAGCGGCAAGCAGCGGCACAACCACCAGTACTGGGACGCCTTCCCGATGCAGGGCCCTATCGGCGGGCCCGCGGCCTGTGCTAGAGCGAAGTCCATGAGAAAGCTGGTCGCCGGCAACTGGAAAATGAACGGGCTCAAGGCCGATGGGCTGGCACTCGCCCGCGCCCTGGTGCTGCGCGCGGCCGCCGGCGACCCGCCGGAATGCGAGCTCGCGGTGTGCCCGCCGGCCACTCTGGTGGGAGCCGTCGGCGAGACGCTCCGGGGCAGCGGCATCGCCCTTGGCGGCCAGGACTGTCACGCGGAGTCCAGCGGCGCCCACACCGGCGACATTGCCGCGGCCATGCTCAGGGATCTCGGCTGCACCTACGTCATCGTGGGCCATTCCGAGCGGCGGGCCAACCACGGCGAGAGCGATGCGCAGGTGCGCGCGAAGGCGAAGGCAGCGCGCGGCGCCGGGTTGATTCCAATTCTCTGTATCGGCGAGACCTTGGCGGAGCGTGATGCCGGCGAGGCTCTCGATGTGGTGGAGCGTCAGCTCGCGGGCTCGCTCCCGGACGGGCTCAAGGACGAGCAGATCGTGATCGCCTACGAGCCGGTCTGGGCGATCGGCACCGGGCGCACGCCGACCACCGATGACGTGGCGGCGGTGCACGCGTGCATCCGCAAGATCCTCAAGGACCGGGTCAAGAACGGTGCCGGCGCGCGCGTCCTCTATGGCGGCTCGGTGAAGCCGGCCAACGCCCTGGAACTGCTGGGTGTCGCCAATGTCGACGGCGCCCTGGTGGGCGGCGCGAGCCTCAACGCCGCCGATTTCTGGGCGATCGCGCAGCATTGCCCGTGACAGATCTGAGATGACAGGGCCGGCGGGAGCGATTAAACCTCTCTCCCGGCTCCCGACCCCCACCTCCCCCAGAACCCATGCAAACCGTTCTCCTCGTGATCCATTTGCTCGTTGCCGTGGCGCTCGTCGGCAGCGTGCTGCTGCAGAAGAGCGAGGGCGGGGCGCTCGGCATGGGCGGCGGTGGAATGTCGGGGTTCATGACCGGCCGCTCTACGGCCAACCTGCTGACGCGCACCACCGCGATCCTGGCGGCGGTGTTCTTTGCCACCAGCGTCGCCTTGGTGCTGATCGCCACCCATCGCGGCCCCGCGCGCTCGCTGATGGAGACGCCCGCCAGCTCCGGGCCGCTGGCGCCGGTTCCCGCGCCCGCCGTGCCGGCGCCGAGCACTGCGCCGGCGGCCCCGACGCCCGCGCAGCCAGCCGCTCCTGCAGCCCCGGCGGCGCCTGCAGAGCCGAGCGCGCCCGCGGCAAAGTAGCGAGCCGCGCGGCCTTCCGTGATGAAGCGTGAGCCGGGGTTGACGTCGCGCCGGAGTCGCGCCCGCCAGCTGCCTTCCAGCCGCGACCTGGTCCTTGCCTGCGTCGGCATTCAGCACGACGAGGGGCGCGGAATTCCGCCACATCGCAGGGACGCGGAGGAGGGGCGCTCGACGCGCATGGCGCAAACCTTGTACCCGTGGCGCCGCTTCCTGTAGGCTGAAGGCCCATGACGCGGTTCATCTTCATTACCGGCGGCGTGGTTTCTTCCTTGGGGAAGGGTTTGTCGGCAGCGGCGCTCGGCGCATTGCTGCAGGCGCGCGGGTTCCGCGTGCGGTTGCGCAAATTCGATCCCTATCTCAATGTCGATCCCGGGACGATGAGTCCCTATCAGCACGGCGAGGTCTACGTCACCGACGACGGGGCGGAGACCGATCTCGATCTCGGTCATTACGAGCGCTACACGGGCGTCGCGACGCGGCGCAGCGATAGCGTCACCACCGGCCGCATCTATTCCTCGGTGATCTCCCGCGAGCGCAAGGGCGAGTATCTCGGCGCCACCGTGCAGGTGATCCCGCACGTCACCGATGCGATCAAGGAATTCATCCAGGCGGATCTCGCCGGCGAGGATTTCGTCCTCTGCGAGATCGGCGGCACCGTCGGCGACATCGAGAGCCTGCCGTTCCTGGAAGCGATCCGCCAGATGGGGAACGAGCTCGGCCGCGAGCGCGTGCTCTATGTGCATCTGACGCTGGTGCCGTGGATCCCGTCGGCGGGCGAGCTCAAGACCAAGCCGACCCAGCACTCCGTGAAGGAGCTCCTCGGCCTCGGCATCCAGCCGGACATCCTGCTCTGCCGCTGCGATCGCCCGATCCCCGAGGGCGCGCGCAAGAAGATCGCGCTCTTCTGCAATCTCCGGGAATCGCGGGTGATCCCGGCGCTCGACGTCGACACCATCTACGAGGTGCCGGAGGCCTACCATGTCGAAGGCTTCGATCGCGAGGTCTGCAACCACTTCGGCATCAAGGCGCCGGAGCCGAACCTCGCGCAGTGGGAGACCATCGTCTCGCGCATCCGCAAGCCCGAGGGCGAGGTCAACATCGCCATCGTCGGCAAGTACACGCACCTCAAGGACAGCTACAAGTCGCTGGCGGAAGCGCTGACCCATGGCGGCATCGCCAACAACACGCGGGTCAATCTCGACTGGATCGACAGCGAGATCTTCGAGCGCGAGGACACGGTCCAGCATCTCGAGGGCGTGCACGGCATCCTGGTTCCCGGCGGCTTCGGCGAACGCGGCGCCGAGGGGAAGATCCAGGCGGCGCGGTTCGCGCGGGAGCGGGCGGTGCCCTATTTCGGCATCTGCTTCGGCATGCAGATGGCGGTGATCGAGGCGGCGCGCAACCTCGCCGACCTGCCGGGCGCGGGCTCGACCGAATTCGGGCCATGCCAGGACCCGGTGATCGGCCTGATGACCGAGTGGATGCGCGGCAACACGCTGGAGCGGCGCCAGGCGAACGGCGAGATGGGCGGCACCATGCGGCTTGGCGCCTACGAGGCGGTGCTGGCGCCGGGGAGCCGCGTGTCGGAGATCTATGGCGGCGCCGCCCATATCAGCGAGCGGCACCGCCATCGCTACGAGGTCAACATCAACTACAAGGATCGACTGGAGGCGGTAGGCTTGCGCTTCTCCGGCATGTCACCGGACGGCGAATTGCCGGAGATCGTGGAGATCCCCGAGCATCCCTGGTTCGTCGGCGTGCAGTATCACCCGGAGCTGAAGTCGAAGCCCTTCGAGCCACATCCGCTGTTCACCGATTTCATCCGCGCGGCGCGCGACCAGTCGCGGCTGGTCTAGCGGGGTCGGTCAGACGGGTGGGCCGTGCCGGCGCGCCAGCGACATCCACTGGTGGGCTGCAGCGCGGAGCGCGTGCGGCGTGGCGCGGGTGCCGAGCTTGCTGCGCATGTCCTGCAGGAAGCCGCGCAGATAGTCGGCGTTCACGTGATCCCGTTTCATCAGCACGTGAATCATGGGGTCGGCGAGTATCTCATCCAAGCTTGGCTCGACACCGAAGCGCGCCATGATTCCCTCCTGCAACCGGTACTTCACTCGCGCGGTAGAGTTAATGCCGCGGCGGGAATGCCGGTGTGACGAACGTCACCGTTAAGAGGAAATATTCGGACCTCCGCTTCGACGCCCCATCCCCTTCGCGCGGCTCATCGAGTCGGCGGATCGTGGATTGAAATCGGTGCCGAGACCGCGCACAAGTGACGGATGGAGCATCCGTTAACGAGGTTTTCATGGCCGCTCGTCCCCATCTGCTGGTCGCCACGCCCTGCTACGGCGGGATGGTCACCACCACCTATGCCAACTCGCTCCTGAAGCTGCAGTCGGCATGCCGGGCGCGCGGCGTCGATTTCGAGTGGCTGCTGCTGGGCGGCGATGCCCTCATCACCCGGGCGCGCGCCGACCTGGTGGCGCACTTCCTCGATCGGCCGACCGCGACCCACATGCTGTTCGTCGATGCCGATATCGGCTTCGAGCCGGAGCAGGCCTTCCGCCTGATGGATTTCGACGCCGAGATGACCGCGGCGGCCTATCCCACCAAGCAGATCGACTGGAACCGGATGCGCGACGTCCTCGCCGCCGGCCACCCGCAGCCGGCCCCGGCTTCGCTCGGCTACGTCTTCGAGTTCGAGAACCCCGCGATGATCGTGGCGCGGGACGGCTTCGCCAAGGTGCGCTACGCCGGCACCGGATTCCTGATGATCCGCCGCACCGCCATCGAGAAGCTCTGCGCCGCCCATCCGGAGCTCAAGTACCAGCACGTCAACACGCCCGGCGATCCCTTGCGCAACAGCCCGAACCGCTTCGCGCTCTTCGAGTGCATGATCGACACCACCACCGGGGTCTACCTCTCGGAGGATTTCGCGTTCTGCCGCCGCTGGGAGGCGCTCGGCGGCGAACTCTGGGTCGATGTCCAGAGCAAGCTCACCCACACCGGGCCCTTCACCTTCGTCGGCGACTTCTCCACCCAGTTCGGCCCGGCGCCCGCCGCCTGAGCGGCGCGGGATCAGGCGTAGCGCGGCCGGAGCTTCGAGCGCTGCTTCCAGTAGCTCCGCCCGCCGCTAATCGCGGCGACGGCGAACCCCATCCCCAGCACGACCCAGGACGGTCTCAGGCCCGCCATCAGCGAGAGATTGGCAGGCAGCACGCGGAGGGGATCGATGCCGTTCACCGCCCAGTAATAGAGCGCTTCGCCGAGCGCAGTGAGGAGGCCGGCGGCGACCGCCAGCAGCCCGAGCTGCCAGAGCGGCACGCGGTTCTTCTGCCGCCAGGCGAGCAGGCGATAGCCCATGAGCCAGAGGAAGCAGCCGGCCATGATGATCGGCTCCCACACGTTGAGCTTCGACTGCATGAAGTAGTGGATCACCGCCAGCATGCCGATGAGATAGACGAAGCGGTGGAGCTGCTGCCAGCGCGGCCCCAGGCGGCGGATCATGGCATCGGTCGAGGTCGCCGCCAGCGCCGCCAGCAGCAGCACCGCCGCGAAGCCGATGGTGAGGTAGATCCTGAGCACGATCTCGCTGGCGACCTTCTCGAGGTTCAGATTCTGGTCGACCGTGTAGAGGCAGAGATGGGTGAAGGCGTAGGCGAAGGCGGCGACGCCGATCATGCGCCGCACCAGCACCAGACGCGGCCATTGCAGGATCTGTCGCGCCGGCGTCACCGCCAGGGTGATGAAGATAAGCCGGATGGTCCAGAGGCCGATCTCGTGGATCGTCTCCATCAGCGGCCGCGCCGCGAAATCGCCCCGCCGCAGGAGGAGCCCGACGGCGATCCAGATCCCTGGCAGGAACAGCGCGGCGAACACCGACGCCTTCAGCGGCGACACCTGGCCGCTGTAGTCGCGCCAGGGGCGCACCAGAATTTTCTGCGCGGGCTTCACCGCCGATCCGACAGCGCTCATCAACGCGATCCTACCAAGTTTCTGCGCCTCGCCAACCGCCTTACATCGGCGGCTTCACGCCGTCCTTCTCCGCCGTAACCCGGGCGGCAGTGAGGCGGCCATCGGGCTGTTTCAAGGCGAAGACGAAAACCGCCGCGCCGGGCTTCAGCAGGCTGGCATCGCCCTCGACATAGGTGACGATCGGCGTGTCCGGTCCGACGATCACCTCGGATTCGCGGCCCTTGTATGCAACCTTGAGAGTCTCGCCTTTCGTCGCCTCGGTGACGCCGGTGACGGTGGCGTTGGTCATCAGGCTGTCAGGCACCAGGTCCCATGCGAATTGGCCTTCGCCGGCGCCGCGCATCGCCTCCGGGAAGATATGCACCTCGACGGCGTGCAGCTTGCCGTCGCTCCCCTTGACCGAGGTCGAGGCGACGTAATCGCCGGGCTTGATGTCCGCGAGGCTGCGCTTCGCCATGCCGGAGACCGTGTAGTTGGGCGCCAGGGCGACCGCGACATCCTGGCCGTCGCGCGATTTCACCACCAGCGTCTGGCCGTCGAGCTTCTCCACCGTGCCGCGGATGGGTGTCGGCGTGCCGGGAGGGGGTGCCGCCTGGGCGAGGGCGGGGACGGCCGTGGCCGCGAGCAGAGCGGCGACCAGAAACGGTAGAGCGCGCATCGGATTTCCTTCCCTGAAGGGGGGCGACGATGGGGCGGGCTTCTATCGCGCCGCCGACCGGTCTGCCCGTCACAAGCCCGTGGCCGCGTCTCACGTCTGCGTGACGCCAGGAGCGCCAGCTTTTTCAGGAGCTTGCCGGGACGCTCACACTCTTCTCTGGCCGCCGGCGCGGCTTCCTTGTAAGCAGTCGGGCCATGACCGAGCCCCGCACCGTCGCGATCGGCAACATCGCCGTCGGCAACGACAAGCCGCTGGCGCTGATCGCCGGCCCCTGCGCCCTCGAAAGCCGCGCCCACGCGCTCGAGATGAGTCACGCCCTGGTGGAGCTCACCGGAAGGCTCGGCATCGGCCTCATCTACAAGACCTCCTTCGACAAGGCGAACCGCACCTCGCTGGAGGGCGCGCGCGGCCTCGGGCTCGCGGCGAGCCTCCCGATCCTGGCGGAGGTCAGGGAGACATACGGCTGCCCCGTCCTCACCGACGTGCACGAGCCCGACCAGTGCGCTGTTGTTGCCGAGGCAGTGGACGTGCTGCAGATCCCCGCCTTCCTCTGCCGGCAGACCGATCTGCTGGTGGCGGCGGCGAAGACCGGCCGCGCCATCAACATCAAGAAGGGCCAGTTCCTAGCGCCCTGGGACATGAAGAACGTCGCCCGCAAGGTGGCCGAGGCCGGCAACTGGAACGTGCTGCTCTGCGAGCGCGGCGTCAGCTTCGGCTACAACACCCTCGTCAACGACATGCGCGCGCTGCCGATCCTGGCGGAGACCGGCTTTCCCGTGGTCTTCGACGCGACGCACTCGGTGCAGCAGCCCGGCGGCAAGGGCACCTCCACCGGCGGCCAGCGCGAATTCGTGCCGGTGCTGGCGCGCGCCGCGGTGGCGGTGGGCGTCGCCGCCGTCTTCATGGAGACGCATCAGGATCCCGACCGCGCGCCGTCGGACGGCCCCAACATGGTGAAGCTGAAAGAGATGCCGGCGCTCCTCGAGACGCTCCTGGAATTCGATCGTCTCGCCAAGGCGCGGCCGGTTGTTACGCAGGCACACGCATGAACATCGGCGTCCCGGATCACCCCTCACCGAAATCCTCTTCCCATCGCGTGGCGATGGAAGGGTGAGGAGAACCCCGCCGACGCTCAAACTCTCCAATCTCAACCCGTCGCCAACCCCCGAGAGACGCACATGACCGCCATCACCGACATCATCGGCCGCGAGATCCTCGACAGCCGCGGCAATCCCACCGTCGAGGTGGACGTGAAGCTTGCGACCGGCACGGTGGGCCGCGCGGCGGTGCCGTCGGGCGCCTCGACCGGTGCCCACGAGGCAGTGGAGCTCCGCGACGGCGACAAGAAGCGCTATGGCGGCAAGGGCGTCGGCAAGGCGGTGGACGCCGTCAACGGCGAGATCTTCGACGCGCTCTCCGGCTTCGACGCCGAGGACCAGCTCGGCATCGACCGCACGCTGATCGCCCTCGACGGCACCGCCAACAAGGCGCGCCTCGGCGCCAATGCGATGCTGGGCGTCTCGCTGGCGGCGGCAAAGGCGGCGGCAAATGAGGCCGGCGTGCCGCTCTATCGCTATGTGGGCGGCGTCTTCGCGCGGACCTTGCCGGTGCCGCTGATGAACATCGTCAACGGCGGCGTCCATGCCGACAATCCCATCGACTTCCAGGAATTCATGATCGTACCGGTGTCGGCGCCGAGCCTCGCCGAGGCGGTGCGCATGGGCTCCGAGGTATTCCAGACCCTGAAGAAGCAGCTGAAGGACGCCGGCCACAACACCAACGTCGGCGACGAGGGCGGCTTCGCGCCGAACCTCGCCTCCGCCGATGCGGCGCTGGGCTTCGTCACCAAGGCGATCGAGGCCGCCGGCTACAAGCCCGGCGACGACATCGCTCTCGCGCTCGATCCCGCCTCGACCGAGTTCTTCGACAAGGGGAAATACGTGCTGAAGGGCGAGGGGAAGACCCTCGACGCCGGCGGCATGGTCAAAGTCTACGAAGACCTCTGCAAGCGCTATCCCATCCTCTCCATCGAGGACGGCATGGCGGAGGACGATTTCGAGGGCTGGGCGCACATCACCAGGACGCTCGGATCGAAGGTGCAGCTGGTCGGCGACGATCTCTTCGTCACCAACGTGAAGCGCCTCGGCAAAGGCATCGCCGAGGGCCTCGGCAACGCGATCCTGGTGAAGGTGAACCAGATCGGCACCCTCTCGGAGACGCTGGAGACGGTGGAGATGGCGCAGCGCGCGAGCTACGGCGTGGTGATGTCGCACCGCTCCGGCGAGACCGAGGACGCGACCATCGCCGACCTCGCGGTCGCCACCAACTGCGGCCAGATCAAGACCGGCTCGCTCGCCCGCTCCGACCGCACGGCCAAATACAACCAGCTGATCCGCATCGAGGAGCAGCTGGGCGCGGCGGCGAAGTACCCGGGCCGGAGCGCGTTCCGGCGCTAGGCCGGGGCGGTGCCGAAGCGGGCGCCGCCGATGACAATTCGGTACATCCGTTTGCCGCGCGCCGCCGCCACGCGACCCCTTGGGGTCGAATTGGCTTCGTTTCGCAGAAACTGGATTTGCGGGGTCGGCGCGACGCCGCCCCGGCTCAAGCCCCGCTCGTGTCGGAAGCATTTCCGCCCCCGCATCTCCTGCTTCGCTCATCGCGCGGCCGTTTCCTCTTCGTACGCTATCGAACGCAACTAGCGTACGAAATGGGGAGGCGGCGGCCGCCCGTCAAGACCCCTGGCGCTTTGAAGAAAGCCGGCCATGTGGGAGTCTGGCGGCGGGGTTGGGGCAATCCGCCCGAGACGACATGGTTGAGCTACCCAGGGGCTCTATCGATGCAATGGGCTTTCCTCGTCATCGCCCTGTTGGCGGCGCTCACTGAGCTGCAGACCGGCACCTTCTATCTGGCCGGCGTCGCTGCCGCGGCGCTCCTTTCCGCGGTGATCGGGTTCTGGATCCGGGACGATCTGCTGATCTTCGTCTTCGTGCTGCTCTGCGCGCTGGTGACGGTCGCGGTCATGCTCTACCGCCGGCGCCTCACCGGCGGCCGGCATCTCCGGGATTTCGACATCGGCCAGACCGTGACGGTGCGCGGCGTGTCACCGCAGGGAAACCGTCTGCTGGTGAGCTATCGCGGCGTCGATTGGGAGGCGGTGATGGAGGATGGCTCCGTCCTCCCTCCCGGCCGCGCCGCCGTCATCGTGCGCAAGACCGACAAGCTCCTGCATCTCGCCTTGCCGCCCGAGGCGGCGCAGGCCCAGTGATCTGAACCTTCCGGGGAGACAAGCCGTGCAGCCCGAGTTCATCACCTCGCTCATAACGCTGGTTCTTCTCCTGCTGCTGGGCTTCGCCGTCCTGCGCTCGGCGTTCCGCATCGTGCCGCAGCAGCAGGCCTGGATCGTCGAGCGTCTCGGCCGCTTTCACCGCGCGCTGGCGCCGGGGCTGAATATCATCGTGCCCTTCATGGACCGGGTCGCCTATCGCTTCGATCTGCGCGAGATGCCCTCGGAGGTGCCGGCGCAGGTCTGCATCTCCCTCGACAACACGACGCTCACCGTCGACGGCTTCCTCTATCTGCAGATCACCGACGCGGTGAAGGCGGCCTACGGCTCGAGCAATCCGATGAACGCCGCGATGCAGCTGGCGCAGACCAGCATGCGCTCGGAGATCGGCAAGCTGCATCTCGACCAGGCGCTCTCCTCGCGGCAGATGCTGAATGCCGCGGTCGCCACCGCGGTGGAGGAGGCCGCGGTCAACTGGGGCATCAAGGTGCTGCGCTACGAGATCAAGGACATCACGCCGCCGGCGGAGATCCTGCGCGCGATGGAGATGCAGATCACCGCCGAGCGCGAGAAGCGCGCGATGATCTTCAAGTCGGAAGGCCAGCGCCAGCAGCAGATCAACACCTCGGAGGGCCAGCGCCAGCAGGAGATCAACCTCGCCGACGGCCGGCGGCAGGCCGAGATCCTGCGCGCCGAAGGCGAGGCCAAGGCGATCGAGCTGGTCGCCACCGCCACCGCCGATGCCATGCGCGCCATCGCCGCGGCAGCGGTGGTCGACGGCGGCATCGAGGCGCTGCAGATGCAGCTCGCCAAGAGTTTCATCGACCAATGGGGCAATCTCGCCAAGCAGGGGACGACGATGATCATCCCGGCCGATCTCGGCAACATCGGCGCCGTGGTGGCGACCGCGCTCCAGATGGTGAAGGGAAGCTCGGCAACGCCACCGCGCACCTCGCCGCCATCAGCCGGGTCGGTGCCGGCGGCCGGCTGAGCTCGCGAAGTCCCGTCTTCGCTGCATCCGCGGCGCTGACGACCTATGGGGGCATTCAGCGCGACGGCCGCGGCCTGATCGCTCCGGCCTCGCCTGTGGCCCGCGACTTGTGACGTTGCTCACAACCCGCCGCCCGCCAGAAGGTCTACCCTTGGGTTTTGCGGAGATCGAGCGGCACGCGGCGTCTGGCGCCGTAGCGTGAGGGGCGAAGTCCACGCTCAAAGCCTGCTCGAAGCCGACGCATCAGGGGCTGCCGGCGCCAATCGCGCCGGAGGAACTTTCCGCGGCACATACCGGGGCTTCGCAAGGCTCGCATATCCGGCATCGGCACCGGCAGATGAGTCACGTCTCGACGGCGGCCGGCGGATCGAGCTCCAACGCGTCTCAGAGAGGGATCATCGAGCCATGGCAAGACAGCGTCTCAAAGGCAGTGAGCGGACTCCGTTGCCCGGCGCGCGCGCGATCGGCAAGGCCGATCCTAACGAGCGCATGGAAGTGAGCGTTCTCCTGCGGCACCAGGCCGTCGACGCACTCCACCAGCGGGTCGCCGAGACCGCGTCGCGCGCGAAGCCGCACCTGTCGCGCGAGGATTTCGCCCGCCAGTTCGGCGCCGCGCCCGCCGACATCGCCGAGGTGCGGAAATTCGCCGATGCGCATGGGCTTGCGATCGTCGAGGCGGATGCCTCTCGGCGCACCATCGTGCTCTCGGGCACCGTCGCGCAGTTCAACGCCGCCTTCGGCGTCGAGCTCCAGCAATACGAGCATCCGAACGGCTCCTATCGCGGCCGCGAGGGCGCGATCCAGCTGCCGGAGGAGCTCGAGGGGATCGTCGAGGCGGTGCTCGGCCTCGACAACCGGCCGCAGGCGATGCCGCACTTTCGCCACCAGCTGCCGCGCGGCAACGTGCTACGGCAGCCGGCCTCGGCAGCACCGACCGCCTTCACGCCGCCCAGTCTTGCCGCCCTCTACGACTTCCCCAAGGGCAGCATCGGCAAGGGCGAATGCATCGGCATCATCGAGCTCGGCGGCGGCTATCGCCCGGCGGATCTCGCCACCTATTTCAGTGCGCTGAAGATCCCGATGCCGACGGTGACGGCGGTCTCCGTCGATCACGGCCGCAACCATCCGACCGGCGATCCGAACGGGCCCGACGGTGAGGTCATGCTCGACGTCGAGGTCGCGGGCGCGGTGGCGCCGGGTGCCAGGATCGCCGTCTACTTCACGCCGAACACGGACGCCGGCTTCCTCGACGCGATCACCACCGCGATCCACGACCAGGTCAACAAGCCCTCGGTGATCTCGATCAGCTGGGGCGGACCGGAATCGAGCTGGACGCCGCAGGCGATGCAGGCGATGGACCAGGCCTTCCAGGCC
>DATJOK010000274.1:0-19554 GCA_035507155.1 Allostellaceae bacterium
TTGAGCTGGCCGCAGGCGGCGAGGATGTCGCGGCCGCGCGGCGTGCGCACCGGCGAGGAGTAGCCGGCGGCGTTGACGATGTCGCTGAAGACGGTGATCGCGGCGTCGGTCGAGCACTCGAAGGGCGCGCCGGGCCAGGGGTTGAACGGGATGAGGTTCACCTTGGCGGGAATGCCGGCGAGGAGGCGCACCAGCGCGCGGGCGTCGGCCGGGCTGTCGTTCACCCCCTTCAGCATCACGTACTCGAAGGTGATGCGGCGCGCGTTGCTGGAGCCGGGATAGGTCCGGCAGGCTTGGAGCAGCTCGGCGATCGGATACTTCCTGTTGAGCGGCACCAGCACGTCGCGAAGCTCGTCGCTGACCGCGTGCAGCGAGATCGCGAGGTTGACGCCGAGCTCGGCGCCGCAGCGCTCGATCATCGGGACGACGCCCGCCGTCGAGAGCGTGATCTTGCGGCGCGAGATGGAGAGGCCCTCGTGATCCATCACGATCTTCAGCGCCTTGGCGACGTTCTCGAAGTTATAGAGCGGCTCGCCCATCCCCATCATGACGATGTTGGTGATCTGGCGGTCCTCCGGCGGCGAGGGCCACTCGCCGAGGGCGTCGCGGGCGATCATCACCTGGCCGACGATCTCGGCGGGCTCGAGGTTGCGCACCAGGCGCTGGGTCCCGGTGTGGCAGAACTTGCAGGTGAGGGTGCAGCCGACCTGGGAGGAGACGCAGAGCGTGCCGCGATCCTCTTCGGGAATGTGGACGCTCTCGACCTCCTGGCCGTCCGGGAAGCGCAGCAGCCACTTGCGGGTGCCGTCCACCGAGGCGAGATCGCGGGAGACCGCCGGCCTGACCACCTCGTAGCGCTCGGCGAGTTCGGCCCGGAAGGTCTTGGCGAGGGAGGTCATCGCATCGAAGGACGTGACGCCGCGGTGATAGATCCAGTGCCAGAGCTGGCGCGCGCGGAAGGGCTCGGCGCCGAACGCCGCCATCTCGGCGGCAAGCTCGGCGCGGTCGAGCCCAACCAGGTTCTTGCGCGGGCTGGGCGCGGCAGCGGGGGTTTCGGTCGTCATGGCGGGGAAGATATAGGGGTGCGGCGGCCCGCTGGCAAACACGATGGTTCGGCGCTCCGGACCCTCAGGCCCGGGCGCTCGGCCGTGCCGCCACCGCCGCCTGCCAGCGCTTCAGATGGACCTGGTCATCGGCGACCAAGAGCTTGGCCCATCTGGCGAATTCGACCGAGAGAAAGGCCGTGATATCGGCGATGGTGAAGCGCTCGCCGGCGACATGGGCGCTCTCCGCGAGCCGCGCGTCGAGCCGCCGGAAGAACTGGCCGACGCGGCCGCGGCCGCGCTCGGCGAGCGCCGGGATCTGCGGATAGTCCTCCGGGCCCGGCAGGCCGCGGGTCTTCAATCCGGGCGTCGAATTGCGGAACGCTTCCATCACCGCGTAGAAGCCGTCGCGCTCCATCTGGCGCTGCCACATCTCGACGACCGCCTTCTCCGCCGCGCTCTCGCCCAGCAGGCGCGGCTCCGGCTGGAGCTCCTCGAAATAGCGGCAGATGGCGATGGCGTCGGTGATATGCGTGCCGTCGTCGAGCGCCAGGACAGGCACGGTGCAATCGGGATTGATGGCCCGGAAGGCGGGCGAGAACTGCTCGCCGCCGCGGAGGTCGACCTCGACGGTCGGCACGCTGATGCCTTTCTCGGCGAGAAACATGCGCACGCGACGCGGGCTCGGGGCGCTGGCGCAGTCGTAGAGCTTCATGCCGGCTCTCCCCCTCGGCAGCGGCGGTCCGCTAGCGCTTCACCCCGCAGGCCTTGTCGATCATGCCGAGCGCCTGGGTGAAGCCCGCCAGCGAGAAGGTGTCGGTGGTGGTGGTGCCGCGGGCGGAGGTGCCCTTGAGGGTCGCGTCCTTGCCCTTGACCATCGCCTCGACGATCGCCTTCTCGGTGGCGGCGTCGCGCGCCCAGGCGCTCTCCTTGCTGGTGAAGAGGTCGAACTTGGTCTTCTCGACGGTGAACTCGGCGTCGCTGCCGTCCTTGTAGGGATAGCCCGGCATGAAGCTCACGACGTTGAAGGTCTTCTCCGCCGGCCGGTGGGTGACATAGATCATGATGTCACCGCGCTTCAGATTGGCGGGCTCGCTCTTCACCGGATGGCCGACGAGGTAGCAGACCTTGCCGCTCTTCAGGGTGTCGACATAGGCCGACCAGTTCTGCGCGTCGCCCAGATGCTCGGTCTTGCTCTCGGCGGCTTTCGGCTTCGCGGCACCGCTGGGCTGCGCGAGCACCGGCGAGGCCAGAGCCGCGATCATCGCGGCGGCAAGCACGACTCGCGAACGCGTTCGGTTTGTCATGGGCCGGTACCATACTCAGCAGGCGCCGCACTGCCAAGCACGCCGAGGGATTGTGGACTTGCCTCGACCTCGACCGCCGGGCAAGGTGAACTTTCTTTCATTTACGACTCGATCCATGCTCATCCCGCTTTATTCCGCAGATCCCGCGATGGCGCCTCGGGCGCGGGGCGAGGCCTGAGCCCGATGCGCGCGGTCCTCTGTCGCGCGTTCGGTCCCTTCGAGAGCCTCGCGCTTGCGGAGCTGCCGGCGCCGCCGATCGCGCCCGACTCGGTGCGGGTCGCGGTGCATGCCGTCGGCGTCAATTTCGCCGACCTGCTGATCGTGCAGGGCAAGTACCAGGAGAAGCCGGCGCTCCCCTTCAGCCCGGGCTTCGAGATCGCCGGCGTGGTGAGCGAGCTGGGTCCTGGCGTCAGCGGTCTCCGGGTGGGCGAGCGCGTCTTCGGCATCATGGACCACGGCGCCTATGCGGATGAGGCGGTGCTGCCGGCCTCCCGCGTCTTCCCGATTCCCGAGAGCATGGATTTCGCGGAGGCTGCCGGCTTCCCGGTCGCTTACGGCACCTCCCACGGCGCGCTCGACTGGCGCGCCCGGCTCCAGCCCGGCGAGACGCTGCTGGTGCTGGGGGCGGCGGGCGGCGTCGGCCTCACCGCGGTGGAGATCGGCAAGGCGATGGGCGCCCGCGTGATCGCGGTGGCGGGCGGCCCGGAGAAGCTCGCGATCGCCAGGGGCCAGGGCGCCGATCACCTTATCGACTATTCGCGCGAGGATCTGCGCCGGCGCATCAACGAGGTGACCGAGGGTCGCGGCCCCGACGTCGTCTACGATCCCGTGGGCGGCGATGCCTTCGACCAGTGCCTGCGCTCGATCGCCTGGGGCGGCCGCATCATCGTGATCGGCTTCGCCAGCGGCCGCATCCCGCAGATCCCGGCGAACCTGCTGCTGGTGAAGAACTGCGACGCGATCGGCTTCTACTGGGGCTCCTACCGCGCGCGCAATCCGGCGCTGGTGCGGCAGTCCTTCGAGGCGCTGCTGGGCTGGTTCGCGGCGGGAAAGCTGAAGCCGCACATCTCGCATCGCCTCCCGCTCGCGGACGCAGGAAAGGCGATGGGGCTGCTGGCGGAGCGCAAGGCCACCGGCAAGGTGGTGCTCACCACCGGCCGATGATGTCGATGAGGCCGGGCGCGGCGCGCCGGCTCAGCGCAGGCTGGTGATCTGCAGCGGATTGGGCTCGTGCAGCCACCAGCCGGTCTCGTTGATCGAGTAGTAGGGCTGGTAGTGGTGCACGCTCGAGGCCAGCGTCACCTCGGGGATCTGGTTGTCGAGCATCAGCGCCTCGCCGTCTACATAGGCGACGAGCACGGCGTGATCGAGCCGGAGCCGCATGTCGCGCAGCACGACGACGCGCAGGATGTCGTTCGGCACCCCGGCGGCGCGCAGCAGCATGAACTTGGTGATCGCGTAGTCCTGGCACTGGCCGCTCTTGCGCAGGAACTCGAACGGCGTCTCCCAGTAGTTGGGCTGGTTCCAGTTCGCGTTGGAGGGCGTGTAGGGGTAGTGGTTCACCAGGTCGTTCACCCGCTCCAGCTTGGCGCGGAGATCGAGCGGCTTCAGCAGCTCGACGATGCGGTGCCACTCGCGCGGCTCGCAGTTCTCGCTCTGGCCGAGAGTGCAGGGGCCGGCGGCCAGATGCTGCTCGTCGGTCCAGCGCTTCAGCATACCGGTCCATTTGTAGAAGCGGCCGATGTCGCTGGAATGCGCCTCGCGGGTGCCGAACAGCGCCGGATAAAGCCGCGCGTCGTCGCTGCTGGAGCTCGCCCGGGCGTCGAGCGGCGACATCAGCAGGGCGAGAAGCCCGAGCGCGAAAAGGAAGAAAGGTACCTGCTTCACCGGTCGCCTCGTTCGGTAGCCCCGCTGTCTCGTCGCCGAGACCGGAGGCTTTGCGTCGCCGGGTCGCCCCGGGTTTGCCGTTTCGCGATGGCGCCTCGGGCGAGGCGGTCATCGAATGGGTGCGGAGATTAGCGGGCGCGGCTTAACACCCGCTGAAAACTGCGCGGTATTTGCCGCAAATTGTCGGGATCTAAACTGCTGATTCGCCCGGCGATTCCGGACCGCCGAGGACGCCCCGGCGGGCGCTTTCGGGTCAGCGCAGGAAGGCGATGAGGTCGAGTTCCGGCGGCGCCACGGAGGTCTGCGACAGGAGCCCGTGCACCTGGCCGCGGTGATGGGTCTGGTGATTGAAGAGATGGCCGAGCACCAGGCGCAGCGGCACCCGGCGGCGCTCGCCCGCGGTGCTCAGATAGTCGAGCGGGTGATCGAGCGTCGCAGGGTCGAGATCGTCGACGACGCGGATCAGCCGCTCGTCCTCGGCAACGCGCGCAACCCGCAGCGCGATGAAATCGCCGTAGAGGATCTGGTTGAGCGCCAGCTTCTCGACCTTCCCCTCGATGCGGCCGAGCCAGAGGCGGTCGCCCACCAGCAGATGGTTGAGCGTCGCGTGGATGGAGCCGAAGAAGGACTGCCGGCGCTCCATGTACTCGTGCTCGGAGAGCCGGGCGCAGGCGTCGTAGAGCCGCTGATTGGCCCAGGCGTTGTAGCGCGCGAAGGTGGCGCAGTAGGGATCGCGCATCGAAACCTCCTCGGCAGAGGTCGTGCGCCACAGTCTACGCCTGGAGGCCGCCGCAGGCGAGCCGGCTCATCGCGGCTCGCGGGGCCTGCGGCTCAGAGCGGTGGATCGTGGTCGTCCGCCGACGGAAGCGCCTTGTCGATCGGCAGCCAGGCCCACATGCCGATCAGCATGTTGACCTCGCCATCCTCGCCGACGAGCGGCGCCATGATCCGCTCGAAGTAGTGCATCGCCGAGGTGACGGTGAAGCCGGTGCTGCTCATGCGCAGATAGCCGGGCCGGCGCTCGCGGATGATCGGCAGCAGGGCGCGGTGCGCGAGCGCAAGGCGCTCCGGCACATGCACGTCCTCGAAGTAGGTGCCGGTGAGATCGACGCCGAGATGCTGCTGGTGCGAGGTGCCGAGCAGGCGCCAGCGGTAGCGATAGGGCAACTGCGGATTTTCCTGCGGCTGCACGTCGATCATCGCGATGCCCGCCAGCAAGCGCCGGAGCTCGAAGGGCGAGATGTCCGCGCGCGACGGCAGCGTGCCGTCCGGCTTCACCAGGCTCTGCCAGTAGGCGAGAAACTCGAGGAGGTCGGGATGCGGCTCGATGCCGGGCGGCCAGGCAATCGCCTCATCGCGGCGGCGCGGCAGCAGCATGGGCGGCACGATCACGTCAAGCTTCTCTGCCACCCGGCCTTTCGGCCTTCCCTTGTTCACCGCTGTTCACACCTGCGACAACACGCCCGACCTCACCTCTGCACTCCAAATGGTTAACAAAGTCTTAACGACCCCGTTGAGCCCTGGCCGACAACGGGAATCGGGCCCGAGATTTTGGAAAGTGAGTGGCCGTCGTGCCATGCTTAATTGCACATCGGCGGGCGGCGGGCGTCGCCCTGCGGCGATCCCGCCGATCGCAGAATCTCGATGCCGGCGACTGCACTTGCGTGGCTTCGCTCCCGCGCTCGCCGCGCCGGCATGTCGACGCTGCGTGCGCGCGCCGCCAAGACGCGTGCGCGACCGCGACGCGCTCCGCGACACATCACCGTTGCCGTGCGCGCGCGACGAACACGGGATCGGTGCCGGCGCTAAGGTTAAGGCCGCCGCGACATGATCACGCGATGCTCGCGACGGCGTGTTTACCCTGTTGCGCCGTGCAGATTCTTCTCCGCGGAGACTCGTCTTTCCTGCACAGAGTGGTTTAGGATGCGTTACCGACGAGGGAGATCGCGTGGGAGGAAGAATGCTGTTCGTGCGCCCGGCGACCCGGAAGGATGCAGGCGAGATCGCCCGCATCGACGTGGACACGTGGCGCGACACTTATCCCGGCGTTCTGCCGGCGAAGGTGCTGCTCGGCCTCTCGCCGGCGCGGCTCGCTGCCGATTGGCAGGCGCAGCTCACCCATCGCCCGGACGACACGCGCGTCGCCGAGTGGACCGGCGTCGGCATCGTCGGCTTCGGCAACTGCGGTCCGGCGCGCCAGCCGATCGAGGGACTCGCCGGCGAGGTGCACACGCTCTACGTCACGCCGGACTTCCAGGGCCGCGGCGTCGGACGCGCGATCCTGATGGCGCTGTTCCGCCGTCTCGTCGCTTCCGGCCACGCTTCCGCGGTGATCTGGGTGCTGCGCGACAACCCCTCGCGGTTCTTCTACGAGCGCATGGGCGGCAGCCGCGTCGCCCATCGCAACATCACGGTCGGCGGAGCGCCGGTGCCGGCGATCGCCTATGGCTGGCGCGACCTGCCGGCGACCGTGCGCCTCGGCGGCCGCACGCTGAGGCCGCTGGCAGACGACGGCGGCACTCCTCTATAAACGACCCCAGCAGCTGGCTCGGCGCGGAGCGCGATGATCGCTCCCGCCGATGCGGGATCCATGCTGCGGGGAGGAGCGGCGCGTGGCGATCGAGAGCTGGGAGAAATCCTATCCCAAGGGCGTGAGCTGGGCTGAACCGCTGCCGCCGCCGCGGCCGGTGCAGCGCCTGCTGGAGGACGCGGCGGCACGCTGGCCCGAGGTCGTCGCCGGCGATTTCTACGATCGCCGCTTCACCTATGCCGACTGGCTGGGCCTCGCGCGGCGGGCTGCCAAGGGGTTCCGCGCGCTCGGCGTCGGTCCCGGCGTCGGCGTCGGGCTCCATCTGCCGAACACGCCGCATTACCTCGTCGCCTTCTTCGGCGTGCTCATGGCCGGCGGCCGGGTCGTCAATTTCAGCCCGCTCTATGCGCCGCGGGAGCTTCGCCATCAGCTCGTCGATTCCGAGGTCAGGGTCATGGTGACCCTCGATCTGGGCTCGCTCTATCCGCAGATCGCCGCGCTCAAAGGCGAGGGAAAGCTCGCGGCCGTCGTTGTGGGCAGCCTCGAGGATTTCCTGCCGGCGGCGGTCGCGCGCGCGCTCGCCGGCCCGCCCGCCGAGCGACGGCCCGGCCCGGGCGCCGAGGTCGACTTCCGCGCCCTCATCGACAATGACGGCGTGCTCGCGCCGCCGCTTCCCGATCCTCCCTCCGACGAGATCGCGGTGCTGCAGTACAGCGGCGGCACCACGGGCGAGCCCAAGGGTGCCATGCTCACCCACGGCAATCTCATGAGCGCCGTCGCCATGCGCGACCGCTGGACCGCCGATCGTCTCGAGCGCGGCACCGAATCGGTCCTGGTGGTGCTGCCGCTCTTCCACGTCTACGGCATGAGCATGGTGATGCTGGTGGCGGTGGCGATCGGGATGCGGATGATCCTGCATCTCCGCTTCGACGCCGAACGGGTGCTGGCCGACATCGCGGCGAAGCGCCCGACCCTCTTCTCCGGCGTCCCCACCATGTTCGCGGCGCTGCTGCAGCATCCGCGCGCCCGCGACTTCGACCTGAGCGCGCTCCGCCATTGCACCTGCGGCGGCGCGCCGCTGCCGCGCGAGATCCTGCTCGGCTTCGAGCGCCTCACCGGCCTTGCCGTCGTCGAGGGCTACGGCCTCACCGAATGCTCGCCCATCCTCACCCTCTCGCCCACGGAGGGCAGCGCGCGGCCCGGCACGGTGGGGCTCCCTTGTCCCAATACCCTGATCGAGATCGTCGATCTCGAGACCGGGACCCGCGTGCTGCCGGCGGGCGAGGCGGGCGAGGTCTGCGCCCGCGGGCCGCAGGTGATGAAGGGCTACTGGAAGCGGCCGGAGGCGACGGCGGAGGCGTTCGCCGGCGGCCGGTTCCATACCGGCGACATCGGCATCCTCGATGCGGACGGCTTCCTGACCCTGGTCGACCGCAAGAAGGACATGATCCTCTCCGGCGGCTTCAACGTCTTCCCGCGCGTCGTCGAGGAGGCGATCTACGAGCATCCCGCCGTCGCCGAGGTGACGGTGATCGGGATTCCCGATCCCTATCGCGGCGAGGCGGCCAAGGCCTTCATCGCGCTGAAGCCGGGAGCGACGCTCGCCTTCGAGGAGCTGAAGCGCTTCCTCGCCGAGAGGCTCGGCCGCCACGAGATGCCGGCGGAGATGGAGCTCCGCGACCGCCTGCCGAAGACGCCGGTCGGCAAGCTCTCGAAGAAGGAGCTGGTGGCGGAGGAGCGCGCGAAGCGCGGCCTCGGCTGATCGCGGGTCAGATCCGCCGCCGGCCCTCGGCGAAGACCTGGCGCCATTCCAGCACGCGCACGGCGCGCCGGAGGCCGGTCGGCCAGAAGGGATCGGCGCGGACGAGCGCCTCCACCGCCGCGCGATCCGCCGCCTCCACCAGCCAGAGCCCGCCGCCCGGGGAGCCGTCCACTTCGGCGAGCGGTCCGGCCGCGCACACCGCCGCAGCGTTCCGCTCCAGGAAGGCGAGATGGGCCGCCATGTGGCGCTGGCGCACCTCGGCGGCGACAGCGGGATCGTCCTCGAACAGCACAGCGAAGAGCGGCATCGGCGCCTCCATCAGGGATCTGGACGCATCATCCTCGGCGACCCAGACTCGCGGCGGCACCCGGCATTTGCGCCGGCCGAGATTGCAGCAATGCAGGGACTGAACTGGAACGATCTCCGCTATCTCCTGGCGGTGGCGCGCGGCGGCAGCCTCGGCGCGGCGGCGAAGCGGCTCAAGGTGGACCAGACCACGGTGGCCCGCCGGCTCGGCGCGGTGGAGGCAGCGCTGGGCACGCGCCTCTTCGAGCGCGGCGCGCGCGGCCGGCTGCATCCGACCCCGGCGGCGAGGACCGCCATCGCGCGGGCCGAGCGCGTCGAGCGCGAGATCGAGGCTCTGCGCGGCATCGCCGGCGGCGATCAGGCGCTCCGCGGCACCGTGCGCATCACTGCGGTGCCGGTGCTGGTGAACCATGTCCTGATCCCGGCGGCGACGGCACTGACGGCGACGCATCCGGATCTCCGTCTCGAGCTGCTGGCGGAGCCGCGCAATTTGAGCCTGGCGCGCCGCGAAGCGGATATCGCCCTGCGGCTGGCGCGGCCCGATGCCGGCGCCGGCGATGCGGTGCTGGCGCGGCGGATTGGGTCTTTGGCCTACGGCATCTACGCTCCGGCCGGCGCGGCGCCGGAAGGCGATGCGGCGCTGCCCTGGATCACCTACGAGGAGGGGATGGCGGGGCTGCCGCAATCGCGCTGGATGTCGGCGATGATCGCCGATGCCGGCGGCGCCGCCGCGCCGGTCTCGGTCAGCGACGCCGAGAGCGTGCTGCAGGCGATCCGCAGCGGTCTCGGCAAGTCGCTGCTGCCGGCAGTGATCGGCGACAGTGCCGCGGGGCTGCGCGCGGTCGCCGATCCGGCGCAGCCCTTCGTGCTGACGCGGGAGATCTGGCTGCTGACCCGCCCCGAGCAGCGCCGGCTCGCCCGCATCGCCGCCGCCATCGGTTGGATCGAGCGCACGATCGAGCGGCTCGATCAGCTGCCGTGATGCGCCGCTATTTGTCGAGCGCGTCGAGCGCCGAGGCGACGGTGTCGTGCTCCTCGCTGTCCGCCGGCAGCACCTTCAGCAGCCGCTGCCAGTAGGATTTGGCCTCGTCGGTGCGATGGGCCTGGGCCGCCGCGAGGCCCAGATACCAGAGCGCCCTGGGCTCGCGCGGATCGAGCGCCTCCAGGCGCTTCAGCGTCTCCATCGCCGAGTCCGGGATCGGCTCCGTCGCCGGCTTGTTGCCCAGCATGGCGTCGACCTTGCGGGCGAGGATGCTGGGGTCGTCGGGCTTGAGCTTGGCGGCGTGATCGTAGGCGTCCGCCGCCTTGTCATTGTCGCCCAGCACCTGATAGGCGCGGCCGAGGCGGAGCCAGCCGTCGAGATCGTTCGGCTGCTCCTGCAGCCGGGTGGCGAGACGCTCCACCATGCTGTGGATCATCTCGGTGCGCTGCTCCGGCGTCATCTGCGCCGCCGCCGCCATATCGTCGCTGCTGGGGCCGGGAGCCGCCGGCGCCTTGGTCGTGCCCTCTGACGGCGCTGGCGCGGCGGGCGCCTCCGGCACCGGCAGGCCTGCGGCCTTGGCGGTCTCCGCCATGCGCTGGCGCACCACCGGGACCCAGGGCGCGTCATAGGGCGAATCCGCCAGCAGGCTCGACCAGGCGTCGAGCGCCGCCTTGGCGTTGCCGGCCTGGGCATCGCCGAGCGCCAGGTAGTAGCGGGCGATCGGGCTCTTGGCGTCCTTCGCCACCGCCATGACGAAGGCGTCATGGGCCGACGGCGTCACCATGCCGTCCGCCGCCATCACCAGCATCTCGCCATAGGCGGCGACGATGTCCGGCCGCTGCCGGGTGAGGGCGAGCGCCTCGTGATAGGCGGCGGCGCTGTCTTTCCAGCGTCCGCGCGCCGCCTGGGTGCGCGCCAGCAGCAGCCAGCCCTCGGCGCTCTTCGGATTCTGCTTCAGCCGCTCCTCGAGCGCGGCAGCGGCCTTGTCGAGATCGAGATTGCCGTTGTCGCCGATGAGGGCGCGCTCGGCGGCGCGGGCGTAGTAGGGCTGGTCCGGAATCTGCGGTGCGCCGTGCACGAGATAGACCAGCACCGCGCCCGCCGGCACCAGCACGCCCAGCACCGCCGCCCAGACGCGGGTGCCGCCGATCGCGCCCTTCTGCGCGCTCTCGATGCGGCGGTCCTCGGCGTCGGCGGCGAGCAGCCGGCGCTCGATCTCCAGCCGCGCGCTCGCCGCCTCCTCCTCGGTGAGGAGGCCGCGCGCGACGTCGAGCGCCACCTCGCGGAGCTGATCGCGGTAGACCGCGCGGTCGAAAGCGGCGCGACCGGGCGGGCGTCGGCCGGCGCGGCTCAGCGGCAGGATCACCAGGGCGATGACCGCGCCCGCCAGCACGGCGAAGGCAAGCCAGACCGCCATCACTCGCTGCCCTCGGCGAGCAGGCGCTGCAGCCGCTGCCGCTCCTCGGCGCTGAGCGGCGGCGCGCGCTCGGCGACGGCGCCGCGGTGGCGGCGGAAGTAGACCGCCGCGGCGCCGGCGCCAAGCAGCAGGACCGCAAACGGGCCGCCCCAGAGCAGGTAGGTCGCCGGCTTCACCGGCGGCTTCAGCAGGATGAAATCGCCGTAGCGGCTGACCAGGAACTGGCGCACTTGCGCGTCGCTGTCGCCGGCGGCGATCCGCTGCCGGATCAGCACGCGGAGATCATGGGCGAGATCGGCGTTGGAATCGTCGATCGACTCGTTCTGGCAGACGAGGCAGCGGAGCTCGGTGCTGAGCGCCCGGGCGCGCGCCTCCAGCGCCGGGTCCGCCAGCCGCTCGCCGGGCTCGACGGCGAGCGCCGCGGGGGCGAGGCCGAGCAGCAGCAGCAGGATCAGCGCCAGCGCCCTCATGACGTCTGCAGCGTCCGCAGCAGGGGAATGAGCTCGTTCTGCACGTCATCCGGCGTCAGCGGCCCTACATGACGCAGGCGGATGCGCCCCGCCTTGTCGATGACGTAGGTCTCCGGCACGCCGTAGACGCCGAAATCGATGCCGACGCGCCCGTCGCGGTCGGCGCCGATGCGCTTGTAGGGATCGCCGAACTCCTGCAGGAAGCGCGTCGCGTCCTCCGGCTTGTCCTTGTAGTCGATGCCGTAGAGCGGCACCTTGAGCTGGTGCGAGAGCTGCATCAGCAGCGGATGCTCGAGCCGGCAGGGCACGCACCACGAGGCGAAGAAATTCACCAGCACCACCTGGCCCGCCGCGTCGGCGCGGGCGAAGCCCGGCGCGCCGGCGACGCCGGCGAGATCGAACGCCGGCGCCGGCTTGTCGATCATCGCCGAGGGCAGGATCGAGGGATCGCGCTGCAGCGCCAGGAAGAAGTAGCCGACGAGCGCCGTGAAGGCCAGCACCGGCAGCAGATAGATCAGGCGGCGCATGGCGCTAGTCGCCGGCGGCGGCGCCGGCCGCGGCGCGGCTCTTGCGGACGGCCGCTCCCACCCGCCAGCGGCGGTCGGAAAGGCTGGTGAGTCCGCCCAGCGCCATCACGGCGCAGCCAAGCCAGATCCACGGCACCAGCGGCTTCTGGTAGATGCGGACGGTCCAGGCGCCCTTGCCGTCGGGATCGCCCAGCACGACGTAGAGATCCGCCAGCAGGTCGGTGTGGATCGAGCTGAAGGTGGTGGACATCCGCTGCACGGTGAAGAAGCGCCGCTCCGGCACCAGCGTCGCGACCACCGCGCCGTCGCGGCTCGCGGTGAAGGTGCCCCGGTCGGCGGTGTAGTTCGGACCCTGGACCGAGTCGACCTTGTCGAGGTGCACCTGATAGCCGGCGATGCTGATGCTCTCGCCGGGCCGCATCAGCTCGATGCGCTCGGCGGCCCAGGCGGAGGCGGCGATGCCGGCGACGGTGACGGCGACGCCGAGATGGGCGAGCGTCATGCCGTGGGCGGCGCGCGGCAGATTGCGGGCGCGCGCCCAGCTTTCGGCGAGCGAGCCGCGGAAGAGCCGCATGCGCTCGCTCCACTCGACGAGCACGCCGACGGCGATCCAGGCGGCAACGCCGAGTCCGAGGCTGGCGAAGGCCGCCGCCGGCCGCACGACGGCGAAGACCGTGATGGCAACCGCCAGCGCCGCGCCTGCCGCCCACATCAGCCGCTGCAGCGCCGCCCGGAGATCGCCGCGCTTCCAGCCGAGCAGCGGACCCATGGGGATCGCCAGCAGGAGCGGCGCCATCAGCGGCACGAAGGTGCGGTTGAAGAACGGAAAGCCCACCGACACCTTGTCGCCGCCGATGGCGTCGAGGAAGAGCGGGTAGAGCGTGCCGATGAAGACGGTGGCGGCGCCGGTGGTGAGCAGCAGGTTGTTGAGGACGAGGGCGCCCTCGCGGGAGATCGGCGCGAAGAGCCCGCCCGGCGCCAGCGCCGGCGCCCGCGTCGCGTAGAGCGCCAGCGGCCCGCCGATCGCCACCGCCAGCAGCAGCAGGATGAAGGCGCCGCGGCGCGGGTCGACGGCGAAGGCATGCACGGAAGTGAGCACGCCCGAGCGCACCAGGAAGGTGCCGATCAGCGAGAGCGCGAAGGTGAGGATCGCCAGCAGGATGGTCCAGCTCTTGAGCGCGTCGCGCTTCTCCACCACGATCGCCGAGTGGAGGAGCGCCGTGCCGACCAGCCACGGCATGAAGGAGGCGTTCTCCACCGGATCCCAGTACCACCAGCCGCCCCAGCCCAGAGTGTAGTAGGCCCACCAGCTGCCGAGCGCGATGCCGACGGTGAGCGCGCACCAGGCGGCCAAGGTCCAGGGCCTGACCCAGCGCGCCCAGGCGGCGTCGACGCGGCCCTCGATGAGGGCGGCGACGGCGAAGGAGAACGCCACCGAGAAGCCGACATATCCCAGATAGAGGAACGGCGGATGGATGGCGAGGCCGGGATCCTGCAGGATCGGGTTCATCCCCTGGCCCTCGATCGGCGCCGGCACCAGGCGGATGAAGGGGTTCGAGGTGAAGAGGATGAAGGCGAGAAAGCCGGCGCCGATCATGCCCTGGACCGCGAGCACGCGGGCGCGGAGATCCGCCGGCAGGCCGGTGCCGAACCACGCCACCGCGGCGCCGAACAGCGTCAGGATCAGCACCCAGAGCAGCATGGAGCCCTCGTGATTGCCCCAGACGCCGGTGATCTTGTAGAGGAGCGGCTTGGTGGAGTGGCTGTTCTCGGCGACGGTGGCGAGCGAGAAGTCCGAGGTGACGTAGGCGTGCACCAGCACTGCGAAGGCGAGCGCCACCAGGGCGAATTGCGCCAGCGCGGTGCTGCCGCCGAGCGACATCAGGACGGGATTGCCGCGGCTGGCGCCATAGAGCGGCACCGAAGCCTGCACCAGCGCCAGCATCAGCGCGAGGGCGAGCGCGAAATGGCCGAGCTCGGCGATCACTGCTTCGCCTCCTGGCCCGGCGGGTGCTCGCCCTGCCAGTGGCCGGACCGCTTCAGCGCCTCGGCCACCTCGGGCGGCATGTAGCGCTCGTCGTGCTTGGCGAGCACGCTGTCGGCGTGGAAGACGCCGTTCTTGCCGAGCGCGCCTTCCGCCACCACGCCCTGGCCCTCGCGGAAGAGATCGGGCAGCAGGCCCGTGTAGGTGACCGGCACTGCGTGGTTGCCGTCGGTGACGCGGAAGTCGACGGTGCTGCCATTGGCCTCGCGCTTGACGCTGCCGGCTTCCACCAGCCCGCCGATGCGCAGGCGCCGGCCTTCGGGAGCATGCTTCATCGCGATATCCGTCGGCGTCATGAAGAAGACGAGGTTGTCGTTGAAGGCGGCGAGCACCAGCGCAGTGGCGACGCCGAGCATGCCGAGCCCGATCAGCACCACCAGCAGCCGCCGGCGCTTGCGTGTCATCGCCTGGCGGATCTGCGCCGGCCGTGCCCGGCGGCTTCGAGGGCGGCCCAAAGCCGCTGCTGCCGCCGCCAGCCGGCCACCGATGCGATCGCCATGCCGGCGAGCACGATCACCGCGACGCCGTAGGCCGGCCAGACGAAGCGGGCGTAGCCGCCCATCTCCAGGTAATGCGCAATCGTGTCCATTATGGCACCGACTCCGCGGCGGCGCGCTCGGGAGCGGGCTCTATCGTCTCGATCTCGCCCATGCGCGCGGCGCGCACGCGGCTGGCGACGATCGCGGTGCGCATGCGCAGCATCAGCGCCCAGGAGAAATAGAGCATGAACCCCACCGCCATGATGAGGAGCGGGATCAGCATCGAGCGGTCGATGGTGGGTCCGCCCATGCGGAAGACGCTTGCCGGCTGATGGAGCGTGTTCCACCAGTCGACGGAGAACTTGATGATCGGCAGGTTGACCACGCCGACCAGCGCCAGCACCGCGCCGGCGCGGGCGCCGCGCGTCGGATCGTCGAAGGCGTTCACCAGGGCGATGTAGCCGAGATAGAGGAAGAACAGCACCAGCACCGAGGTGAGCCGCGCGTCCCATACCCACCAGGTGCCCCACATGGGCTCGCCCCAGAGCGAGCCGGTGACAAGACAGAGGAGGGTGAAGCCGGCGCCGAGTGGTGCTGCCGATTGCGCCGCGATGTCGGCGAGGGGATGCCGCCAGATCAGCGCCACCGCGCTCGCGAGCGCCATCAGAGCGTAGACGAAGCTCGCCATCCAGGCGGAGGGCACATGGATGAACATGATCCTGACCGCCTCGCCCTGCTGATAGTCGGGGGGCGCCACGAAGAGAGCGAGGTAGAGACCCACCAGCAGCGTGATCGCGGCGAGCCCGCCGCACCAGGGCATGAGCGCGCTGGAGAGGCGCATGAACCGGGCGGGGTTGGCGAAACGGTGCATGGCAGGGTTTTAGCCCAATTCCGGCGTCAGGGGCACGGGGTCGTTCGATGGTCGCGGCACAGGTCACGGGGTCAGGCGAATCTTGCCGTCCGCTTGCCGATCCTGCGGTTGGATCGGTGCATACTCCCGATTCCCAGCGGCAACCGGTTACAAAACCGTTATCGAGCCTCACTCCAGCGCCGGCCGCAGCGCCGCGCTGGCGGCCCACGGCGCCAGCGGCAGTGCCGCCACCAGGAACGCCGCCAGGATCAACAAATGGGGTCGAATCGCCAGCCCCGCAACTGCCTGATCGACGGCCGCGACACCGAAGATCAGCACCGGGATATAGAGCGGCAGCACCAGCAGCGACAGCAGCACCCCGGCGCGCCTGGCGCCGAGCGACAGCGCCGCCCCCACCGCCCCCACCAGGCTGAGGCTCGGCGTGCCGAGCGCCATCCCCAGCATCAACGGTCCGTAGCCAGCCCCGTCCAGGTGCAGGAGCGCTGCCAGCAGCGGCGCCACCAGCACCAGCGGCACGCCGGTGGTGAGCCAATGCGCGAGGCACTTCGCCAGCACCAGCGCCGCGAGCGGCAGCGGCGTCAGCGCCATCGCCTCGAGGCTGCCGTCCTCGAAATCCTGCTGGAACAGGCGATCGAGGGAAAGGAGCGCCGCCAGCAGCGCGGTCACCCAGACGATGCCGGCGGCGATCCGCGAGAGCAGCTGCAGCTCCGGCCCGACGCCGAAGGGGAACATCGTCACCGCCAGCACGAAGAAGGCGATCACCAGCGCGGCGTCGCTGCCCTGGCGCAGCGCCAGGCGGAGGTCGCGGCCGACCACGGCGAGAAACGCGCTCACGCCGCGCTCCGCCGCGGCGCGAAATCGGTGAGGGTCAGCGTCTGCGGCGCGGCTACCGGCAGCGGCAGATGCGTCGCCAGCACCACCATGCCGCCGCCGGCGCGGTGCTCGGCGATCGCCGCGCCGAGATCGGCGATCGAGGCGTCGTCGAGACCGGTGGTGGGCTCGTCGAGGAGCCAGAGCGGCGCCGGACTCGCGAGGAGCCGCGCCAGCGCCAGCCGCCGGCGCTGGCCGGCGGAGAGGAAGCGGCAGGGCCAGTCGGCGAGCTCCTCGAGGTGAAACCGTGCCAGCGCCGCCGCCACGGCATCGGTGCCGCTGCCGCGAATGCGCGCCCAGAAGGAGAGCGTCTCGGTGGCGCTCAGCACCGGCTTCAGCGCGTCCTGATGGCCGATGAAGTGGAGGCGGCCGTGATGGAGCGTCGGGTCATCGGCGATGGCAGCGCCGTCCCAGGCGAGCGCGCCCAGCAGCGGCGGCGTCAGCCCCGCCATCACCCTGAGCAGACTCGACTTGCCGCTGCCATTGGCGCCGGTCAGCACCAGCGCATCGCCGGCCGCGAGCGCGAAGTCGAGATCGCGGAACACCAGCCGGTCGCCGCGCCGGCAGGCGAGGCCGGTGCCGGCGAAGCGGCGCGGGGGAGGCGATGACGGTGGGCTCGGCATGAGGAGCGGGCGGGAATCCGCGAGGTCGAGGCAGGCGGCGCGGATGATGCCACGAGGCCGGCGCGCGCACCACCGGAGGCCGGTCGCTCGAGCGGTTGCGCAAAAGAAAGACGGCCCCGGAGGGGGAAATCCGGGGCCGTCCAGGATAAAGCGGCCGGGGGAGACCGCTTTTGCGGAGGTTGGGAGAGACAACGTTGCGTCGTCTTCCACGGCGTCGATAAGACACCGGGAATGCGACCGTAATTCGCTCGAATCGTGGCAAAAGGATGATTTGTCGCCGCGCGCAGATGAACGATTTTTCAGGTGATCGCGAAGCGATGATGGCGTTCAGGCGCGCTTGCGTTTGTTGCCGCGTGTTGCGGAAGCAGTCCGAGCTTTGCGAGCCGGCGCGCGATGGGTTGCAAAGGCGCGCAAGACCTCGTTTATCCGGGTCTGATAACCGGCGCCGCCGCGGCGGAAGAAGTCGAGCACGTCCTTGTCGACCCGGATGCTGATGAGTTCCTTCTCCGGCGCCGGAACGAAGCGCGCGCCGGCGAACCAGGAGTCGTCGAGCAGCGGCGCGGCATCGGGATCGCGCTCGATCGCCGCCGCGGTCTCCTCGTCGCTCTGCCGACGCAGCCGGCGCCAGTCGGTCCTATCGCCCGACGCGGTTTTTCTCGAGCGCTTGCTGGTATGCGACACGTTCTTTGCCATTGGCTTTCCTGGCCGAGATCAGACGGCGGCTCTCGCGGCGCTCGGTGTAGACGACGACCATCACGACATCGTCAACGGCGCCCACGGCGATGATCCGCCGCTCTCCGTAGTCCCGGCGGTCATCAACTTTCTCTAAGCGAGGGCCGTCAAAGATATGCCTCGCCGTCTCGAAGTCGATGTGGTGCTTGCAAACATTCTCGGAATTCTTTCTCTTGTCCCACTCATAGGCCATGGACTCAGGCTCCTACGCGCCGGGGGCGCTCGCCGGTGAGTTGAAAGAAAAGTAATCATTGGATGGATCTCTCGATTGATTGCGCAGCCTCGAGTTAGCTGCATATACCAGCGTATATACAGTCCCGCCCGGTGTCAATCCGACCGCACCAGGAGCGGTCCTTGCGTTGTCGTTGGGGAAGTCTCGGTCTTTAGAGCCTGTAGAGGCGGCTAGCGTCACCCGAGCTTGCGCGTGTCCTCGATCACCTTGCCGTCATTGGGGAGGCTGCCGGGCGCGGCGAGCGTCACTGCGCCGCGGAGGTTGGTGACGGCGTGCAGCGTGTCGGCGAGCCGCGCGACGAGCGCGGGGTCGCTCTCGCGGGTCTCGGCGTGGAGCGTCATCACGTCGGCGCTGGCGGCGTCGTGGCTGACGACGAGGCGCGCGCGCAGCACCTCCGGATGGCGGCGGAGGATCTCGGCGACCTCCTGCGGATGCACGAACATGCCGCGCACCTTCGTCGTCTGGTCGGCGCGGCCGAGCCAGCCCCGGATGCGGCGGTTGGTGCGGCCGCAGGGACTCAGGCCCGCCAGCACTGCGGAGAGATCGCCTGTCGCGAAGCGGATCAGCGGATAGTCCGGGTTCAGCGTCGTCAC
Source organism: Allostellaceae bacterium (assembly GCA_035507155.1). GTDB lineage: Bacteria > Pseudomonadota > Alphaproteobacteria > ATCC43930 > CGMCC-115725 > DASZHJ01. Next base: position 18,676 of record DATJOK010000274.1, read on the forward strand.
CACCACCTCGCCGACCTCGCCGTCGGGAACCGGATCGCCGGTGCCGGGCCGCACGATCTCGACGATGATGCTCTCGTCGAGGATCAGTCCTTCGCGCGCCGGGCTCTCGTAGGCGATGAGGCCCAGATCGGCGCTCGCATAGCATTGCAGCGCCTCGACGCCGTGGCTCGCCACTTCCTTCTGCACCGCCGGCGGGAACGCCTCGCCGGAGACCAGGGCCTTGCGGAGCGAGCGGAGATCGGCGCCGGTCTCGCCGCCCTTCTCCAGGATGATGCGGAGGAAGGAGGGTGTGCCGGCATAGCCCTGGGGCTTCAGGTGCTCGATGGCGCGGAGCTGCAGCTCGGTCTGGCCGGTGCCGCCGGGAATGACCGCGCAGCCCATGGCGCGCGCCGCCCCTTCCACCATCGAGCCCGCCGGCGTCAGGTGGTAGGCGAAGCAGTTGTGGATGATGTCGCCGGCGAGGAATCCGGCGGCGAAGAGCGCGCGGCCGAGGCGCCAGTAATCGGCGCGCTCGCCCTCGGGATCGAAGATCGGTCCCGGCGACATGAAGAGGCGCGCGAGCCTGCCTGCCGGCACGGCGGTGAGGCCGCCGAACGGCGGCTCGGCGCGCTGGCGCTCCGCGAGCTCGGATTTCCGCACCACCGGCAGCGCCGCGAGATCCGCCCGCGAGGTGACGGAGCGCGGGTCGATCTTCTCCAGGAGCTTGCCATAGGCCGGAGCGTTCGCCTTGGCGTGGGCCACCTGTCGCGGCAGCGCCGCCAGCAGCTGGCGCTCGCGCAGCGCCGGATCGCGGGTCTCGAGCTCGTCGTAGAAGGCATCGTGGCTCATGGAGCTCTCGTGCGCTGCAGAACCAAAGTGCGTCCTTCGAGACGGGCGCTC
>DATJOK010000275.1:0-43279 GCA_035507155.1 Allostellaceae bacterium
GTGCTCGCGGTGCTGCTCGCCTAGGTCAAGACCACGCTGGTGGACGCGCTGCTCGCATCGAATTTCCCCGACGATCCGCAGCTCGTCGATGATCTCTTCGCCTATTTCCCGCGCGTGCTGGTCGAGCGCTTCCGTACCGCCATTCTCGCCCATCGCCTGCGCCGCGAGATCATCGCCACGGTAGCGGCCAATGATCTCGTCAATCGCGCCGGCCTCGCCTTCGCGCTCGAACTGGGCGAGCTCACCGGCCGCGACCCGGGCGAGGTAACGCGCGCCTACATGATCGTGCGCCGCATCTATGACCTCGACGCCTACTGGGAGGCGGTCAACGCGCTCGACAACAAGGTGCCGGCCGCGGTGCAGCACGAGATGCTGCTCGCGGGCAACCGCCTGGTGGAGCGCGCGGCGGCGTGGTTCCTGCGCAACCCGTCGCTCGACATCGCCGCCGAGACCCATGCCTTCCGCTCCGGCATCGCCGCGCTCGCCGGCGCCATCGCCGAGGTCCTGCCGGACTCGCATCGCCTCGCGCTCCATCACCGCGCCGAGGCGCTGGAAAAGCAGGGCGTGCCGGCGGCGACGGCGCTGCAGGCGGCACGGCTCGATTTCCTGGTGTCGGCGGTGGACATCGTGCGCCTGTCGCTGACGACCGGGCAGAACGTGGTCGAGCTGGGCCGGCGCTTCTTTGCCATCGGGGCGCGCTTCCGGCTCGACGCGCTGCGCGTCGCCGCGCGCAAGCTCGATGCCAGCACCGCCTGGCACAAGCGCGCCGTCGCCGCGGTGATCGAGGATCTCTACGCCCAGCAGGCCGAATTGACCGCCAAAGCGGTCGCCGAGAGCCGCGACCTCGACGCCTGGATCGAGCGCCATGCGCGCGATCTTGCCCGGCTCGAAGGGCTCGAGCGCGAGATCGAGACCGCGACGACGCCCGATCTCGCCATGCTCACCGTGGCCACCCGCACGCTCCGCGGCTTTCTCGCGGCGTGAGGCGCGCGCTCACGCGCGGTTCATGCGGTTGTCGACGAGGTCGCTCACCACCGCGGGATCGGCCAGGGTGGAGGTGTCGCCGAGCGCATCGTGCTCGTTGGCGGCGATCTTGCGCAGGATGCGGCGCATGATCTTGCCCGAGCGGGTCTTGGGCAGGCCCGGCGCCCATTGGATGAGATCGGGCGAGGCGATCGGGCCGATCTCCTTGCGTACCCACAGCACCAATTCGCCGCGCAGGGCCTCCTCGGGCTCGAATCCCACTTTCAAAGTGACATAGGCATAGATGCCCTGGCCCTTGATGTCGTGGGGATAACCCACCACCGCGGCCTCGGCGACCTTGGGATGGGCGACGAGCGCGCTTTCGACCTCGGCGGTGCCGATGCGGTGGCCGGCGACGTTGATCACGTCGTCGACGCGGCCGGTGATCCACCAATAGCCGTCCTCGTCGCGGCGCGCGCCATCACCGGTGAAGTACTTGCCGGGAAAGGCCGAGAAATAGGTCTCGATGAAGCGCCTGTGGTCGCCGAAGACGGTGCGCATCTGGCCGGGCCAGCTGTCGGCGATGCAGAGATTGCCTTCGGCCGCGCCTTCGAGCAGCCGGCCCTCGCCGTCGACGATTTCCGGGCGCACGCCGAAGAACGCGCGCGTGGCCGAGCCCGGCTTCAGCGGGGTCGCCCCCGGCAGCGGCGTGATCAGGATGCCGCCGGTCTCGGTTTGCCACCAGGTATCGACGATCGGTACCCGGCTCTCGCCGACGACGCGGTAGTACCACAACCAAGCCTCGGGATTGATCGGCTCGCCGACGCTGCCGAGCAGCCGCAGGCTCGTGCGCGCCGTCGCCGTGACGAAATGGTCGCCCTCGCGCATCAGCGCGCGGATCGCCGTCGGCGCGGTATAGAAGATGTTGACCTTGTGCTTGTCCACCACCTGCCAGAAGCGCGAGGCGTCGGGATAGTTCGGCACGCCCTCGAACATGAGGGTGGTGGCGCCGTTCGCCAGCGGGCCGTAGACGATGTAGCTGTGGCCGGTGACCCAGCCGACATCCGCCGTGCACCAGTAGATGTCGCCGTCGTGATAGTCGAAGACCAGCTCGTGCGTCATCGCGGCGAAGACGAGATAGCCGCCCGTGGTGTGCAGCACGCCCTTGGGCTTCCCGGTCGAGCCCGAGGTGTAGAGGATGAAGAGCGGATCCTCGGCGCTCATCTCGGCGGGGGGGCAGTCCTTCGAGGCCTTGGCGAGCTCCTCGTGGTACCAGTGGTCGCGGCCCTGCTGCCAGTGGATCTGCCCGCCGGTGCGCCGGGTCACCAGCACCGTCTTCACCTCCGGGCAGGATTTGAGCGCGGCGTCGACGTTCGCCTTGAGCGGCACCTTGCGGCCGCCACGCAGGCCCTCGTCGGCGGTGATGATGACCGTCGACTGGCAGTCCTGGATGCGGCCGATGAGGCTCTCCGGCGAGAAGCCGCCGAACACCACGGAGTGGATGGCGCCGATCCGCGCGCAGGCGAGCATGGCGAAGGCGGCCTCGGGGATCATCGGCATGTAGATGGTGACGCGGTCGCCCTTCTTGACGCCGTGCGCCTTCAGTACGTTGGCAAGCCGGCAGACGCTCTCGTGGAGCTCGGCATAGCTCACGTGGCGCTGCTCGCCGGGGCTGTCGCCCTCCCAGAGAATCGCGGTCTGGTCGGCGCGGGTGGGGAGGTGGCGGTCGATGCAGTTCTGCGACGCGTTGAGGGTGCCGTCCTCGAACCACTTGATGCTGACGTCGCCGGTGAAGCGCGCGTTCTTCACCTTGGTGTAGGGCCGCATCCAGTGGAGGCGCCGGCCGTGCTCGCCCCAGAACCTGTCGGGGTCGGCGACCGAGGCCTCGTAGAGGGTGAAGTACTTGGGCTCGTTCACCCAGGCGTCGCGGGCGTAGCGCTCCGGCACCGGAAAGACGGTGGTATTCGACATCGGCGTTCACTCCCTGGCGCGCGTCGCACCGCGGACGCGCAGTTCCTCAATTATTGGCGGATCGCGGCGGCGGGACAAGCGGGGGCGGCAATGGCGCTCGAGCGATGCGCGTTCGCGCCCCGACGATTGCGCGCTTGTCCCGTCCCTGACCTCCCCCTCAAGGGGGAGGATTGGGGTGGGGCGTGGGGCGCCCGACTGCTCGAGGAGGACGCGCGCTACTTCGCCGCCGCCAGCGAGCCGTTGCCGGTGGGCGCGCCCACCGGCTCGGCGCCCACCTGCGGGGCGGTGAGGCTGCCGGTGGCGAGGAGCGCCGCCTGGGTGCGGTTCGCCACGTGGAGGCGCTTGATGATCTGCTTCACATGCGCCTTCACCGTGCTCTCGGACATCGAGAGCGCGTCGGCGATGAGCTTGTTGGATTTGCCCTGGGCGATGAGGCTGAGGACGTCGCGCTGGCGGCGCGTCAGCTCCGACCAGGGCTCGTTGGCGCGCTTCTGCGGCGCCGCCGCGGTGGCGCGCTGCGGGCCGGGATCGATCAGGGAGGAGGGGACGTAGACGCCGCCCGCCAGCACCAGGTCTAGGGCGCCCAGCAGCACCTTGAGGCTGAGCGACGCGGGGAGGAAGCCGCGGGTGCCGGCGTTGAGGATGAGCCGCGCCCGGTGCGGGTTGTCGTTCTCGGCGACGACGACGATCGGCGTCTCGGGAAGCGCCTGGTGGAGCGCCTCCACCTGCGCCAGGTCGACGAGCTCGGCGGTGGCGGCGCCCATCAGCAGGAGATCGAATTTCTGGCCGCCCTCGGCAAGCCGCAGCACGTCCTCGGCGCTGGCGAGGTCGAGGATGCGCCAGGCGCTCTCATGCTCCATAAGGGCGAGTTTCAGGCACTCGCGCCGGAGTCGGCTCTGGTCGAGGAGCGCTACCACACTGTCTTGTGCGGCTTCCTGGCTGGCGCGGCGAACCTCGTGTGTCGACGCCCCCTTGCTGCCGATGATGTCGTTGTTCCGATCCATGCGCCCCTCCGGCAGAATAGTCCGCGAGTGTGCCGTCGCTTCGCGGGCACGCGCCCCTAAAAGATAGTGCGCTATCCCCATGCTCCGCAAATCGGGTCAAGAATTGGACAGGGCATCACCCATAGGAAGAAAAATCTTGTAACCAAACATCTCCGATTGTAACAACTATGGAGACTCGGGCTCCCCGATGCAAAGCACTGGAAAGGCGTCCGGATTTCAGCAACCGCCGGAAGGGTCACGGCGGCGGCGGTGGCTGCGGGCGGCATCGCTCATTTACCTTGCCGTTGCACTGGGCGACTTCGGCTACCATCTTGTTAACGCTACCTATGTCGGCGACCAGCACCTCGGCTGGAACGACGTCGTGGTAGGCTTCCAGGCGAGCCTGTTCTGGCCGGTGGATCTCGGTGTCCAGCTGCTGGCAAGATAGGTCACCCATTCACTTGGCGTTCACCAAATCGGTCTACCGTCGCAGGGTCCCATGAGCGCTCCCATCTCTCCGATCAACCTCTCCGCCACCGCGCTCAGCGTCCTGCAGTCGCGGAGCGGCGCCGCCACCACCGCGCTCAAGAGCAGCCTCGACGCCGAGCGCAATGCCACTGCGCTGCTGCAGCAGGCGAGCGAAGAGCTCGCGCAGCAGGCGGCTTCCACCACGGCGACGCCGCGCGGCACGCTCCTCAACATCGTCGTCTAGAACTTCACTGCGTCCTCTCCCGCCGCCACCCTTCCGCCATTCTCTCGGCGCGAAGGATCATGATCGGCGTCGGAACATGGGGTGCGCGCTCTCGTTGTCAGGGTAGCAGCAGCTTCTCGAAGGAGGCTCACCATGACGACGCACAAGGGCGCCCGCCGCCCAACCATGCTGCGCAAGCTCGCCGTGGCGGTGGCATCGGTCGCCTTCGTGGCGACAGTCGGAGTGACGACGGCGCGTGCCGATGGCGGCCGGCACGACGATCACGGCTGGCACGGACACGATGGCTGGCACGCTCACGAATGGCGCGAGCACGAGTGGCGCTGGCATGAATGGTATCGCCATCACCCCTACGCCTATCGCTATTACGATCCCTATGCCTATTACGGACCTTACGGCTACGGCTACTACTACGGTCGCTAGGACTTGAGCGTTCCGCTGCGTCGCCCCCGCTTCGGCGGGGGTTTTCTTTTCTGCCACGCGGGCTGGCGCTTCCGGCCATCGCATGACACTCTGCCTCGCAATAACTCAATCGAGGAAAGGGAGCGACCATGCGTCTCGAGGGCAAAGTGGCGATCGTCACCGGCGGCGGCTCCGGGTTCGGCGAGGGCATTGCCAAGCGCTTCGCCGAGGAAGGCGCCCGCATCGTCGTCAACGACATCGACGAGAAGGGCGGCGCTCGCGTCGCCGCGGAGATCGTGGCCGCGCAGGGGCAGGGCAGCGCCAGTTTTCTGCGCGCCGACGTGGCGGTGAACGCCGATGTAGGGAAGCTGGTGCGTCACGCGCTCGACCGCTACGGCCGACTCGACATCATGGTCAACAATGCCGGCGTCACCCACGTCAACGGGCCGATGCTGGACGTCTCCGAGGCGCTCTTCGATCGCGTCTTCGCCGTCAACGTGAAGTCGATCTACCTGGCGGCGCTCCACGCGGTGCCGGTGTTCCGCAAGCAGGGCGGCGGCGTCATCATCAACACTGCCTCGACCGCCGGGCTTCGACCGCGCCCCGGTCTCGTCTGGTACAACGGCTCCAAGGGCGCCGCCATCACCCTCACCAAGGCGATGGCGGTGGAGCTGGCGCCGGACCGGATCCGCGTCAACGCGCTCTGCCCGGTGGCCGGCGACACGCCGCTCCTCGGCAGCTTCATGGGCGGCGACACGCCGGAGAACCGAAAGAAATTCATCGCCTCGATCCCCCTCGGCCGGCTCTCGACGCCGCGGGACATCGCCAATGCCGCGCTCTATCTCGCCTCGGACGAGGCAGAGTTCATCACCGGCGTGGCGCTCGAGGTGGACGGCGGCCGCTGCGTTTAGTGGGGGCGTCAGTGCCGGAAGTGGCGTAGGCCAGTGACCACCATGGCAACGCCGGCGTCGTCAGCGGCGGCGATCACTTCGTTATCGCGGATCGAGCCGCCGGGCTGAATCACTGCGGTGGCGCCGGCGTTGATCGCGGCAAGCAGGCCGTCGGCGAACGGGAAGAATGCGTCCGAGGCGACCACGGATCCGACCGCCGGGCTCGCAGCGAGGCCGGCGGCCTTGCCGGCTTCCGCTGCTTTCCAGGCGGCGATCCGAGCGCTGTCCACCCGGCTCATCTGCCCGGCGCCGATGCCGACGGTGGCGCCGCTCTTCGCATAGACGATGGCATTCGACTTCACGTGCTTGCAGACCCGGAAGGCGAAGAGCAGATCCGCCAGCTCCGCGGCGGAGGGCGCGCGCTTGGTGACAGTCTTGAGGTCTGAGGCGCGCACCCAGCCATTGTCGCGGGTCTGCAGCAGATAGCCGCCGGCGAGCGAGCGCAGCGTGACGCCCGGCGCAGCGGGATCCGGGATGCCGCCGGTGACGAGGACGCGGAGCGCCTTCTTGCCCGCAAGGATTTCGCGCGCCGCCGGCTCGATCGCGGGCGCGATCACTACCTCGGCGAAGAGCTTGCCGATCCGCTCCGCCGTCGCCGGGTCGAGCGGCCGGTTGACCGCCACGATGCCGCCGTAGGCGCTGACGGGATCGCAGGCGAGCGCTTTTCCATAAGCCTCGGACAGCGCCGATCCCACCGCGACACCGCAGGGATTGGCGTGCTTGATGATGGCGACCGCCGGCTGCTCGAATTCGGCCACCGCCTCGAAGGCGGCGTCGGTGTCGTTGAGATTGTTGTAGGAAAGCTCCTTGCCCTGGATCTGCTCGGCGCTGGCGACACCGGGCCGCGGCGCGCCGCCGAGATAGAGCGCCGCCTGCTGGTGCGGGTTCTCGCCGTAGCGCAGCCGCTGCTTGAGCTGCCCGGAGACCGCGAGCGCCGCCGGGAAAGTCTCGCCGGACTGCTCGGCCAGCCACTGGCCGATGGCGGCGTCATAGGCGGCGGTGCGCGCGAAGGCGAGTGCCATCAGCCGGCGCCGCAGCGCGGCGGAGGTGGCGCCATTATTTGCGGCGAGGTCGGCAAGCACCGCCTCGTAGTCGGCGGGATCGGTGACGACGGCGACGCCGTCAAAATTCTTGGCAGCACCGCGGATCAGCGCCGGCCCGCCGATGTCGATGTTCTCGATGCACTCGTCGAAGGGCGCGCCGCGCGCCACGGTGGCGGCGAACGGATAGAGGTTCGACACCAGCAGGTCGATCGGCGCGATGCCATGCCGCGCGATCGTCTCCAGGTGATCGGCGCGGTCGCGTCGGGCCAGCAGCCCGCCGTGAATCGCCGGATGCAACGTCTTGACGCGGCCATCCAGCATCTCCGGAAAGCCGGTGACGACAGCGACGTCGATCACCTTGAGCCCGGCCTCGGCGAGTGCGCGCGCGGTGCCGCCGGTGGAGATCAGCTCGATGCCGCGTGCCGCCAGCGCCTGGGCGAAAGGCACCAGGCCGGTCTTGTCGTGCACCGAGAGGAGAGCCCGCTTCACCGGGCGGAGCGCGTCGGTCATGAGATGTCCCGAGGTCGGAAAACGCGAGCGACCTTAGGGCGCGGCTGCCACGCGATCAAGCCGGGACCGCCTATTTGCCCTCGCGGCGGATCGCCCATTTGACAGTGGCGCCTTGGGTTCCCGCATGGCCCTCGAGCACGATCTGCTGGCTCTTCCGGATCTCGCCGCTGCCAAGATAGACGCTCTCGGCGAGGCTCATCACCGCACCCTGGCCGCGCAGCCGCCAGCCGGCGCCGCTCGGCAGGCGCAGCAGCGCCGCGCTGCCATCCTGGGTCAGCGAGGCCTGCACCTGCGGGTGCAGGTGGAAGCGCACGACGAAACTCCGCCCCGCCGGGCCGGTGAGCCGGTCCTCGCCGCGCAGGTCCTCGCCGTCGGCGGCCAGGAACATCTGCCGCGCATGAATGAGGCCGAAGCGGCGCTTGTACCCGTCGTGGCTGACCGCAATCCACTGATTGCCGTCCTCCTCGGCGCGCTCGCGGGTGATCGTGCGCGGGCGGCGGCCGAGCCGGCCCTCGCCGTCGATCTCGGAGGAGGGCGTGTCCGCCACCACCAAGGTTGAATGCGCCGCCGTCGTGCGCAACGCCGCGTGCCAGGCGCCGCTCGGCCCGTGGTAGGCGCCGCAATTCACGATCAGCCTTTCGCGGCCATAGCTGAGCTCGAAGGAGAACGTGCCGGCATGGGCGTAGCTGCCGGTCCCATCCGGCGGCGGCGTGCCGCAATCGATGATGGCCACGCTCTTGCCGGCCTGCAGCCGCTCGAAGCCGCTCATCGGCGCGCTGGCCGGCGCCTTGCCCTTCGCCTCTGCCTGGCTCAGCGCGAGATCGAGCGGTGCCGCATCAAGCTCGGCGCTGTCATTGAAGAGCGCGAGCCGGCCGTCGCCGTGACGGAAGAACCGCAGCATCGGCGCCGTCCGATCGATCGCCGACTGCAAGGGTTGCGGCACCTCGATATGCGCCGCGCGCAGGGCGGCCCGCATCTCCACCAGATGCCGAAGCGCGGCATATTGGCCGGCGGGGCTCCGGGAGATATGGCCGCCGTCGGGCAGGATCTGCGCCGCGGCTTCGCGCTCGATCAGTCCGAGCGCGCCGCCGAGCTGGCGGTCGCCACGCCCCTGGGCGATCAATGCCGCGATCAGACCCTTGAGCGCCTTGAGGCGGTCGAGGCCAGAGACCTCCCAGCCGGCGGTGCGGCGCAGGTGGCGCGTCTGGCGCGCGAGGCTGCGCAGGAAGGCCGCGCGCAGGGCCGGATCACCGCCTGCTGGCGCCAGCATCTCGGAGTGGGTCACCCACGCATAGAGCCGCTCGCCCAGCACGTCGGCGCGCCAGGAAACCGGGTGCCAGCGCTCCTCCGCGTTGAGCCAGCTGCGCAGCAGCACGCCGGCTTCCTGGGCGGCGGCCGCTCGGTCCGCCGCTGCGAGATCGTCGAGCCAGGCAAAACCGTGCAACGACGCCTGCCACGCCGCGCTCGCCCTCGCCTCCCAGGGCGGCACCGCGCTCGCCACCGTTTCGCCATTGAAGCGATAGTGATGCTCGAGCAGCGCCGCGCCGCGGGTCGCATCGCCCGGCGAGAGCGGCTCAAGCTTGAGCGCGAGCGCGGCCGGGCTGCGACCCCAGAGGGTGGCGCCGTAGAGCGGCGAGCCGCAAAGCGCCGCCCATAGCCGATGGCGCGGGCGACGATCGGAGGCGGGAGCCACCGCTGGCGCCGGCACCGGCCTAAGCTGCGGGCTTGCCGGCGCGGAGGCGGCGGATGTTGTCGGCATAGACTGAAGGTCCGCCGGTGAACGTGGCGGTGCCCGCGACCAGCACATCGGCGCCGGCGGCGATCGCTGCGCGGGCAGTTTCGGGATTGATGCCGCCATCCACCTCGAGGTCGACGGGGCGGCCCAGATAATCGATGCGCTTCCGGAGCGTGCGGATCTTGTCGAGCTGTGTCGGCAGGAATGCCTGGCCGCCGAAGCCGGGATTGACGCTCATCACCAGCACCAGATCGAGCTGGTCGAGGACGTAGTCCAGCGCCTCCGGCGGAGTGGCCGGGTTGAGCGCCGCGCCGGCCTTCTTACCGAGCGATTTAATGAGCTGCAGCGTGCGATGGAGATGCGGCCCCGCTTCGGGGTGGACGGTGATGATGTCGGCGCCCGCGGCGGCGAATTCCGGGATATAGGGATCGGCGGGCGAAATCATGAGATGGACGTCGAAGGGCAGCGCGGAGTGCGGCCGCAAGGCCTTCACCACGGTCGGTCCGATGGTGAGGTTGGGCACGAAATGCCCATCCATCACGTCCACGTGGATGTAGTCGGCGCCGGCTGCGCTTACCGCGCGCACCTCCTCGCCCAACTGCGCGAAATCCGCCGAGAGAATCGACGGCGCAATCCGAATTGGCTGCTGCATAGCGGTGTGTGGTAACAAGGAACGCGACCCGCGGCAAGCCGCGTGCGCGTCAGGCGGTCCGGACGAGTCGCGCCGCGAAGAAGCCGTCGAGGCCGTCGAGCTCCGCAAGATGGCAGGGCAAGGTGCGCAGGTCGCCGTCGGCGGTGACGCACTCCCGGAGATCGCCGATTTCCGGCGCCTGCACCGGCTTGCGGCGCACCGGCGCGCCGCTGGCCAGCATGCGCTCGATCTGCCGCACGCCCTCCTCGGGCTCCAGCGAACAGGTGCAGTAAACAAGCGTGCCGCCTGGTGCCAGCATCCGGATTGCCGAATCGAGGAGGCGCTCCTGCACCGAGGCGAGCCGCGTGACATCGTCGGGTGATTTGAGATGCGGCACGTCCGGATGGCGCCGGATGGCGCCGGTCGCCGTGCAGGGTGCATCGAGGAGCACGAAGGGCACCGGCTCGGGCGGCTGCCAGGCGCCGGCATCGGCGGTGATGCACTCGGCTTCGAGATGCAGCCGGACCAGGTTGCTGCGCAGCCGCTGCAGCCGGCGCGGCGAGCGATCGATGGCGGTCACGCGGCCGCCGGCGGCGGCGAGCTGTGCCGTCTTGCCGCCGGGCGCGGCGCAGAGATCGATCACGCGCTTGCCCGCCATCGGTCCGAACAGCATTGCCGGCATCGCGGCGGCGGCATCCTGGACCCACCAGGCGCCGTCCTGGTAGCCCGGCAGAGACATGATCGCGCCGCCGCCGCTGCGGCGGAGCGTGCCGGTGGGCAGGATCTTCGCGTCCAGCACTTCTGCCCACTGCTTGACGTCGCCGCGCACGGTGATGTCCAGCGGAGCTTCCTTCAGATGGGCGGTCGCAATGGCGCGCGCTGTCGTCTCGCCATAGGCCGCGCTCCAGGCGTCCCAGAGCCAGGACGGGGTGTTGAGCCGCGGCGCGTCCTGCGTCGTCGCCAGGGTCGGGCCCTCGAGGCTGAGGCGCCGCAACACGGCATTGACCAGCCCTTTGTAGGTCGGGAAGCCGCGCGAGCCCGCGAGGTCGACGGTGGTCGCGACCGCGGCATGCGGCGGTGTGCGCAGGAAGAGGAGCTGCGCCAAGCCGAGGCGCAGCATGTCATGCACCATGGCGGCGCGGGGCGGCAGGGGTGTGTTGAGGCAATGGGCGATCAGCGCATCGATCTGGCCGAGCCGCCGCAGCACCGTCGCGACCAGCAGCCGCGCGAAAGCACGGTCGCGCGCTGCCAATGCCGCCATCTCCGCGTTGTCGTCGATTGCATCATCGAGCGGGCGCCGTCGGCGCAGAACCGCACCGACGAGGTCGATTGCGACGCCTCGTGCGGACGGAGTCTCCGGCAAATTCGGAGCTGCTTGTGCCACCAGCGTGCCGCCCAATGTTCGTGCCACGGCTTTCTTGCGAGCCGCCGCATTCTTCGCCCGCGCATCAAACTGGCGCCCGGACGCCCGACTTCAAGGCTCTACCCTTGCGGCGCTCTTGGCAATAGGGCTGGAACTTGATCCAATGGCGCATGCGATCGCAAATCCGCGCTTCAGAATCGGCGGCAAAACCTGCTGAATCAGCGTCCTCGCCGCCGCCAGGGCAACCCGCGGTGAAACCCTCGACCAAAAAAGACCCGGCTGATCCCGTCGAGATCGGCGGACCCAGCGGGCCCGAGCCGACGCGCTATGGTGACTGGGAGCGGAACGGGCGCTGCACGGATTTCTAGCGGCGTGCTTCGCTGATTCGAGCTTTCCTCATCACCGCCGAGTTGCGACAGCTTCACTGACCTGACGCGCGGACGCGCCCGCGCTCGCATGGAGATGGCACTCGATGCGGCCGCCATCGATGCGCGCCATCGACACTGGAGCGGTGGTGGCGCAAAGCGCCATTGCTGCGGGGCAACGGGGATGGAAGCGGCAGCCCGATGGCGGCTGCAGTGGATTCGGATAGCCGCCACCGATCGCCGCTGCCGGCAGGCCCTTGCCCGGTTCCGGCGTCAGAACGGATGCCAGCAGGGCCTGGGTATAGGGGTGCTGAGGCGCGGCAAACAGGCTCGACGTCGGCGCTTCCTCCACGATGCGACCGAGATACATTACCGCGACGCGGGTCGCGAGATGCTCGACGACCGCCAGATTGTGGCTGATGAGCACATAGGTGACCCCAAGCTTCTGCCGCAGCACCTGCAGCAGGTTGAGGATCTGCGCCTGCACCGAGACATCGAGCGCGGAGGTGGGCTCGTCGCAGATGACGAGCTCGGGCCGCATGATCAGCGCGCGCGCGATCGCGACACGCTGACGCTGGCCGCCAGAGAGCTGGCCCGGAAACGCCGTCATCAGGCGCGGCGGCAACCCCACCAGCGCCATCATCTCCGCCACGCGCTCGCGCCGCTCCGCGGCGGCGCCGATGCGATGGACGGCAAGCGGAGCGCCGATTATTGCGGCGACGCGCTTTCTCGGATTGAGCGAAGAATAGGGATCCTGGAACACCGGCTGCACGCGTCGGGCCAGCGCGCGGCGGCCGATCTGCTCGATCGACGCGCCGTCGAACCGGACCTCGCCGGCGCTTGCCGGCAGCAGCCCCAGCATGATCCGCGCGAGGGTCGACTTGCCGCAGCCGGATTCGCCGACGAGGCCCAGTACCTCGCCGCGCGCGATCGAGAGGCTGACGCCGTTCACCGCATGGATCTCGCGCGAACGACGCAGCAGGCCGCCGCCGATCCGGAAGCGACGCTCGACATCGTCGAGCTCGAGCAGCGAGCCGCTCATGCCGCGTCCGCGTCGAGGCGCAGGCAGCGCGCGGTCTGGGTGAGATCGAGCGCGACCGGCAGAGGATGCCGGCGCGCGCACGCGTCGAAGGCCACCGGGCAGCGATCGCGAAAGGCGCACCCCACCGTCTCGCCGATGAGACTGGGCACCATGCCAGGAATGGTGCCGAGCGGCGCCCCCGGAGTGATCTTGCCGGGCACGGGTACGCAGGCGAGCAGACCCTGGGTATAGGGATGGCGCGGGCGGGCGAAGATGGCCTCCACCGATCCGGTTTCGACGATTTCGCCTGCGTACATCACCGCCACCCGCTGGGCGACCCGCGCCACGACACCGAGATCATGAGTGATCAGCAGCAGGCCAAGGCCGAGCTCGCGTTGCAGCTTCACCAGCAGGGCCAGGATCTGCGCCTGCAAGGTCACATCGAGAGCGGTCGTTGGCTCATCGGCGATCAGCAGATCGGGATCGCAGAGCAGCATCATGGCGATCATGACGCGCTGCCGCAGGCCGCCCGAGAGTTGGTGCGGATACTGGCTGAGGCGCTCGCCCGCGGCAGGGATCCCGACGCGATCGAGAAGCTCGGCGACACGATCGCGGGCGGCGCGCGCGCTCAGACGGCGATGGCGCGTCAGGGTCTCCGTCATCTGATTGCCGATTGTGTAGGCGGGATTGAGCGCCGTCATCGGCTCCTGGAAGACCATTGCCATGCGATCGCCGCGGAGTTCGCTCATCCGCCGCTCGGAGGCGGCCGCAATGTCCTCGCCGAGCAGCACCAGCCGGCGTGCGCGACGGATCGCGCGACGGGGCAGCAGACCCATGACGGAGAGCGCCGTCAGCGACTTGCCGGAGCCGGACTCGCCGACCACGCAGAGCGTCTCGCCGCGATCGACGCCGAGGCTCACATCCCGGACGGCATGAAGAGTGCCGGCCTCCAGCGGGATGTCGACCGAAAGCTCCTCGATCTCCAGGAGCGCCGTCACCCTCGCCCCTCCGGCGCGGTCAGATCGCGCACGCCGTCGCCCAGGAGGTTGATGGCGAGCACCAGCAGAAACAGCATGATGCCGGGAATGGTGATGAGCCACGGGCTGAAGAACATGAAAGGCTTCGCCTCGGACAGCATCAGCCCCCAGGAAGGCAGCGGTGGCTGCACGCCAAGCCCGAGGAAGGAGAGCGCGGCCTCCAGCAGGATCGCGTTCGCCATCTCCAGCGTGGCGACCACGATGAGGTTGTTGAGGGCGTTGGGCAGGACCTCGCTCGCGAGGATGCGGAGCGTCGAGGCGCCTACCGCTTCGGCAGCGGCCACGTAGTCGAGGCGCCTGATCTGCTGGGTGGTGCTGCGCATCACCACCAGGAAGCGGTCCCACAGCAGGAAGCCCAGGACCAGGATCACCACGAGGAGCGAGCCATGCACCAGCGCGACCGCGGCGAGCGCCACCAGGATGACCGGAAGGCTGAGACGCACGGTCAACAGGAACGACACCGCCATGTCGATCCCCCCGCCGAAATAGCCCGCGAGAACGCCGAGCGTGCCGCCGATCAGACCCGAGATCGCCATGGTCGACAGCCCGATCAGCAGCGAGATCCGCGCGCCATAGAGCAGGCGCGAGAGATAGTCGCGGCCGAGCCCGTCGGTCCCGAGGAGATGCGCGGCGGTCCCGTGCGCGTGCCAGATCGGCGGGATGAGGCGTCGCGACAAGTCCTGATCGTAAGGGTCCCAAGGCGACAGCAGTGGCGCCAGGATCGCCATCAGCGCCACGATCGCCAGCACTGCGGCGCCGAAGCTGAAGCCCGCATGGCCGAAGATGCGGCGCCGAAGGCGGGCAATCGCGTTGACGGCGAGCGGATCGACGATGCTCGCGCTCATGCGCCGGATACCGCGCGCAAGCGCGGGTCGAGCCATGCGTTGAGAAGATCCGCCGCCAGGGTCAGCACGATGTAGAAGGCCGAAAGCGTGAGCACGATCGCCTGCACCACCGGAAAATCGTTCTGCACGATGCTCTGATAGGCGAGATAGCCCATGCCGTTGAGGGCGAAGATGGTCTCCACCACCACGGAGCCGCCGAGCACGAAGCCCAACTGCACCGCGGTCAGCGCCACCACGGGGATGATCGCGTTCCGCAGCGCGTGCTTCCCCACCACCTTGCCGTACCGCAGACCCTTGGCGCGGGCGGTCCGGATGTAGTCGGCGGAAAGCGCCTCCAGCATGCCCGACCGCGTCAACCGCATGATGGCGGGCGTCGCGTAGTAGCCGAGGGTGATCGCCGGCATGACGAAGTGCCGCCAGGTATCGCTGCCGGAGATCGGCAGCAGGCGCAGGGTGACGCCGAGGTAAAGAATCAGCAGCAGGCCGAACCAGAAGGACGGCATCGCCTGCCCGATGACCGAGACGGCAAGCGCCAGGCGATCGATCCAGGAGTTGGGCCGGAGCGCCGCTACCACGCCGAGCGGCACGCCGAGCGCGATCGCGAACAGGATGGAGACCGCGCCCAAGGTCATCGTCACCGGCATCCGCTCCACTACGAGCCCGAGCACCGGCTTGCGAAAATAAAGCGAATCGCCGAAATCGCCGCGCAGCGTGTGGCCGAGCCAGTCGAGGTACTGCACCGGCAGCGGACGATCGAAGCCGTAGTGGTGACGGATCGCCTCGATGTCGGCGGCGGTGGCGCTGGGGCCCGCGATCGCCGCGGCCACGTCGCTCGAGAGACGCACCAGGAAGAAGCTGATGAGCGAGACGGTGAGCGCCACCAGCAGAGCGAGCGCCAGCCGCTTCACCGCGAAGGTGAACATGCGGCGGGCGGGCCTACCGCGTCACTGCCACTTTGCTTGCCAGAAGCGGGGGATCTCGTCGGTATAGGGAGTGAAGGAGAGATCCTTGCTGTAGGCGTAGATCAGCGGCCAGGACGAGATCGGGAGCCAGTAGGCCTGGTCGGAGATGCGATCAAGCGCCTTCTTGTAGTTCTCCTTGCGCACGGCCGGGTCGGTGGAGGTATCGGCGAGCTTGAGCCAGTCGCGCACCTCGGGGTCGCGGTTGAGGTCGTCGGCGCTGAAGGTGAAGAAGCTCGATACCGAGGCGGAAGCGTCGTTGATCGAGAAAGAGCCCCAGGTGGTGTATTGGATCGGCATCTTGTGCGCCCGCGCCAGGTCTCGGATCGCTGCGTACTGCATGAAGCGGAGATCGGCCTTGACCCCGATCGCCCGGAAATACCCGATGATCGCCTCCGCCAGCGGCCGGTCGCGATAAGCCGAAAGCTCCGTCTCGAAGCCGTTGGGGAAGCCTGCCTCCGCCAGCAGCTCCTTGGCCTTTTTCGGATCATAGCCGTAGTGGGTGACGCCCTCTGTTGTGCAGCCGAACTGCGCCGGGAAGCAGGCAGTGTCGATGACCCGCGCGCCCTCGCCCACCAGGCTCTTCACCAACGCATCGCGGTCCACCGCCATGTTGAGGGCGCGGCGCACCCGCGGATCCTTGAGTGCCGGGGTCGCGGTCTCGTCGGTGCTGTCGAAGGCGAGATAGCCGATCCGCATCGTCTCGCCGGCCGTCACCGCCAGCGTCGGCACGGTGGCGAGCTGCTTCGCCTGGTCCGGCGGCACGCGCCAGATCCAGTCGACGCCGCCACTCATCAGCTCGGCGATCTGGGTGTTGAGATCGGGGATCAGGCGGAACTCGAGCTTGTCGATGGTCGGCTGGCCGAGCGGGCTGTCTTTGAAGTAGTCCTTGTTGCGCACCATGCTCACCAGCTTGCCCGGCTGGTAATCAACCACCTTGTAGGGGCCGGAGCCGACGGGGTGCTCGCTCATGCCCTTGGGGCCGACCTTCATATAGTACGCGCCCGGGTAGATGACGTCGGGTCCGGCGAGATACTCGAGCGCCGCCGGGAAAGGCGCCTTCAGATGGATGCGCACCTTGTAGTCGGAGATCTTCTCCGCGCCGGCCATCCAGTTGACGTTCTGCTGGGTGACGACGCCGTTCTCGGGCTTGCTGACGAAGTTGAAGGTGGTGACCACGTCGTCGGCGCTGAAGCCGTCGCCGTTGTGGAACTTGACGCCCTGACGGAGATCGAGCTCGAGGGTCTTGTCGTCGATCCAGCGCCACGCGGTCGCCAGCTCGCCCTTGTACTCCCCGGTCTTGGGATCGCGGTAGATCAGGTTGCTCCAGACATGGTGCGCGATCACCACGCCCTCGCGGACGTTGTTGAAATAGGCGTCGATGCTCTCCGGCACCACGTCGGAGGCGAAGACGAGAGAGTTGTCGCTCTTGCCGGCGTGGGCGGGTGGGCTCGCCAGCAGGATTGCGAGCGCGGCAAAGGCAAGCGTCAGGCGGGCGAAGCGCGTCATGGGAAGCCTCCGAAGTGTCGCGGGCGCTCTCGCTCGGCGCCTTCACATGCCGGCAAAGCTAATGAGCGCGCGGGAGGCGAGTCAATGTGCTTGCTTGTTTTCGTAGCAGCTCAGAAAAGTGGCAGATGAACACAAAGAAAGACGAGGGACAAAGAAAGAGGGGCCCCGAAGGGCCCCTCGCGAACTCGCATCCAGTGGACGGGGTCAGTTGCGTCGCTGTCCCATGAACTGCAGCAGCATCATGAACAGGTTGAGGAAGTCGAGGTAGAGCGCGAGCGCGCCCATGATCGCCTTCTTGCCGGCGATGACGTCGTCGTCGCCCGCGAAGTACATCTCCTTGATGCGCTGCGTGTCCCAGGCGGTGAGGCCGGTGAACACGATGACGCCGACCACCGAGATGGCGAACTGCAAACCGGGCGAGGCCAGGAACATGTTGACGAGACCGGCGACCACGATGCCGATCAGCCCCATGAACAGGAATGAGCCGAACTGGGTGAGGTCGCGCCCGGTGGTGTAGCCGTAGAGGCTCATGCCCAGGAACATCGCCGCGGTGATGAAGAAGGTCGTGGCGATGCTGACGCCGGTATAGACCAGGAAGATGCCGCCGAGCGAGACGCCCATCAGGCCCGCATAGGCCCAGAAGGTCGCCTGCGCGGAGCCGAGGCTCATGCTCTGGATCCTGAAGCCGAGGAGAAGCACCAGGCCAAGCGGCGCGATCACCAGCAGCCAGAACAGGGGCGTGCGGTAGATCTGCTGGTAGAAGCCGCTCTCCGCCGCGATGTAGGCAACAAGACCGGTCAGCGCCAGGCCCGCGCCCATGTAGTTGTAGACGCGCAGCATGTACTGGCGCAGACCGACATCGATATCGGCCCACTGCGCGGGACGTGCCGTTGCGCGGCTTTGCCAATCCTGAGCCATGAAATCCTCTCTGTTGGCCCCCTTTAGGGGGTTATTTGCCTGGGCGAGATATTGGCACAGTAGCGAGAAACTTCAATGACCGGCTGAAGCGCCGAAATTCCCTTATTCATTGCGGAGATAGGGGGCGGTCGGGGCGCCGAGCGCGCGCCAGGTGCCGGCATAGCCCAGGATTAGAGTGAGGAGCAGTGCCACGCCGGCAGAGGCCAGCACCGCCTCGGGCAGGAAAACCCAGCCCGTGCGCATGACCCGGGTCAGGATCAGATAGGCGGCGAGCGTGCCAAGCGCCGCCGCGATCACCGCCGCGAGCGCGCCGAGGAAGCCGTATTCCAGCAGGAAGGCCGCGGTAAGGTCGCGCCGGGTGGCGCCCAGCACCTTGAGCACGACCGCCTCGTAGAGCCGCTGCCGGCGCGAGGCCGCAAGCGCGCCAGCCAGCACCAGCCCTGCCGCGGCGAGCGCGATCGCCGCCGTCGCCTGCAGCGCGCCCGCCACGGCGGCGACGATCTGGCTCACCGCCTGCAGCGCGTCCTTGACCGGAATGGCGGAGACGTTCGGGAAGCGATCGGTGACCGCCGTCTCAAGCGCCGTTTCCCGCGCGGGCGGCACCCGGGCGATGGCGATGTCGGTTTCCGGCGCGCCGTCGAAGGTCCCCGGCGAGAACACCATCGCGAAGTTGATGCCGAGCGAGGTCCAGTCGATCGAGCGGAGGCTGGCGATCCTGGCCGTCACCTCGCGGCCCAGCACGTTGACGGTGAGGGTATCGCCGACGCCGAGACCCATGCCCCGGGCAAGCCCCGCGTCGAAGGAGACGAGCGGTGGTCCCTGATAGTCGGGCGCCCACCACTGGCCGGCGACCAGCCGCGATCCCGCGGGGAGCGTCGCGGAATAGGTGAGGCCGCGCTCGCTGCGGATCGCCCATTGCGCGTCCGGCGCCACCTGCGCCTTCTCCACCGGCGTGCCGTTGAGGGCGGTGAGGCGGCCGCGCAGGCTCGGCACGCGCTCGATGTCGCTTGCCTCGGGGAACTGCTTCAGCAACGTGTCGAAGCCGGCGATCTCGTTCGGCTGGATGTCGATGAAGAAGAAGGACGGCGCCCGCTGCGGCAGCTCGCTGTCGAGGGTCATCGCGATGTTGCCCTGCACCAGCGCCAGCGCCACCAGCACCGTGAGGCCAAGGCCGAGGGAGGCGATCACGCTGCCCGCATTGGTGCCGCGCCGCCCGAGGCTCGCCAGCGCCAGGCGAAGATGCGCCTGCCGCGGCCGGCCGAGCCGCCGGACTGCGGCAATGGTGGCTGCCCCCACCAGCCGAAACGCTGCGAGCGCGCCGAGCGCGCCCAGCACCGACCAGAAGGCGAGCACTCGGTCAGTCGTGGTGAGGACGACGAGCGTGGCCAGCAGCAGGGCCACCAGCACCTGCGCCAGGGCGAAGCCGGGACCGATGGCGCGCCGCACCGGCGCGGCGGTGGCATCGCGGAACAGCAGTGCCGGCGGGACGCCCCGCGCTGCCGCCAGCGGACCGAGCGCGAAAGCGAAGGTGGTGAGAGCGCCCGCCGCGGCGGCGATCAGCAGCGGCAGCGGATAGACGCCGAAGCGCATCGCCACCGGCAGCTGTGCCGGCAGGAGCCGTGCGATCGCAAGCGGTGCGAGGCCGCCCAACAGCAGCCCCAGGGCGATGCCGAGCGCGCCCAGCACCGCGATCTGCAACAGGTAGGTGATGAAGACCAGGCGGCCCGAGGCGCCCACCGACTTGAAGATCGCGATCGAGAGCGTGCGGCTCGCGAGATAGCCGCTCACGGCGTTGCCGACGCCGACGCCGCCCACCAGCAGCGCGGTCAGGCCGACCAGCGTCAGGAACAGCCCGACCCGATCGAGCAGGTTCTGCAGCATCGGCGTGGCGTTGGCGCGATCGCGAATGCGCCAGCCCGCGTCGGGGAAATGCTGGCGAACTCCGTCGATCCAGGCGGGGATATCGGTCCCGGCCGGAAGCAGCACCCGGTAGCTGTAATTGATCAGCGCGCCGGGAATGACGAGACCGGTCTCCGCCAGCGCCGGCACCGCGATCATCAGCCGCGGTCCCAGGATGAAAACGCCAGTCGCCGCGTCCGGCTCGTGGGTGAGCGCCGCGCGCACCGCGAAGCGCGCGTCGCCGACGCGAATGATGTCGCCGGGCTTGAGGCCAAGCCGGTCGAGGAGCGCCGGCGCCGCCACCGCTCCCCAGAGGCCGTTCTCGCGGGCAAGCGCCGTCGCCAGCGGCATCGCCGGATCGAGGGTCACGGCACCGTCCAGCGGATAGGCGCCGTCCACCGCCTTGAGCTCGACGAGGCTGCGGCGCGCATTGTCGTCGCGGCGCGCCATCGCGCGCATCCCTGTCACCGTCGAGACCGCGCCGGCACGGTCGAGATAGGCTCTCTCGTCCGGCGCGGCGGGCCGCAGCACCAGGTTGAGCTCGACGTCGCCGCCCAGCATCGCGCGCGCGTCGCTGTCGAGGCCGGATCGCACGCCGGCGGCCAGCGAGCCCACGCCGCCGATGACCGCGACGCCGAGTGCGAGACAGGCGAGAAAGATGCGGAAGCCCTTGAGCCCGCCGCGCAGCTCCCGTCGCATCAGGCGACCGGCGAGGGTGAGGGTATTCATCGCGTGCGTCCGGCTACCGCGCCGCGACGCGCGGACGGGCGCTGTCCTCGATGATGCGACCGTCCGCGAGCTCGACGACGCGATGCGCGCGCCGCGCCAGTTCCGGCTCGTGGGTGATGAGGAGCAGCGTGGTGCCGTGCTCGGTGGCAAGGCCGAACAGCAGGTCCATCACCTGCTTGCCAGTGGCGCCGTCGAGATTGCCGGTGGGCTCGTCGGCAAGGATGAGCCTCGGCGTGGCGGCAAAGGCGCGGGCGAGCGCCACCCGCTGCTGCTCGCCACCGGAGAGCTCCGCTGGGTAGTGGGCGCGCCGATGCTTCAAGCCGACGCTCGCGAGACAGTCGCCGGCGACCGCGAAAGCGTCGCGTTGCCCGGCGAATTCCAGCGGCAGTGCCACGTTCTCCAGCGCTGTCATGGTGGGCACGAGATGAAAGGCCTGGAACACGATGCCGACGGCGTCGCGCCGGAACCGGGCGAGGCCGTCCTCGTCGAGCCGGGCCAGATTATGGCCGGCAACGACGACCTCGCCGGCGCTCGGCCGCACGAGGCCAGCAACGGTCATTAACAATGTCGTCTTGCCGGATCCCGAGGGGCCGATCAGGCTCATCGTCTCGCCGGCGCGCGCGGCCAGCGACACGCCGCGCAGCACGTTGACGGCGCCCGCGGCGCTCGTCAGTGTTACCTGCACATCTCTGAGCAGGATCATGTCGGTGCTGTCGTCGGTAGCCATACGGATCAGGATTGGTGAGGCGGTTTCGCGGCGGGCGCGAGAGTGTGCTTACGGACTGTGGCAAATCCTTGTCAATGCGCTGGCGGCGCTGCTGTTGACGTTCACTGTCACCGCCGACGGTCATGCCGCCGGCGCTCCGACCCGCATCGTGGCGCTGGGCGACAGCCTCACCGCCGGCTATGGCCTGCCGGAGGCGGATGCGTTTCCGGTTCGCCTGCAGGCCTGGCTCAAGGCGCATGGCGTCGATGCCGAGGTGGTGAATGCCGGGGTCTCCGGCGACACCACCGCCGGAGGCCTCGCGCGGCTCGACTGGGCGCTTTCCGGCAAGATCGACGCGGTGCTGGTGGAGCTCGGCGCCAACGATGCGCTGCGCGGCCTCGATCCCGACGAGGCGCGCGGCAATCTCGACCAGATTCTGAGCCGGCTGCAGCAGCGCAAGCTGCCGGTCCTGCTGCTCGGCATGCGGTCGCCGGCCAACTGGGGCACCGACTACCGCGACGAATTCGATGCGATCTATCCCGACCTCGCCGCGGCGCATCACGTGCTGCTCTACCCGTTCTTCCTCGAGGGCGTGGCGCTGCAGCCGGCGCTCAACCAGCCCGACGGGATGCATCCGAACGCGCGCGGCGTCGAGAGCATCGTCGAGCGCGTCGGCCCCTACGTGCTGCGCCTCCTCGGCAAGGCGGCACCCGCATGAGCGCGCCACGCTTCCGCGCCGCCGACGGCGTCGGCCAGAATTGGGCGGAGGCCGCCAAGGCCTGCGCCGACGTGCTGATGCCGGTGCCGGAGGGCGCGAACCTCGGTTTCCTCTACGCGACCAGCGAGCTCGCCGACGATCTCGGCAGCGTGCTGACCTTCCTGCGCGAGCGCACGCGGGTACCGCACTGGGTCGGTACGGTCGGGCTCGGCGTCTGCGGCGCGAGCGGCGAGCATTTCGAGCGACCGGCGGTGAGCGCGCTGGTGGCGAGCCTGCCGGAGAGCGCCTTCCGCCTCTTCGGCCCCGACATCCGCGGTGGACGGGCGCTGGTGGCGACGGCGTCCGACTGGTTCGACGCGACCAAGCCCGTGCTCGGCATCGCCCATGGCGATCCCCGCGACGCCCATGCGACCGAGACCTTGGCGGCCCTCAGCGCCGAGGCCGGCCTGTTTCTGGTGGGCGGGATCGCCGCCGCCCAGGGCGCGCCGCCGCGCCAGATCGCCGACCGGATCGTCGAGGGCGGGCTTTCCGGCGTGGTGCTGTCGCCGGAGGTGACGGTGGCGACCGCGCTCAGCCAGGGCTGCTCGCCGATCGGCCCGGTGCGGACGATCACCGAGGCGCGCGAGAACATCGTCATGGAGATCGATGGCCGGCCGGCGCTCGAGGTGTTCAAGGAGGATATCGGCGAGCTGCTGTCGCGCGACCTCCGGCGCGTTGCCGGCCGCATCTTCGCCGGCATGCCCGTGCGCGGCTCCGACACCGGCGACTATCTCGTGCGCAATCTGATGGCGATCGACACCGAGCGGCAGTGGCTCGCGGTGGCGGAGAAGGTCGCCGCCGGCGATCCCATCCTGTTCTGCCGGCGCGATCCCGCCAGCGCGCGGGAGGATCTCCAGCGCATGCTCGACGGGCTCAAGCGGCGGGTGAGCGGCACGCCGCGGGCGGGCCTCTATTTCAGCTGCGTCGCCCGCGGCCCCAACCTCTTCGGCCCCGGTTCCGAGGAGCTGAAGGCGATCCACGCCACCCTGGGCGAGTTTCCGATCGCCGGCTTCTTCGGCAACGGCGAGATCGCCCACGATCGGCTCTACGGCTATACCGGCGTCCTCGCGCTCTTCCTCTGAGCCGATCTCCAGCGGGAGAAGAGCCCATGCTGCGCCTCTTTGTCGGCATCGGTCTGCCGCCCGAGCTGAAGCTCCGGATCTCGCTGCTCTGCACCGGCGTGCCGGAGGCGCGCTGGGTCGACCCCGGCAATTATCACCTGACGCTGCGCTTCATCGGCGAGGTGGACGAGGGCGTTGCCAGCGATATCGATGCCGCGTTGCTCAGGATCGAGGCGCCGCGCTTCCCGCTCGCGCTCGCCGGCGTCGGCCAGTTCGGAACCCGCATGCTCTGGGTCGGCGTCGAGAAGAGCCAGGCCCTGCTGCAGCTCCAGGGCAAGGTGGAGAACGCCTTGCAGCGGGCGGGGATTCCGCCGGAAGGGCGGCGCTACTCGCCGCATGTGACGCTGGCGCGGCTGCGTCAGCCGATGGGACCCAAGGTCCCCGCCTTCGTCGCCGAGCACGCGCTGTTCCGGGCGCAGCCCTTCGAGGTCGACCGCTTCAGCCTGGTGGCGAGCTACCTCACCAAGAACGGCGCGATCTACGAGGATCAGGCCGATTATCCCCTGCGCTGAGAGGCTGCCGCCGGCGAGGTGGAGTCGCCGCGGGCTTCTTCGCGGGGGTATGCAGTCCGCGGATCGAGACCGCCGAGCGGCGGTGTGACTGCTGTCATTGACATTCCCGCGCAACCTGGATTCGAAATGCGTTGCTGCGATTCGAGACGGGACGAGACTCGGCCGAGTGCGAGTCGCGACCGTCCCCAAGCCAGTTTGAGGCCGAAAAAGGCCCAAAACATCGATGTGGCAATGCGCGGATTCCTTGCCTTAAACGCGCGGTTGTGATTCTCTGACGCTGGCCGACAGCGGTCGGCGTCCAACAAAAGGGATACAGGAATGGCGACGCAAAAGGCGGGCACCCAGGCGACGGTGACCCTGAAGCATCTGGCGGCTGCTCTCGCCGAGGATCACGAGATGCCGAAAAAGCAGGCCGAAGGTATCCTCAACGATACCGTCGGCCTCGTCGTGAAGCATCTGAAGAAGGGTGATCGGATCCGCATCGGCGGGCTCGGCATCCTGGTGGTGCGCAAGCGCGCCGCGCGGATGGGCCGCAATCCCGCGACCGGCGAGCCGATCAAGATCAAGGCGAGCAAGAAGGTCGCCTTCCGCGCCTCCAAGGAACTCAAGGAAACGATCTGAATTTTCGGAGCCGCGGGCGGCCAAGAAAAAGGCGGCGCCAGTGACGGCGCCGCCTTTGCTTTAGGCCGATAGAAAGCCCCTCAGAGATTGGGCTGCGGCGTCACCCGGAGATAGGGCTTCAGCGTCTTGTAGCCCTTTGGGAAGCGCTTCTTGAGCTCCTCCGGATCCTGCAGCGCCGGCACGATGATGACGTCCTCGCCGTGCTTCCAGTTGACGGGCGTCGCCACCTTGTAGTTGTCGGTGAGCTGCAGGCTGTCGATCACCCGCAGGATCTCGTCGAAGTTCCGCCCCGTGCTCGCCGGGTAGGTGATGGTGAGGCGGACCTTCTTGTTGGGATCGATGACGAAGACCGAGCGCACGGTCAGCGTGTCGTTCGCCTTCTCGTGGATCATGCCGTAGAGGCCGGAAACCTTGCGGTCGGCGTCGCCGATCAGCGGGAAGTTGAGCGCCTGGCCCTGGGTCTCCGCGATGTCGCCGGCCCAGGCCTTGTGGTCCTTCACGGGATCGACGCTGAGGCCGATCGCCTTCACGTTCCGCTTGTCGAATTCCTTCTTCAGTTTCGCCACCGCGCCCAGCTCGGTGGTGCAGACCGGCGTGAAGTCCTTGGGATGCGAGAACAGGATCACCCAGCTGTTGCCGGCCCAGTCATGAAAATGAATCGGACCGTCCGTGGAATCCTGTACGAAATCCGGTGCGGTCTCGCCTAGCTTCAGTGACATTGCCTTCCTCCTTCTGATCGTGCTGATGGGGCAGGTGCTTCAGATCGGAGCGGCGAGCACTGACGCCGCTGCTTCCGCGGCCGCTGCTTTCGTCTCGCTCTCGCCTGGCAACTCCCCGTGACGGTCCACCCAAGCATCGGTCCAGGCGCTGACCATCTGGGAATCGGCGCCGGCCTCACGCCAGAGGGCGCGCAACGCCCCCAGCTCCTCCAGCCGTCGTTGCCATTCTGGTCCAAAAACCTGGCCGAGGAAACTGCCGATCCGGTGAGCCAGGCGCGGGCTGCGGCCGCCGGTGGAGACGGTCAGTAGCAGGTCGCCGCGGCGCACCATGGCGGGCGAATGGAAATCGCAGAATTCCGGCCGATCCTCGACGTTGACCAGGGTGCCGGCGGCGCGCGCGGTGGCGACGAGATCGCGCACGACCTCGGGCTCCACGCCGTCGGCGACCAGCACCAGCCGCGTGCCGGCGATCTCGGCCGGGGTGGGCCATCGACGCTGCAGCCGGCCGCCGGCGGTACGCGCCAGCTCGCCGCTCGGCGAGGGCGCATAGACAGTGAGGTTCTCCGCGCCGTCCTCGTCGAGGAGCGCCAGGCGGCGAGCGGTGCGTGCGCCATTGCCGATCAGCGCCACCGGCAGGTACGTGAGATCGAGATTGACCGGAAACATCAGGATGCCTCCTTGAGCCGATGGCCGAGGGCGGCGAGGAGCCGCTCCTTGCCGGCGCGATGGCAGAAATCGCCGAAGCCTTCTCCCGCCGCGCGTTCGGCGGCGAAGAGCGCGAAGAGCGGCTCCAGCGTGGCGGCGACCGCGGCTTCGGCAACACGGTCGAGCAGCAGGAAATTGAGCCGCGTGCCGGCGAAATCGCCGCCGACGAAGAGCGCGTAGAAGCCGGGCATGCGGCCGACGATGCCGATATCGCCGGCATAAGGCCGCGCGCAGCCGTTCGGGCAGCCAGTGATGCGGATCGAGAGCGTCTCCTGGCCCAGCCCGTGGCGGGCGAGCGCCGCCTCGATGCCGCTCACCAGCGGATCCTGCACGCGTTCCGCCTCGGTGAGCGCCAGGCCGCAGGTGGGGAGCGCCGGGCAGGCAAGCGACCAGCGGCGCGCCGGCGAGAGATCGAAATCGACGCCGCCGGCGCGGAGAATGCTCTCCACCGCGTCCCGATGGCCGGGCCGCACATTGCCGAGGATCAGGTCCTGGGTTGGCGTGATCACGGGATCGAGCTCGAAGCGCTCCACCACGTCGCGGAGCGCCGCCTTGAGCGCGCCGCCGATGCGGCCGCTCGGCACGGGGACGCCGAGGTAGAGCCGCCCGTCGCCCTGCTCGTGCCAGCCCAGGTGGTCCTTGACGCGGAACGCCGGCATCGGGCGCGGCGCGGCGAGCGGCTTCCCCAGATACTCCTCGAGCCGGGCTTTGGCCCAGGCCTCGCCTTGCTCGGCGATGATGTATTTGAGCCGCGCATGGCGGCGGTTGCCGCGGTCGCCGTGGTCGCGGTGCAGCTTCACCACCGCCTCTGCCGCCGCCACCAGATCTTCGGGCTCGACGAAGGCAACGAGGGTGGCGAGACGCGGATAGGTGCGCGGATTGTTGTGGGTCATGCCGAGCCCGCCGCCCAGCGCGAAATTGTAGCCGGCGAGGCGCTCGCCCTCGAAGAGCGCGATGATGCCGAGATCGTTGGTGAGGACGTCGACGGAATTGTCGTCGGGCGTGGCGATGCCGATCTTGAACTTGCGCGGCAGGTAGGTCTTTCCGTAGAGCGTCTCCTCGTCTTCGCCGGCGACGGGCGCGCCGTCGAGCCAAATCTCGTGATAGGCGCGGCTCTGCGGCAGCATGTGGCGGGAGATCCGCCGCGCATCCTCGGCGAGGCGCTCGTGCACCGCGTCGCGGATCGGCGCCGGCACGGTGGTGACCGTGCGGACGACATCGCCGCAGGCGGCGAGGGTGGTGAGGAGCGCGCCGTCGATCGCGGCGATGGTCTCCTTGATGTCGCGCTTCAGCACGCCGTGCAGCTGGATGCTCTGCCGCGTAGTGAGGCGGAGCGTGCCGTTGG
Source organism: Allostellaceae bacterium (assembly GCA_035507155.1). GTDB lineage: Bacteria > Pseudomonadota > Alphaproteobacteria > ATCC43930 > CGMCC-115725 > DASZHJ01. The sequence continues at coordinate 27,029 of DATJOK010000275.1, forward strand.
CATGTCGGTCGGCGATGTCGTCGAAGGCGAGATACTGCGCGGCGGTGAGCCGGCCGCCGGGAATGCGCGCGCGCACCATCAGCTGATAGTGCTTCTCCTCTCCGCGCTGCTTCAGCTCGGTGGCGCTGTCGCGGTCGTAGCCCTGATAGATGCCGTGGAATTTCAGCAGCGAATAGCCGTCGTCGTCGAAGGCGGCGGCGCCGTCGGCGAGGCTCTCCTTGAGATGGCCGCGCAGCGCGTGGCTCTGCGCCTTCACCTGCTCGACTTCCGATGGACCCGATGTGCGTGCCATGAGGACGGCTCCTTGTGAGCGACAGATGTATAACGATCCTATTTCACAAACAACAATAAGCTTAAGTTTTATAAGAACAGTTTTATTAGGTTAAATACGTCTGTGGTTTCCCCGTGCCCGGTGTCGTTCAATGGGTTATGAGAGGCGCCCGACGCTCGGTCGAGGAGACGCAATGCCCTGGGATCCCGCGCAATATCTGAAATTTTCCGACGAGCGACTGCGGCCGGGCTTCGATCTCCTGGCGCGGGTCGGCGAGCTGCCGACCGGCTTCCTCGCAGAGCTGGGTTGCGGCACCGGCGTGCATGCCCGCGCCATCGCCGAGCGCTGGCCCGACCGGCCGTTCATCGCGGTGGACAGCTCCGCCGAGATGCTGGCGAAGGCCGCCGCCGAGCCGTCGCACATCCGCTGGGTGGAGGCGGATCTGCAGCAGTGGTCGCCGCCGGAGCCGGCAGCGCTCATCTTCTCGAATGCCGTCCTGCAATGGGTCGACGATCACCCGCGGCTCCTTCCGCGCATGATGGGAATGCTGGCGCCGGGCGGCGTGCTCGCCGTGCAGATGCCGCGCAATTTCGGTCAGGCGTCCCATGTGCTGATGCGCGAGACCGCCGGCAACGGCCCGTGGTCCCAGACGCTGAAGCCGCTGCTGCGCAACGATCCCGTGGCGCCCCCCGGCACCTACTACGATCTGCTGACGCCGCTCGCCCGCGGCGGTCTCGACATCTGGGAGGTGGAATACCTCCATGTCCTGCAGGGCGAGGACGCGGTGCTGAACTGGGTCCGCGGCACCGCGCTACGCCCGCTGGTCTCGGCGCTGCCGGCGGAGCAGGCGGCTGCCTTCGAGCGCGTCTACGCGGAGAAGCTGCGACGCGCCTATCCGCGCCGGGCCGACGGCAGGACGCTGTTCCCGTTCCGCCGCCTGTTCATCGTTGCCCGCAGTTGATCCAGGGAAGGAGAGGTCGATGCGCTACTGGCTGCTGAAATCCGAGCCTTCGGCCTATTCCTGGGACCAGCTGGTGAAGGACCGTCGCACCAACTGGAGCGGCGTGCGCAATTTCCAGGCGGCGAACAATCTGAAGGCGATGAAGAAGGGCGATCGCGCCTTCTTCTATCACTCGAACGAGGGCCTCGCCGTGGTGGGCGCGGTGGAGATCGTCAAGGAGGCCTATCCCGATCCCAGCGACAAGTCCGGCCGTTTCGTCATGGTGGACGTGGCGCCGCTGACGCCGGCGAAGCAGCCGGTGACCCTGGCGGAGATCAAGCAGACGCCCGCTCTCAAGGACCTGGCTCTGGTCAAGCAGTCGCGCCTCTCGGTCTCGCCGGTGAGCGCCGAGGAGTGGCGCGTCATCGCCAAGATGGCCGGCATCAAGGCGTAGCGTCAATCCTGCCGAGGCAGTCCCTCGCCGTGGACGTACCAGTCGGCGCGTGATGTCCAATGCACGTGCCGGTCGGGCGCAGCGCCCAGCGGCTCATCGAAGCTCCCCGCCGGAACGATCGCCTGGCGCCCGCTGCGCGTCAGGTGCGGCATGGGGCTGCCGCAGGTCTTGCAGAAGGCGGTCGCAAAGCTTCGCGCCTGGGGCAGATCGAAGCGCATGACGGAGAGTTCTCCCCGCACCCATCGAAGCGCCGAGGCCTTCACGATCACCTCGCAGGAATGCGCCGTCCCGCTTGCTTTGCGGCAGCGCGAGCAATGGCAGTTCAGGAAGTGATCGAGCGGCCCTTCGATCTCGAACGCGACCTCGCCGCAGAGGCAGCTGCCCCGGAATGCGGTCATCTCGTCTCCCTGCCCGATGCGAGCTACCGCGGCGTCGAGCCGGCGGCGCTGCTCGTTTCCGCCAGGATCTCCCGGGCACGGCGCTCGTCGACGGCGATCTCGCGCACCAGCTTCGCCTGCACGGCGGCGGCGAAGCTGTCGTAGTTCTTCACCACCTCGATGAAGGCACCGGCGCCGCCGATCACCCGGTCGCGGTAGTAATCGTCGAGGAACTCGTATTCGCTGAGGATCGGCAGGCCGTTGATGATGACCCCCTTGGCGACCACCTCGTCGCGGGCGTCGGTCACCGGCCGGCCGGCGTTGTTGACGCCGTCGCCGGAGACGTCGATCACCTGCCGTCCGGCCTCGAAGCCGCTGTTGCCGAAGAGCGGCATGGCGAAATCGAGGGCGCCGCTGATCGAAGTCCAGTCGGAATAGATCCGCGGCGCCTCCGCCATGGCGCTGCCGAACTGGGCGGCGCTCTCGGCGTCGGTGATCACGGTCCAGCTCACCACCTGCTGCTGATGGTTGGCGCCCGACCATTCGACCATGGTGACCGCGACCGCCTTGTGCGGCCCGCTGGTGATCGCCTGCAGCACTTCGGGACTCTTGAAGGCGGCCTCGTAGCCGCGCCGCTGCAGCTCCCAGCGCTCGCTGTTCACGCTGCCGGAGACGTCGATCGCGAGAATGAGAGCGAGATCGACCTCCCGGCTCGCGCTCCAGGCCGGCGGGGCGCCGAAGACACACGCCAACACCAGGGCGCCGAGCGCCCAACCAATCCTTGCCATGGCTCGCCCTCCCGAACGGGGGTTTGCGACCACTCCACGCATTTTCCGCCGAATTGGATGCCGGTTCGGCGCAGGAATGCGGCAAAACCAACGGATCTTCAGTACGCCGGTGGCCTCGTTCAGGCTCGGAACGAGACCACCGACGTCACTCTAGCATCATTTCAGCGCCGCGCGATGGCGGCAAAAGCGGGACCGACCTCAGATCACGCGAAAATTCTTGAACTGCCAGGGGTCGCTGGTGTCGAGATCCTCGGCAAAGAGGCGGCTGCGATCCCGGAGGGGCGTCCAGTCGCCGTAGGCGCCGACGAGCTTGCCGAGATAGGGCCGGGTGATCTCGAGGATGCGCTCGTGGTCCATCTCATCGGGCTCGACGAGGCCGCGGTCCGGGTTCTCGATCGCCCAGATCATGCCGGCGACCACGGGCATGGTGACCTGGAGGCCGGTGGCGTTGTGGTAGGGGGCGAGCTCGCGCGCTTCCTCAATCGACAGCACCGAGCCGTACCAGTAGACGCTCCTGGCGTGGCCCATCAGCAGGACGCCCAGCTCGTCGATCCCCTCGGTGATCTCGTCCATCAGGATGCGCTTCTCGCTCTGCAGATGCCAGTTCTTGCCGGCGAGCTCATGGAGCGAGAGCACCGCGCCGTCGCAGGGATGGTAGGCGTAATGCACCGTCGGGCGATAGATCACCTTGTCGCCCTCGCGCACGGTCAGATAGTCCGAGATCGAGATCGATTCGCCGTGAGTCACCAGGAAGCCGTGATAGGGCCCCTCGATCGGCGTCCAGCTCCTGACCCGGGTGCCGGCACCCTGGCGGTTGAGGTAGATCGCCGAGCCGCAGCCGAAGCTGTGGCGGCCGCCATCGACCGGGAAGTGCCGCTCATGGCTGCCCCAGCCGAGCTCCGCCGGCTGCGAGCCCTCGCTGAAGAAGCCGTCGATCGACCAGGTGTTGACGAACTCGCCCGGCCGCTTCGGCACGTTCGAGGTCTGGGTGTCGCGCTCGGCGATGTGGATGACCTTGACGCTGAGCTGATTGGCGAGCGCGCCCCAGCCGGCGCGGCTGGTCGGCATCGCCGTCTTGACGCCGGTGTCGCGGGCGATGTCGAGGAGCGCCTGCTTGACGAAATGCGAGACCAGGCCGGGATTGGCGCCGTGGGTGACGATCGCCGTCGGGCCCTTGCCGCCGGTCTTGCGGCGGAACTCCAGCGCGGTCTCGCGGAGCGCATAGTTGGAGCGCTGGGACGGCGAGAGATTGCTGTCGGTGTAGCCGCCCGGCCACGGCTCGATGCAGGTGTCGAGGTAGAGCGCGCCCTTCCGGTGACAGAGCTCCATCAGCGCCAGGCTCGAGACCTCCACCGAGACATTGCAGAGGAAATCGCCGGCGCCCAGCATGGGGTCGAGCACCTCGAGATAATTCTCTTTCGTCAGCGGCTTCAGGATGAACCTGATGCCGAGCGCTTCCGCCTCGGGATGGCCGCGCTCTTCCGCCGTCACGATGGTGATCTTCTTGGGATCGCAGTCGATGTGCCGGAGGATCAACGGCAGCGAGCCCTGGCCGATGCTGCCAAAACCGAGAATGACGATGCGGCCGGGAAACTTGACGTACTTCTTGTGGGACATCGCGAGATCCTGCCTGAGAGACCAACGAAGAGCGCCGGCAGGAAATCATTTTCCGACCGCGAGCGCGCTCCCAACGGCTGAGCCGTCGCTCTAAGGTCGGCACGCCGCAGAGTCAAGCGAAGCGTGCGGCCAATGCGTCAGTTCGAAGTCAGCGGGCGCAGTGGAGGCACTCTGCCGATCCCGCGAGCAGTCCTCCTACTGCGCCGCCGGCGCATAGGCGGCGGTGAGCTGGCGCGACACGAGCTGGGCGTAGAGGCCGCCCTTCGCCAGCAGCGTCTCGTGGGTGCCGGTCTCCACCAGGCGGCCCTCGCGCAGCACCACGATCGCGTTGGCGTCGCGGATCGTCGACAGGCGGTGGGCGATCACCACGGTGGTGCGCTCCGCCTGCAGGAGGTCGAGGGCGCGGCGCACCGCCTGCTCGTTGACGGCGTCGAGATGCGATGTCGCCTCGTCGAGGATCAGCACCGGCGCGTCCTTGAGGAAGGCGCGGGCGATGGCGACGCGCTGGCGCTGCCCTCCGGAAAGGCTGGTGCCGCGCTCGCCGACCGGCGTCGCGAGGCCGTCGGGCAACGCCTCGACGAGATCCGCGAGGGAGGCGTGCGCCACCGCCGCCATCAGCTCTGCTTCGCTCGCGTCCGGCCGCGCGATCAGGATGTTGGCGCGGAGCGTGTCGTTGAAGAGGTAGGTGTCCTGCGCCACCAGGGCCATGCGGCGGCGCAGATCGTCGAGCTGGTAATCCCGCAGATCGGCGCCGTTCAAGGTGACGCGGCCGCTGTCGGGGTCCCAGAACCGCATCAGCAGCTGCGCGGTGGTGGTCTTGCCGGCGCCGGAGGTGCCGACCAGCGCCAGGGTCTTGCCGGCGGGGATCTCGAAGCGGATGTCGCTGAGCGCGGCGCGCGGCTGGCCCGGATAGGCGAAGCTCACGCCTTCCAGCGTCAGCGCCGCCGGCCCTTTGTGCTCCGGGACTCCCTTGCCGTCGCGCACCGGCACCGGCTCGCTGTAGAGCCCGTAGATGCGCCGCGCGGCGCCCAGCGTGTCAGCGAGCTGGCGGCCAATCTGGGCGATCTCCGAGACCGGCAGGAAGGCCGCCATGGCGAGGATGGTGAGGAGCGGCAGCGTCGCCGCATCGATGGCGCCGGCATTGGCGAGCGCCGCGCCCGTCACCACCACCGCGAGGCCGCCGAGGCCGGTGAAGACCTCGAGCAGGCTGTGCTGCAGGGTGAGCTCGGAGAAGAACGGGAGGCGCAGGCGGATGTAGCGCTCGGAGAGCCGGTCGAGCCGCGCGCCCCGCGCGCTCTCCTGCTGGAAGGCGACGATCTCGCCGAGGCCCTGCACGCTGTCGACCGCAAAGGCACCGAGCTCGCCGGCGGCTTCCCGCGCCTCGGATCCCAGCCGGTCGACGCGGCCCCGCATCAGGAACGGGCTCAATCCCACCGCCGCCAGGAACGGCAGCAAGGCGAGCGCCAGCCACGGGCTCGCTGCCACCAGCGCGCCCAGCACCAGCACCGGCACCAGCACCGCGACAAAGGCGGGCGCCACGGTATGGGCGAAGAAATACTCGACGAGCTCCACGTCGTGGGTGGCGAGCGCCATCAGGTCGCCGGTGCGCCGGCGCACCAGATAGGCGGGCGCCAGGGCGTCGAGCTTGCGGAAGACATCGATCCGCATCTCCGAGAGGAGGCGGAAGGCCATGTCATGGGCGAGCCAGGATTCGAGCCAATGGAGCGCGCCCGAGAGCGGCGCCACGATGGCGAGCGCCCAGAGCCAGCCGGCATAGGGCGTGCCGTGCTTGAGCGCTGCCACGGTGAGCGCGCTCAGCACGCCGACGCCGATGAAGGCGAGGACGCGCAGCACGCCCAAGACGAAGGTGGCGGCGAGCTTCCCCTTCCAGGGCATGATCATCGCCATGAGGGCGCCCACCAGCTGCAACCAGGTGAGCCCCTCGGCCTTGATGATGCCCTCGGTCACCGGCTTCGCGGCGCCGCCGGGAAGATCGGCGACGCGCTCGTCGGCGGCCGGCGCCGGCTCGGCATCGATGAGCGTGGCGGCGGCGGATTCCCGCGCCTGCTCCGCCATCAGCGTCGCATAGACGCCGCCCTGCCGCATCAGCGCCTCGTGACTGCCGCTCTCCGCGACGCGGCCGCCGTCTAGCACCAGGATGCGGTCGCAGTCGATGACGCTGGAGAGCCGGTGCGCCAGCACCAGCGTCGTGCGACCGCGCATCAGCTTGTCGAGCGCCTGCTGGATCACCGCCTCGTTCTCGGCGTCGACCGCCGAGAGCGCCTCGTCCAGCACCAGGATCGGTGTGTCGCGCAGGAGCGCGCGGGCGATGGCGACGCGCTGGCGCTGGCCGCCCGAGAGCTTGATGCCTTTCTCGCCGATGACGGTCTGGTAGCCCTGCGGCAGGCCGGCCACGAAGTCGTGGATGTTGGCCGCCTTCGCCGCCGCCTGGACCTCGGTCTCGGACGCCTCGGGCCGGCCCATGCGGATGTTGTCCTCGACGGTGCCGTGGAACAGGAACGTGTCCTGGCTCACCACCGAGATGAGCGAGCGGATCTGCGCGAAGGAGAGCTGGCGCAGGTCGTGGCCGCCGAGCCGGATCCGGCCCTGGTCCGGATCGTAGAAGCGCAGCAGCAGCCGCACGATCGAGGACTTGCCGCCGCCGGAGGGACCGACGAGGCCGATGCGCTCGCCGGCCTCGGCGCGGAAGGCGAGCCCTTCATGCACGGGGCGGCGCGTGCCGGGATAATGGAAGCGCACGCCCTCGAAGGCGATGGTTGGATCGAGCGGACGCGGCAGGATCGCCGGCGCCGCGTCCGCCACCAGGGGCTGATCGTCGAAGATGCGGTAGATGCCCTGGGCGGCGGACATGCCGACCATGCCCTGATGCAGCACCGAGCGCAGCTCGCGCATCGGCCGGAAGATTTCGACGCCCAGCATCAAGATGACGAGCAGCGAGGCGAGCGGCATCAGGCCCGCCTCGACCCGCCAGGCGCCGAGCGCCAGCGCCGCCGCGGCACCGCAGGCAATGGCGCTGTCGGTGATGCCGCGCGCCAGCACATTGGTGCCGAGCACCCACATGGTGCGGCGGAAAAGGTCGTGCGCCTCCACCTCGAGCTTGTCGGCGCGCGCCTTGCTCTGGCCGAAGGCCTTGAGGGTCGCGAGGCCCTGGATCGAATCCAGGAACTCGGCGGCAAACGCGGCATAGGCCTTCTGCCGGCCGAGCGAGTTCCGGACATCGTGCTTGTGCCAGAGCGCCGGCGCGAAGAGGGCGATGAGGGCGAAGACCAGCATCACCGCCGCCACCGGCAGGTCGATGAAGGCCACCACCGCGAAGATCAGCACCGGCGTCAGCAGCGAGATCAGGAACTGCGGCAGGAACTGGCCGAAATAGGTCTCCAGCTGCTCGACGCCGTCGATCAGCGAGAGGGTGAGGGCGCCCGAGCGCTGGCGGCCGACCGCGCCGGGCCCCAGCGCCGCGATCTTGTCGTAGATCGCCCGGCGGAGCTTCTTCTGCACCCGCGCCGCGGTCTCGTGGGCGGTGACGGTGCGCCAGTGCTCGAAGCCGCCGCGCAGCGCCATCACCACGGCAATGAGCACGATCGGCAGGGTCAGGGAGGCGAGATCGCGGCCGGCGAAGACCTGGCCGATGAGCCAGCCGAGGAGCCCGAGCCGCGCCACGCCCAGGCCCACGGCGCAGAGACCGATCAGCACCGCCCAGAGGATGCGCAGGCGGACGCCGGCGGTGAAGATCCAGAGACGCGGCTCGAAATGCATCGATGGCTCCGAACGGACAGCTGATGGTCGCAGGATAGCCTGAACGCCGATGTTCGCCAGTCGACAAAAGCGCAGATCGTCCGTACATTTTTGAACAGTAAAGCGAGGAGGCGGCGCGATGATCGCGGACTGGGACGATCTCCGGGTGTTCCTCACCCTGGCGCGGGACGGCAAGCTCACGGCGGCGGCGCGCCGGCTCGAGGTGAGCCATCCCACCGTGGCGCGGCGGGTGAAGGCGCTCGAGGACGCCATCGGCGCCCGGCTCTTCGACCGGCTGCTGGACCGCTTCGTGCTCACATCAGCTGGCGAGGAGCTGCTGGCCGATGCCCAGGCGATGGAGCGGGCGGCGGAATCGATCCACCGCCGCAGCGCCGGCCTCGGCGACACCTTCCATGGCACGGTCAGGCTTTCCGCCGGCGAGGCAATGGCGGGCTTCCTCGCCGACCGCCTGCGACGCCTCCGCCACAACATGAACTGCGTCGAGATCGAGCTGGTGGCGACCCACACGCTGGCCAACCTCTCGCGCCGCGAAGCGGATCTGCTGATCCGCGAGCAGGTGCCGGACCTCGCCAGCCTGGTCACCCGCAAGCTGGGCCGCGCCGCCCATGCGGTCTATGCCGGGCTCGATCTCGCGATCGCCGACCGCTCCCGCGCGGCGCTCCGCCGCATGCCCTGGGTGGGTTTCGACGAGGAGCACGGCTACATGCCGGGCCAGGGCTGGGTGCTGGATCTGCTGGAGGGCGGCCGGCCGGCGGTGCGGGTCAACAACTGGCTGGTGCTGCGGGATGCCGCCCGCGCCGGCGCCGGCCTCGCCGTGCTGCCGTGCTATCTCGGCGACGGCGACGCGCGGCTCAGGCGCATCGGCCCGGTGCTGCGCGAGGTCGCCGCCGACCAATGGCTGCTGGTGCACCAGGATCTCCGCGCCCTGCCGCGCGTGCGCGCGGTGATGGACGCCCTCATCCGGCTCTTTCAGGAAGAGCGTCCGGCGATCGAGGGCCGGGCGCCGGCGGCTGCGCCGCGCGCGGCTGAATGAGCGGCCGTCGCGGCGCGGCGGGCTGCCGATGAAGTTCAATCCGATGAAGCGCCGGATCCCGGTGCTGAAGCGGCTGGTGCCCAGCCTCAAGAAGCGCCTGGCGCGCGCCCGCGCGCTCAACGGCTTCTGCCTGCGCAGGTCGGGCGGCGCCGTCTTCCTGCTCAACACCGGCAATTTCGTCGACCGGCAGATCGCCTTCTACGAGGATTTCGAGAGCCGGCAGCTCGCCTACCTCTTCGCCGCGATGCGCCGGCACGGCTGCGACCTTTTCGTCGATGTCGGCGCCAATATCGGCTTCTACAGCATCGAGGTGGCGCTCGCAGGATTGGCGCCCCGCGTCCTCGCCTTCGAGCCCGATCCGCGCAACCTGCTGCAGCTCGGCGCCAACATCCTGATGAACCGGCTGGTGGACCGGATCACGGTGATCCCGAAGGCGGTCTCCGAGCGCGCGGGCACCGTGAGCTTCCAGCCGGCCGCCGACAGCTCGACGGGGCAGTCGCGGGTCGACGAGGGCGCGGGGACGGCGATCGAGAGCGTCGCCCTCGACGAGGCGATCGGCGGCGAAGGCCGACGCCTGTTCGTGAAGATGGACATCGAGGGCCACGAGCTGGCGGCGCTCCGCGGCATGCGGGCCTGCGCCGGCCGCAACCGGATCTTCCTGCAGGTCGAGTGCTTTCCGGCTAACCTCGCGCCGGCGAAGGAGATGCTGGCAGCCTATGGGATGATGCACCTGACGCAGATCGGCGACGATCACTACTTCGCGAATTTTCCCGCCGGCTGAGCCGGCCGCTCCAGCATCGCGGGATTGACCACGTTGATCGGCGCGCCAGCGGCGTCGGCGAGAATCTGGTCGAAGATGTCGGTGTACTGAGTCTCGTATTCCTCGAGCTTGCGGAAGCAGGGCAGTGTTCGCAGCGTATCGAAGTAATCGTCGAGGATCGCGATCCTCACAGAGCGCGCTCGCGCGCGGCGAGGAGCGCACGGCCACGCCCGGTGAGCTCGATCACCGGCGCCTCCCCGGCGCGGCGGTTCCTGGCGACCAGCCCGTGCTCGATCGCGTCCTCCCAGACGGTGAGGCGCGGGCAGGAGGTGCGCCAGGCCTCCATCACCTCGCCGTAGGGTCGCGGGCCGCCGGCGAGCCAGGCCAGGAAATCCAGGGTGAGGGGCATCAGCACGTCGCTCATGGGAAGCAGGATGCCTCGTGACACTTCATGCCGTCCAATGCATTAAAAATCGAGATATGATACCTTGAAAGTATGGCAATCGATCTGCGCCGCCTGCGCGCCTTCGTGGCGATCGCCGAGGAAGGCCATGTCACCCGCGCCGCGGCGCGCCTCGGCATGCAGCAGCCGCCGCTCACGCGGCTCCTCAAGGGCATGGAGGCCGAGCTCGGCGTCCGCTTGATGAACCGCTCGCCGCGCGGCGTCGCGCCGACCGCGGCCGGTGTCGCGCTGCTGGGCGAGGCGAGGGCGCTGCTGGCGCGCGCCGGAGAGATTGCCGAGGTGGTGCGGCGCGCCGATCGCGGCGAGACCGGGCGGCTCGCCATCGGCTTCACCAGCTCCGCCGCCCTCCATCCCTTCGTGCCGGCGACGCTCCGGGAATTCCGCACGGAGGCGCCGGCGGTGGGGCTGACGCTCGAGGAGGCAGGCACCGGCGAGCTCATCGACGGTCTCCTGAGGGGCCAGCTCGACGCCGCCTTCGTGCGCACGCCGATGCCGGATCTCGCGAGCCTCGCCGTCGACGGCGTCCTGCAGGAGCCGATGATCGCCGCGCTTCCCGCCGGCCATCCGCTGGCGCGCGGCGCCGGCGCGCTGCCGCTCAAGCGCCTCGCGGCGGAGCCCTTCATCCTCTATCGCCGGCCGACCGGGCCCGGCCTCTACGACACCATCGTTGCCGCCTGCCGCGACGCCGGATTCAGCCCGCGCGTCGCCCAGGAGGCGCCGCGCCTCACCGCGACGCTGAGCCTGGTCGCCGCCGGCCTCGGTCTTTCCATCGTGCCGGCCTCGCTGCGCACCCTTGGCATCACCGCGGTCGCCTATCGCTCGCTCGGCGCCCGCGGCTTGGTGGCGCCGCTCCATCTCGCCAGCCGCCGCGACGACGTCGCGCCGGCGCTGGTGCGCTTCCGCGCCCTCGTCGGCCGCATGCGTCCCTCCCGCCGCGCTTCGGCGGGGTGAGTCCGGGGGCGTGCGGCTTCAGGCCGCCTTGATGCTGGCGAGGAAGCTCTCCACCTCGCGCCGCAGCGTATCGGCCTCGCCGCCGATCTTGCCCGAGGCACCGCTGACGCGGGTGGCGATCGTGCCGGTGCCGCTCGCCGCTTGGCTGATGTCGCCGATGTTGGGGAACACCTCGGAGGTGCCGGCGGAGGCTTGATGGACATTGACGGAGATCTGCGCCGTCGCTGATCAGCTTGACCACCTCGCCGATCTGCTGCGCCGCGCCGGCGAGCTGCTTGATCTGCGTGCTGGTGCGATCGGCCTTCTCCACCGCGCGGCGGGTATTGCCGCTGCAGCGCGTCACCTGCTCGCCGATCTCGGCGATCGAGGCGGAGAACTGCTCGGCGGTGGTCGCCAGCGCCGGATGCAGGCGCGCTTACCGGCGCCCGTGTGCCGTTTCCAGCTCATGCCATCCAAGGGTGCACACGGATGAAGTCGACGAAGGCGCGCAGCGGCGCCGGCAGGTGCTTGCGGCCGGCGTAGTAGAGGAAGGGACCGGAGAAAGCCGGCCACCAGTCCTGCAGCACCGGCTCCAGCGCGCCGCTTGCCAGCGCCGGCGCCAGGAACTCTTCGAAGGTGGCGATCACGCCGAGCCCGGCGATGGCGGCGCCGACCTCGAGTTCGGTAATGCTCGCGACCAGCGGTCCCTCGGGCGTGATCCGCACCACCTCGCCGGCGCGCTCGAATTCCCAGGTGGCGGTGACGCCGCTGGCGAAGCGATGGCGGATGCAGGCGTGCTGGAGGAGCTCGCGCGGATGCTGCGGCCGGCCACGCGCGGCGAGGTAGGCGGGCGCCGCCGCCGCCGCGTAGCGCTGCCGGCGCGGGCCGATCGGCACCGCGATCATGTCCTGCTCCAGCCGCTCGTCGTAGCGCACGCCGGCGTCGAAGCCGGCGGCGAGCACGTCGATGAAACTGTCATCGGCAACGATCTCGAGGGTGATGCCGGGATGTGCGCCCAGAAACGCATTCACGATCGGCGGCAGGATCGCCCGCGCCACGATGGTGGGCACGTTGAGGCGGAGCGTGCCGGTCGGGCTGTCGCGGAAGCTGTTGACGGCGTCGAGCGCCGCCGTGACCTCGCCGAGCGCCGGCACCAGCCGCTCCAGCAGCCGGGCGCCGGCTTCCGTCGGCGTCACGCTGCGGGTGGTGCGGTTGAGGAGCCGCACGCCGAGCCGCCCCTCGAGGCGTCGCACCGCCTCGCTCAGGGCCGAGGCGGAGCCGCCGCGCACTGCCGCCGCGCCGCGGAAGCTCCGTTGCCGCGCCACCGCCGCGAAGGCCTCGAGATCCGCCAGATCTGGTTCAGACATTGTTCGATTTCCCGCACAACTCATGCAATCCATGGCGGATTATAGAACGGAAGGCCAGTCTCCATACTTTCGGTCATTGCGATGGGCCCTGATGGCCCGGTGACAGGAGAAGCGACATGGAACAGCGTCCGCTCGGAAAGAATGGTCCCTCGGTTTCCGCTTTCGGCCTCGGCTGCATGGGCATGTCCGGCGTCTACGGGCCGGCGGACCGCCAGGAGAGCATCGCCACCATCCACGCGGCGCTCGACGCCGGCATCACGCTTCTCGACACCGGCGATTTCTATGGCATGGGCCATAACGAGATGCTGATCGCGGAGGCGCTCAAAGGCGTGCCGCGCGACCGGGCGCTGCTCAGCGTCAAGTTCGGCGCGCTCCGCGATCCCGCCAAGGGCTGGGTCGGCTTCGATGCGCGACCGGCGGCAGTGAAGACCTTTCTCGCCTATTCGCTGCAGCGCCTCGGCGTCGATTACATCGACATCTATCGGCCGGCGCGGCTCGACCCCAAAGTGCCGATCGAGGAGACCGTGGGCGCCATCGCCGAGATGGTGCAGGCGGGCTATGTCCGTTACATCGGTCTCTCGGAAGTGGGCGCCGAGACCTTGCGCCGCGCCGCCGCCGTCCATCCCATCTCCGATCTGCAGATCGAGTACTCGCTGATCTCCCGCGGCATCGAGGCGGCGATCCTGCCGGCGGCGCGCGCGCTCGGCATCGGCATCACCGCCTATGGCGTGCTGTCGCGCGGGCTGATCAGCGGCCATTGGCAGAAGGGCGCGCTGGCGGCGGGTGATTTCCGCGCGCACAGCCCGCGCTTCCAGGGCGCCAACGCGGAAGCAAACCTGGCGCTGGTGGCGGCGCTGCGCCAGGTGGCCGACGGCAAGGGCGTCAGCACCGCCCAGGCGGCGATCGCCTGGGTGGCGGCGCAAGGCCGGGACATCGTGCCGCTGATCGGCGCCCGCCGTCGCGATCGTCTCGCGGAGGCGCTGGGCGCGCTCGACGTGGTGCTCAGCCCGCAGGACATCGCCGCGATCGAGCGCGCGGTGCCCAAGGGCGCGGCATCGGGCGATCGCTACCCCGCCGCGGCGATGGCCGCTCTCGACAGCGAGAAGTGAGGCGGTCAGGCCGCCATCGGGCCGCCGTACTTTGCTTCGAAGCGGCTCCAGGCGGCCTTGGCCGAGCGGCGCGCGGCATCGATGACGGCGCCGCGGTCGACGGTGGTGAGCTCGCCGCCATCGACCAGCACGCGTCCATCGACCATCACCAGCTCCACGTCGCGCCCATGGGCGTGATAGACGAGGTTCTGCACGGGATCGAGCACCGGCTGCAGGCCGAGCGCCTGATAGTCGAGCATGATGAGATCGGCGCGCTTGCCGGCTTCCAGCGAGCCGATCTCCGTTTCCAGGCCCATTGCCCGCGCGCCGGCCATGGTCGCCATCTCCAGCGCGTCGGTGGACAGGAGCGCCACCGGATCCTCGGTCTTGATCCGCGCGCAGGTGACCGCCGCCCGCAGCACGTCGAAATAATCCGCGAACATGTTGTCGATGCCGAGCGCCACGTTGATGCCGTGCCGGCGGAACGCGTTCACCGGCGCGATGCAGCCGCGGAAGGCATTCATCAGCGGGCAATGCGCCACATGGGCGCCGGTCGCGGCGAGGATCTCGATGTCGCTGTCGTCGATCACGTAGCAATGGGTCGCCACCACGTCGCGGCCGAGAAGGCCGGTATCGCGGGCGAACTCGAAGGGCCCCATCCCATGGATCTTGCGCGCGACGTCGTATTCGAAACGGCTCCAGCCGAGATGGATGGAGAGCCGCAGGCCCATCTTGTCGGCGATCGCGCGCATCGCGCGCAGCTGCTCGCGCGACGAGCTGATGGTCATGTTGGGCGCCATGATCACGCTGATGCGCCCATCGCCCCGCCCGTGCCAGCGCTCGGCGAGGCCGCGGGCGCGCTCGAGCTGCGCCGCGTTGGCGGCGGGGTCGAAGACGAACTCGCCCTTCACCATGCGGTCGGGATCGGCGTCGCCGATCATCTCGCCGAGCGCACCGCGGATGCCCAGCCGCTCCACGAAGGGCGCCAGGGATTCGACGTCCTCCTCGAGCTCCATCACCGTGGTGCAGCCGCTGCGCAGCAGCTCGACGTAGTTGAGGGCGCCGATATCCGCGCGCTCGGCCGGAGTGAGCACCGTCGACATCGGGAAATAGAGGCCGGTCGGCGCCTTGAACCCGGCATCCTCGGAGCGACCGCGGAACACCGTGTAGCCCACATGGGAGTGGATGTTGACAAAGCCCGGGGCCACCACCTTGTCGCGCCCGTCGATCACCCGTCGCGCCTGCGGATGGCGCGCGGCGACCGCGTCCGAGGGGCCGACATCGACGATGCGGCTTCCCTCCACATAGACTGCGCCGGGAGCATGGATGCGTCCCGCGCCATCCACCGTGACCACCGTCGCGTCCCTGATCAGCAGGCTCATTCCGTCCTCCCATGGCTTTCGGGCAGTCTAGCAGCCTCGGGGCGTGGGGACGCGAAATCCGCATCGCGACGGCGATCCACGATCGGCTATCCTGCGCGCGCAATGCCCTCGCAAGAACAGGATGAGCCATGGTGAAGCAGGTGCTGCGTCCCGCGAGCCTGATGTTCCAGCCGCGCCCCACCTATCCCTATTCGCCGGGTGCCAGGGGCGGCGGCCTCGTCTGCACCGCAGGCCAGGTGGCCTGGGACGAGACCGGCCGGATCGTCGGCGTCGGCGACGTGCGGAAGCAGACGGTGCAGACGCTGAAGAACGTCCTCGCGGTGCTGGCGGAAGGCGGCGCCGCGCCCGAGGACGTGCTCAAATGCACGGTCTATCTCGCCGACATGCGCCACTTCCAGACCATGAACGAGGAGTTTGCCAAGGTCTTCCCGCGCGATCCGCCGGCGCGCACCACGGTGGAGGCGCGGCTCGCCGAGCCGGAGATGCTGGTGGAGATCGAGGCCATCGCCTGGGTGGGCTGAGCCATGCGGGTGGCCCGCACTCTCGCACTTGCCGTCGCGCTCTTGCTCGGCGGTGCCGTCACCGCGGGTGCCGAGCCACTCAAGGTGATGAGCGCTGGCGCCGTGAGCGGCGCGATCAAGGCACTGGCGCCCGAGTTCACCAAAGCGACCGGCGTCGAGGTGACGCTGGTCTTCGGCAATGTCGGCATGATCGAGGATCGCCTAAAGGCGGGCGAGCGGGCCGATGTGCTGATCCTCGCCGCCCCGGCGATGGAGAAGCAGCGGCAAGCGAACGGCCTTGCCGGCGCCGTGGTGCCTCTGGGCCGCACCGGCATGGGTCTCGCCGTCAAGGCCGATGCGCCCAAGCCCGACATCTCGACGCCGGAGAAATTCAAGGCGGCGCTGCTGGCGGCGAAATCCATCGCCTATTCCGATCCGGCGGGCGGCGGCTCCAGCGGCATCTATTTCGACCGGCTCATCGAGAAGCTCGGCATCGCCGAGGCG
>DATJOK010000276.1:0-9745 GCA_035507155.1 Allostellaceae bacterium
CGCGTCAGCGGCCGCGCGACGCTCGCGCCGATGCCGGCGGAGTGAAACGAGAGCTGGAGAAAGCCGCGGTGGAGAGGGCTTATTGCGGTCTCATCCCAGCCGGCGCCGATAGAGCGCGATGAGGCGCTCCCAGTGGCGCTCGGCGGCGGGCTTGTCGTAGCACCAGCGTCCGGGGAAGGCGAAGCCGTGGTGGACGCCGGGATGGATCTCGAGCTCGCCGGCCGCTCCTGATTTCTCGAACAGGCTCTTGAGCTCCGCCACCATCGGCAGCGGCGCCAGATCGTCATGCTCCGCGCAGGCGATATAGAGCTCGGCCTTCCCCTTGCCGAGCGTCAGGTGCGGGCTCTCCACCGCGTCGCTCACCAGCCAGGTCCCGTAGAAGGAAGCCGCCGCAGCCACGCGATCGGGGTAGCGCGCCGCTGCGGCGAGCGCATAGGGGCCGCTCATGCAATAGCCGTGGACGCCGACCGGCCCGCGCTTCGCCTCCTGCTGGCGATCGGCGTAGGCGATCATGTCAGCGACGTCCTCCATCACCGGCGGGATCGTCATCCTGGTGCGCACCGCCCGCATCCGCGTGTGCTCGGCGCTGCCGTGCTCCAGCACGTCGGGACCGTATTTGGTGTCGCGGCCGGCGCGATAATAGAGGTTGGGCAGCATGACGTAGTAGCCCACGGTAGCGAGCCGGCGCGCCATGTCGTAGAGCTCCTCGCGGATGCCCGGCGCGTCCATCAGGAAGAGGACCGGCGGATAGGGCCCGCCGCGCTCGGGCCGGCAGATGAAGGTCTCCATCGCGCCGCCCCTGGTCTCGATATCGAGGATCTCCTCGCGCATCGGCGTTCTCCCCGGAGATGGCGCCGCGATCTTGCAGCAATCGCCCGCGCCTGTCGCGCGCGAAAGACAGGCGCGGGCGTCTCGGCTGCAGCGGCGGGCCTCAGAGAGGAGCCGCCACCGCCTCGGCGCGGGCCTCCGCCGACAGCATCGTCACCAGCCCCTTGCGATCGACCTTGCCCATGGCGTTGCGCGGGATGTCGCCGACCATGGTGAGCCGCTCCGGCACCTTGTAGTCGGCGAGCAGCGACCGGGCGCGGCCCAGGATGTCGTCGAGGATGCCGCGCGTCGGGCGGCCCTTGAGACGCACGACGCCGGCGACGCGCTGGCCCAGCACCGGGTCGGGAATGCCGACCACCGCGGCGTCCTGCACCGCGGGATGCGCCATCAGCACCCGCTCCACCTCGATCGGCGAGATGTTGGAGCCGCCGCGGACGATCAGGTCCTTCTTGCGGGCGACGAACCAGATCTCATCGTCCTCGCCCCGCCGCATCAGATCGCCGGTGTGATACCAGCCGTCGGGCGCCAGCGGATCGATGGCGCCGGGGCCTTTCCAGTAGCCGGCGGACATGTTGGGACCGCGCACCAGCAGCTCGCCGATCTCGCCCGCCGCCACCGGCGCCCCGTCCTCGTCGACGAGGCGGAACTGCGCATCGGGCGCCAGCCGGCTCACCGGCCCGATGCGCAGGCCATGGATGAGCGAGCCGATGATCTCGGTCGAGCCCCAGAGCGCCAGAAGATCCGCGCCGAAAAGCGCCGCGAATTCCTCCTGCAGCTGCACCGGACAGGCGTCGCCGCAGGAGAGGCAGAGCCGCAGCGACATCACCTGACGCGGCCGCATCCGCTGTGCGCGCGCCAGCTCCGCGAACATGAAGGGGAGGCCGAGCATCCAGCTGCATTGATACATCTCGATCGCTTCCAGCACCGCGTCGGCCTCGAAGCGCTCGAGCAGGATCATCGGATGGCCGAAGCGCACGCAGCAGAGCATCGTGATCACGCCGGCGCCATGCATCATGGGGAGGCTGTTGACCACCACCTGCTCCACCTCGAAGCCGATGCGGCGGCAAGCCTCGATCGCTGCCCCCATCCGCCGCGGCGTATAGGCGACGAACTTCGGCACGCCCGTCGTCCCCGAGGTGGTGAGCAGGAAGGCGAGCCCGTCGGGATCGGGAGCATCGGGCAAGGTCACGGCATCGGCGCCGTCGAACAGCTCGGCCCAGGGCCGCGCCGGCTGATCGGTGTCGCCGATGACGTAGCGCGCCTCCAGCGGCAGGATCTCGCGTCCGATCTCGGCGACCTGCGGATAGAGTTGCGCCTGGCCCAGATAGAGCACCGGGCGGAGCCGCGCCAGCAGCGGCTCGATCTCCGCCGCCTTGAAGCGCGCGTTGAGCGGCGCGGCGACGGCGCCGAGCCGGAAGCACGCGTAATAAGCGACCACCAGCTCGGGCAAGTTCGCCATATGGAACGCCACCCGGTCGCCCGGCCGCACGCCGCGGGCCCGCATCGCCCGGGCGCATCGATCGGCCTCGACCGCGAGCCGGGCATAGGTCCAGATCTCGTCGGCGAAGATGAAAGCCGTTCCCTCGGGGTTGCTCTCCGCCTGGCGGCGGAGCGCGCTGATCGGTGTCATCATGACCTACCCTCTTCGATCCAAGAGCCGAGACCGTCTCGGCGAGGAGGCGGAAGGTCGACCGACCGCGTTGCCTGCTGATGTCGCATCAGGGAAATCGGGTTACGCCGGTAACCCGATAACGACGTGCCGACACAATGCGGTAGCCGCGATCACGGAGCCTGAACGCGGTGAAAAGCATCGACAGGGAGCGAGGCATGGGTCGATCGGAGAGGGGGGCAGGACCCCGCTGGCTCGGCGCCGGACTGGCCGCGGCGGTCATCCTGGCGGCGGGCACGAGCCTGGCGGGCGGCGACCAGAGCTATGCCGATCTGCGGCAGGCGGTGCTCGACGGACGCGATATCCGCGTCACTCTCGATCTCGCCGCGTGCCGCGTGCATGGCACGGACCGGCCCGGGCCGCCGGTGCGCGGCAGCGTCCGTTTCGACGCCTACATGATAGAGGGCGACGGCAGCATCGCCTTCTCGATGCGGCACTTCACCGTGCAGAACGGCACCACCCCGGTGGACGAGTTCCTGACGTTCAAGGTCGCGCCCGACGGCCGGATCGACGCCCATTCCCGCTTCTTCAATGCGGCGACCCTGGTTCCCTTCAACGAGGCGGAATTCGACTGCGACATCGGCAGGGGCACCGCCTTTCACTGGTAGCCGCCCTCAGCGGCCGACGCTGCGCTCGGAGATCGGCGGCACGGTCCGCAGATAGGCGACGATCGCGTCCACATCCGCCTCGCGCATGGTGGCGAAGAAGCGCCAGGGCATCGGCGGCGCCACCTGCGAGCCGTCGGGACGCACGCCCTTGGTCATCGCGTCCTTGATCTGCCGGTCGGTCCAGGCGCCGATGCCGCTGACCGGATCGGAGGTGATGTTGGCCGAGACGACGCCGCCGCGGAAGACGACGCCGCCGGCGCCCATGCGGTGCGCGAGATCGGGCCTGCCCGCCGCGTCGCGGGGCGTGTGGCAGCGCATGCAATGGCCGAGCGCGACCAGATAGCGCCCGTAGACGACCCGGTCGTCGGGATCGGGATCCGGTATCCTGCCGACCGTGCCGCCATAGCTCGTGGGAGTGGGCCGCTCGTAGATCGAGGCGGGGACCGCATTCCTGACCGGCGGCAGCGAGCGCAGGTAAGCCGCGATCGCATGGGCATCGCGGTCGGAGAGGCCGCGGTAGAACGGCACCGGCATCGGCGGCCGCAGCATCGTCCCGTCGGGCGTCCGGCCCTCGCGGATCGCCGTCACGATCTGATCCTCGCTCCAGCGCCCGAGCCCGGTCTCGGGATCGGCGGTGAGGTTCGGCGGATAGGCGCTGAAATAGGGCCCGACGATGGCGCCGCCGCCGGACAGCGGAGTGCCGGCGAGCTTGCCGTCGGGATCGAGCGGCGAATGGCAGTTGCCGCAATTGGCGATGCCATTGACGAGATAGGCGCCGCGCTCGACCGCGGTCTCGGCGTCGGCCGGAACGGCCGCGGCGGCAAGGAACGCCGGAACGGCCGCGGCGGCAAGGAACGCCGGCACGGCGGCGGCAAGGAGCGCCGCCGCCGCCAGCTTCGCGCCCGCAAGAGACCGCACGGGCTCAGTAGAAGTTCTCGTGCGTCACCACGTAATCGATCGCGTCGGGAGACACCCCGATATCGCGCAGAGTACGGTCATCCAGCGCCTCGAGCTGCTGCCGGGTCTGCCGGCGGCGCTGCGCCTGGCGCAGCACGGTCCAGAGCCGCCCGAGAGGCCAGAGGCCCCACCGGCCCGAAGCGCCGCGGGCGGTGGCGAGCGGCTCGACCTCCTCGTCGACATCGAGGTCGCGCGAGACATCCTCGAGATAGGGTCGCACCCCGCGGGCATGCGGCGTTCGCATCTCGAAGCCGCCGGCCTGGAATTCGCCGAGCTCGAAGAAACTCGGATACATGGCGGCGCCGTATTCGGCAAAGCTATGGAGGATCGCCGTCGTCAGCCGGACAAGCACCGGGCTTTTCGCGCTCGCGTCTGCTTCCTCGATCCGCGCCTGACGCTGCGGGAATGAGGCGCTGAAGAACTCGCTGTCGTACCACATTGCTCCCTCCAAGGGCTGCTGATGGAGAGAGCCTGCGGATCTCGCATTGCCGCATTATTCCAGCTGCGAGAGAATGGGGTTACGTTGGTAATCCGGTCGGCTACAAGCCGGTCGTCGCTCACCACACGTTGTTGCAGCTGCGCGGCGATGGCCAAGCCGCTCTGAAGCAACAGCAATTCCATCCGTCCCGCGCTCGTGGCGACGCGGCCCGTCTTTCAGGTTTGGCAAGGAATTTCGGCGATGATTCCGGGCACGGCCAGGCATACCCGCAGCAAGGACCTTGATCGAGATGGATGACATCAGGCATCCACTCCTGCGCCAGCTCTACGAGTACTGGATGCGCAAGAAGGGCGCGCGCAAGCTGCCGCGGCGGCGCGACATCGATCCGACCGAGCTGCCGGCGGATCTCTGGCCGCACCTGATGCTGCAGGACGTCTTCGTCGAGAACGGCGTCGTGCGTTTCCGCTACCGCGTGGTCGGCCAGCACTTTCGCGACCAGATCGGCCGGCCGGTGGTCGGAACCTTCTCGGACCTGGCGCTGGCGCCGCTCGGCAGCTATGCGCGCTACGTGATCAGCCTCTTCACCGATAGCGTCCTGGCGTCGACGCCGTCCTATTCGGAGAACCTCTACAGGCCGATCGGGCAGCGCGCCATGACGCTGACCCGGCGCATCGTGCTGCCGCTGTCGGAGGATGGCGAGAGCGTCGACAAGGTGCTGAGCGGCCATGTCTTCGAACATCCGCCCGTCGGCAGCGTCGAGTTCGGCGCCGGCATCGACGCCTTCCAGGAGATCCTGCGCCGCGATCTTCCGGCCTAGCGTCCTCGGGTTCTCGGGTGCTTTCTGCCGGGCCTGGACGTCGGTTCGGCGCGACGCGCTCTATGCTTCCGCCTTGCTGCGGTCGAGGGCGGAGCCGAGAGCGCGCAGCAGCTCGTCGCGGCGGAACGGCTTGTGCAGGATCGGAATGTCGCGGATCGCCTCCGGCGGCGGCGCCGAGAAGGCGGCGGCGCCCGAGGTCACCACGATCGCGGTGCGCGGCAGCCGGTGGCGGATCCGGCTCGCGAGCTCGAAGCCCGACATGCCGTCCGGCATCAGCACGTCGGTCACCACCGCATCCACCGAGACGCCGCTCTCCAGCACGCGGAGCGCCGCGGGCCCGGTCGGCGCCTCGATCACCGTGTGGCCGATATGCTCCAGGGTCTCGGTCAGAAACTCGCGGACATCGCTGTTGTCCTCGACGACGAGTACCGTGCGGGCGTCGGCGGCGATCGGCGCGACACTCGCCGCAACCTGGGACTCCGCCGCCGCGCGCGCCGCGGTGCGGGGGAAATAGAGTTTGATCGACGTGCCGACGCCCACCGTCGAATCGATCGCGGTGTGGCCGTCCGACTGGTGGATGAAGCCGTAGATCTGGCTGAGACCGAGCCCCGTGCCTTTGCCCACCTCCTTGGTGGTGAAGAACGGATCGAAGGCGCGCTCCCGGACCTCGTCGGGCATGCCGTGACCGGTATCGCTCACGGCGACCATCACATGCGGACGGCTGCCGCCTTCCCGGCTGAGCTCGTCGAGCGCCACCTCGCCGGTGGCGATGGTGAGCGACCCGCCCGCCGGCATCGCGTCGCGGGCGTTGATCACCAGGTTCAGCATCGCGGCCTGGAACTCGCCGGGGTCGATGAGGCAGGCGCCGACCTCCTCGCCAAGCGCCAGCACCAGCCGGACCTCGTCGCCCACCGCCCGACGCAGCAGCGGCTCGGATTCCCGCAGGAGATCGTTCACCCGCAGCGCGGCGGGATTGAGCGTGCGCCGGCGCGCGAAGGCCAGCAGCTGATAGGTCAGCTGCGCGCCGCGCTGGATCGCCCGCTGGCTGATCTCCAGCCGGCGGAGCAGGCGATCGTCCATGGCGTGGGTCTGGATCAGCTCCAGATTGCCCGCCACCGCCATCAGCAGGTTGTTGAAGTCATGCGCGATGCCGGCGGTGAGCCGGCCCACCGCCTCCATCTTCTGCGCCTCGCGCAGCTTGCCTTCCACCCGCTCCTGCTCGGCCATGGTGGCGAGCAGCTTGGCGTTCATCTCGGCAAGTTCGCGGTTCTGCTGCTTCTGCAGGGTAAGATCGGTGACGATGGCCGAGATGATCTGCTGCTCCTGGTCGGGAAGCTCGATCGCCGACATGCTGACCGCGATGTCGCCGCCGTCGGCGGCGCGCAGCGCGAATTCGGCACGAACGCCGGAATTCCCGCTTTCCGCCAGCAGGCGCGCGAAGCGCTCGCGCTCGCCGGCGAGAACGAAGCGCTGGAAGGGAAAGCCGATCATCGCCTCGAGACCGACCCGCAGCAGCGCCGCCAGGCGCCGGTTCGCAAACAGCACCGTCCCGTCGGGGCTGAGCGTCAGCGCCCCTTCCTGCATGCGCTCGACGATGATGCGATAGGGCCGATCGGCATCCTGCAGCGTATAGACCTTGGGGCCGCTCGCGCCGCTGACCACCACCGCATCGACGTCGCCCTGGCGGAGCGCGTCGAGCGTCTCCTCGGCCTCGCAGAGGCGCGCGCGCAGTTCCTCCACGTCCTGCTGTTGCATCGCCATCGGCTCTCCGGGTCCGCTCGACATGGTCATGCCTGGACCACCGCGCCGAGCCCGAGGCTGGCCATCACCCGCTGGCGATCGGAGAGATCGCCGATCACCCGGCGCAGCGGCGAGGGCAGCAGTTTGACCAGGGTGGGCGCCGCCACGATCTCGTCCCGCGCCGCCGCCTCGGGATGCTCGTAGAGATCGATCACCTCGAGCTCATGGCGGCCCTTGAGATGGCTTTCGCAGATGCCGCGCGCATTCGCGATCGCGCGTACCGACCGTTTCGTGCTGCCGGTGACGAAGAGACGGAGCACGTAGTGCTCGCCGCCGGCGGCGCCAGGCTGCGGGCTCTGATCGGTCAAGCGGTGGCCTCCTCGGTCACGATGTCCAGGCCGAGCAGGACACGGTCGATCTTCGAGAGATCGCCGATGATCCGCTTCAGCGGCTCCGGCAGGCGGCGCACCAGGGTCGGCACCGCCAGGATCTGGTCCATCGCCGCGAGCTGCGGGTTGGCGGCGACGTCGATGACCTCGATGGCGTATCTTCCGGCCAGATGGGTCTCGCAGATGCGCTTCAGGTTGGCGATCGCCGCGAGCGACTTGGGCGTCTGGCCCGCGACGTAGAGCCGGAGATTGTAATGCTCGGACGTCATCGCGCCCTCACCGTTACTTCCGGCGGGGGATCGCCGCCATTCGCAGCACGCCACTTCGACCGGCGGCTGACGGCCATCGCCGCACGGTCGGAGACGCGGATATTCTCGCTGTCGGCCTCCTGCGTCGAGAGCGCGGAACTTTCAGCCTCCAGCGCCTCGATCTCGGTCTGGAGCTCGGCGATCTGCCGTTCCGTCAGCATGCGCTTGCGCGCGATCTCGCGCCGCCGGCGCTCGACCTCCTCGCGCCGGCGGCGCCCATCCGCCTGCTCCTGCGCCTCCAGCGCGAGGCGCGCCGAGCCGGTCAGCACGCCGCCCGGCCCCAGATAGGGCGGCATGAGCTCGATGCCGTGATCGGTGAGCACATACTCGCTGATCTGGTTCGAATGATTCATGCCGCGCGACTTCAGGATGTAGAGGCCGCGGTTGCGCTCGCCGCTGCTCTCGATGTCGATCAGCGCGATCCAGGTGTCCATCAGCGACGACATGCCGAAATCGGACTGATCCATGCGGTCGTTCGAGATCATCAGGCTGGTGAAGACCGTGGTGATGCCGCGCGTCTTCAGCATGTCGAGCAGCCGCAGCAGGAACGCATGCACCTCGGCGGGCGCGCCGCGGAAGGCGGAGACCGGGTCAACCACCGCCACCGTGGGCTGGAAACGGTCGAGCTCGCGCTGAAGGACCGCCAGATGCGTCTCGAGCCCGTAGACCGTGGCGCGGGTGGCGTTAAAGTGCAGCAGGCCGGTTTTCATCGGGGTCTGGAGGTCGATGCCGGCCGATCCGACGTTGCGGACCAGCTGATCGGCCGACTCTTCGAAGCTCAGGAACAGGCTTCGCTCGCCGCGCGCGCAGGCGGCCGCCGCGAAGGACGCGCCCAGGATGGTCTTGCCGGAGCCGGCGACGCCGGAGACCAGCACGCTGGAACCGCGATAGATCCCGCCGACCCCCAGCATGGCGTCGAGCGCGGGCACGCCGGTCGGGATCGCCTCGTCATAGACCCGGTGGCGGAGGCCCACCGAGGACAGCGGCAGCACGGTGATGCCCTGGTCGTCCAGCAGGAACGGATACTCGTTGGTGCCGTGCGCCGAGCCGCGATATTTGACCACCCGCAGCCGGCGGGTGGTGACCTGATCCAGCACCCGATGATCGAGCAGGATGACGCAGTCGGAGACGTATTCCTCGAGGCTGTTCCGCGTCAGCGAGCCATCGCCACGCTCGGCGGTGATGACCGCGGTGAGACCCCGGTACTTGAGCCAGCCGAACAGGCGGCGCAGCTCGGCACGCAGGATGCCCTGGTTGGAGAGCGTCGAGAACAGCGTCTCGATGGTGTCGAGCACCACCCGCTTGGCGCCGATCTGGTCGACCGCGTAGCCGAGGCGCACGAACAGCCCCTCGAGATCGTAGTCGCCGCTTTCCTCGATCTCGCTGCGGTCGATCTTGATGTGGTCGATCGCCAGCTTCTTCTCCGCCATCATCTGCTGGACGTCGAAGCCGAGGGAGGCGACGTTCTCCACCAGATCCTTGCCGGTCTCCTCGAAGCTGACGAAGACGCCGGGCTCGTCGTAGCGGGTGGCGCCGTTGACAAGGAATGTCATTCCCAGCAGCGTCTTGCCGCAGCCGGCGCTGCCGCAGACCAGGGTCGGCCGGCCGGCCGGAACACCGCCCAGCAGAATCTCGTCCAGGCCGGGAACCCCCGTCGCTGCCTTCGCCAGGCGGGGCAGCACCGGCGGCATCATCTCGGCATTCATGGCCTTGTCCCTCGGCTCGCGAGAACCAGGCGATCAATGCGCTTCCAACTCATCCGGCAAACCTCATCGTAGCTGCCGTTCCCGTCCGGCGCGGGCTCTGGTATCCGGGAACGCCTGCCTGCTAATCGAGGCGCCATCGGTAACCGAACCGGGCGTAGTTGTGGATGCGGTCGAAGTCGGCGTCGATGGCGCGGAACTTGTTGCGGATGCGCTTGACGAAGGTGCGCACGTTGGTGTGGAACCCGTTAGTCCCCGCCCCCGCCGCAAAGCCCTTGCCGTGCACC
>DATJOK010000277.1:0-4815 GCA_035507155.1 Allostellaceae bacterium
GTCACGATAGACCGCCGCCTGGCCTTCCTTCGACTTGTCGACGAAGACGCGGTTCCAGCTCGGGAAGGCGCCGAAGGCGAAGGGGTTGCGCATGCTGATCTCGCGCGTCAGCGGCAGCGGCGAGGTCTGCGGCCGGGCGCCCTTGGGCAGCAGCGCGGCGATGCTGCGCAGGGTGTCGCGCACCGCCTCGGGAATGTCGTCGCGATCGAAGAGCGCGATGAAGGTGACGGGCTGGCCGCTCTCGGTGAGGAGGAAGTCGAGGAGCTCGACGCCCTCCTCGTCGAGGACGCCGACCTGGCGGGTGAGCGCGATCTCGATCGCGCCCCTGCGCTTCTCCTGCAGCACATTGGCGTAGGCGCCGAGCTCCTCGCGGCTCGCGTTGCGGCAGGCGAGCGGACGGCCCTCGTAGCCCACATGCTGGTTGAGCGTCGTCGAGGAGAAGCCGAAGGCGCCGGCATCCATCGCCTCGCCGAGCAGCGTCTTGATCTTTGCCGTCTCCTCCGCCGTTGCCGAGCGCTCCATCGACGCCTCGCCCATGACGTAGTGGCGGAACGGCGTCAGCGGCGCCAGGAACCCCAGATTGAGCGACGGCCGGCGGCGCGCGGCGGCGTCGAGGAATTGCGGAAAGCTCTCCCAGTCCCAGGTGATGCCGGCATCGAGCACATCGAAGGGGATGCCCTCCACGTTGACGAGATCTCGCATGGCGATCTCGCGCGTCTCCTGCTTGCAGGGCGCGATGCCGACGCCGCAGTTCCCCATCACCACGCTGGTGACGCCGTGCCAGGAGGAGGGCGTGACCGCGCCGTCCCAGCAGATCTGCGCGTCGTAATGGGTGTGCGGATCGATGAAGCCCGGCGCCACCACGCAATCGGAGGCATCGATCACCGTGCGGGCGCCGTCGGTGATCTTGCCGATCTCGGCGATCTTGCCGCCGGCGATCGCCACGTCGGCGTGGCGCGCGGGCGACCCCGTGCCGTCGACCATCAGCCCGTTCTTGATCAGGAGATCGTAAGGCATCGGCGTCCCCTCCCGAGGGAATATGTTTCCGTCAGCCTAGACCGCGGTGCGGCCGGCGTCGAGCATGGGGAACAGTGGCAATTTGCGGTGGCGCGATACCCCGCGCCACGCGCGCTGATTGCGATGCGCCGGTCCGCGGCATTTGCAGCCGGAGCGCCGTTGCCGCATGCTGCAGTTTTGCAAAGCTGTGTGGAGAGCGCCGATGAAACCCAAAATCAGCGAAGCCGATTTCGAGGCGCTCATCCGGCGTGCCGGGCTCGATCTCACCGCGGAGCAGCGCGCGGTGATCTATCAGGGCTACGCCTATGTGGAGGCGATGGCCGAGCGCGTGCGTACCCCGCGCGGCCGCGAGGCGGAGCCCGCTACCATCTTCATGCCCGAGATGCCGACGTGACGCCCTTCCCCACCATCGCCGAGGCGGCGCGGCTCATCGCGACGAAGGAAATCTCGCCGATCGAGCTCACGCGGCACTGTCTTGATCGCATCGAGACGCTCGACGGCACGCTCCACAGCTTCATCCTGCCGACGCCGGAGCGGGCACTCGCCGATGCCAAGGGGGCGGAGGCGCGCGTGATGAAGGGAGCGTCGAAGGGGCCGCTCGACGGCATCCCGATCGCCCACAAGGACATCTACAACACCACGGGCATCCGCACGACCGCGCATTCCCGGCTGCTGGAGCACAACGTCCCCACCGAGGACGCCACGACGGCGCGCCTCCTCGCCGACGCCGGTACCGTGCTGCTGGGCAAGCTCGCGACCCATGAATTCGCCTTCGGCGGTCCCTCATTCGACCTGCCCTGGCCGCCGGCGCGCAATCCCTGGAATCCCGATCACTTCACCTCCGGCTCTTCCAGCGGCACCGGCGCCGCGGTGGCCGCCGGGCTCATTCTCGGCGGTACCGGCTCCGACACCGGCGGCTCGATCCGAGGGCCGGCGGCGCTCTGCGGGATCGCCGGCATCAAGCCGACCTACGGGCTGGTGAGCCGCGCCGGCATCATCCCGCTCGCCTTTTCCCTCGATCACGCTGGCCCCATGGCCTGGACGGTGGAGGATTGCGCGATCCTGCTGCAGGCGATGGCGGGGCACGATCCGGCCGATCCCGCCAGCGCCAACCGGCCGGTGCCGAACTTCGGCGCCGATCTCGGTAGGGGTGTGAAAGGGCTCCGCATCGGCGTGCCGCGGCATTTCCACGAGAGCGATCATCCCGTGAACGAGACCACGCGGCGCGGCATCGAGACGGCGCTCGACACTTTCGCCGGACTCGGCGCCGAGGTGCGGGAGATCACCCTCTCGCCGATGGCGGACTACCAGGCCTGCGGCTTCCTCATCATGGTGACCGAGGCCTATGCGCTGCACGAGCCCTGGATGAAGTCGAGCTTCAATGCCTATGGCGAGCTGTTGCGCGACCGCATGGCGATGGGCGCTCTCATCAGCGCCAGCGATCACATGCAGGCGCTCCGCCGCCGGCGCGAGCTCTGCGCGGAGATGGCCGCCGCCTTCGCCGATCTCGACCTGATCGTCACCGCCTGCCAACCGGCGGAGGCACCGCGGATCGACCAGGTGCCGAAATGGGCCAACCTGGAGAAGCCTGGCTTCACCATGCCGTTCAACGTGACCGGCTATCCGGCGCTCTCCCTCTGCACCGGCTTCGGCGCCGGCGGGCTGCCGCTCGCGATGCAGATCGTCGGCCGCCCGTTCGACGAGGCGACGGTCTTCCGCGCCGGCCACGCCTATGAGACGGCAATGCCGTGGCGCAAGCGGCGGCCGACGCTGGCGGGCGGCTAGTCCGCAGCAGGCGCGCGCTCGTATTTCCGCGCCGGCGTGTTGACGGGCTCGGCGAGCGGCGCGGCCTGGAAGGACCGCTCCACGCGCTCCCGCGGCGGGTCGCGGTAGAGGGTGGTGCGCTGGCGCGGCGTGCGGCCCAGCGAAGCGATGACGTCGGTCATCTCTCGCGGCGCCATCTCCTGGCCGTGCACGGCGCCGGCGGCGCGGGTGATGGTCTCGTTCATCAGCGTGCCGCCGAGATCGTTGGCGCCCGCCTGCAGGCACGCTTTGACGCCATCGGGCCCCATCTTCACCCAGGAGGTCTGGATGTTCGGGATGAGCGGATGGAGCGCGAGGCGCGCCACCGCGTGCATCAGCACCGCCTCGCGATAGGTGGGGCCCTGCCGCGACGCGGCGCGCAGGAAGATCGGCGTCTCCATCGGCACGAAGGGCAACGGCACGAACTCGGTGAAGCCCTGGGTCTTCGCCTGCAGCCGCCGGATGCGCAGCAGGTGGCGCGCCCAGTGCTCGTAGCGGTCCACATGGCCGAACATGATGGTGGCGGTGCTTTTGAGGCCGACGCGATGCGCCACCTCCATCACCTGGAGCCACTCGGCGGTGGTGATCTTGTCCGGGCAGATCACCGCGCGGACCTCGTCGTCGAGGATCTCCGCCGCGGTGCCCGGCAGCGAGCCCAGCCCCGCCGCCTTGAGCCGCGCCAGGAACTCTGCCAGCGGCAGCTTCAGCGTCGCCGCGCCCTGCCAGACCTCGAGCGGCGAGAAGGCGTGCACGTGGAGACCCGCCGAAGCCTCCTTCACGGTGCGGCAGATGCGGAGATAGGTCTCGCCGGTATATTCCGGATGGATGCCGCCCTGCAGGCAAATCTCGGTGGCGCCGCGCTCCCAGGCCTCGCGTGAGCGCCGCCGGATCTCGTCGACGTCGAGGTCGTAGGGCCGGCCGCGCAAGTTGTCGCTGAGCTTGCCCTTGGAGAAGGCGCAGAACTTGCAGCGGAACGAGCAGATGTTGGTGTAGTTGACGTTGCGGTTGACGACGTAGCCGACGGTGTCGCCCGAGACCTTCGCCCGCAATGCATCCGCTGCTTCGCAGACGAGACGCGCGTCGGCGCCGCGGGCGGCGAAAAGCCGGACGATGTCGTCTTCCGACAGCTCCTCGCCGGCGGATGCGCGGTCGAGGATCGGCTGCAGAGCGTTCCGCCTCCGCCCCCCTCCCAACCTCCCCCTCAAGGCAGGAGGGACTGATGAGGCAAGCATCTCGCTCCCCCTCCCCCCTTGAGGGGCAGTGTTGGGGTGGGGGGTGAGGCCAGAACTCTCCTCCGGCACCGGTGTCCCCGCCCCCGCGATCCAGCCATCCGGCCGTGCGAAGCCTTGCGCATCGGAATGCCGCAGCACCGGACCGCGCAGCGCCGGGTCGAGCCAGCGCCGGGGATCACGCGTGTAGGCCGGATAGATCGCGAGCCGCTCCACCAGCAGCTTCCCCGCTTCCGCGGTGTGGCGCGCGAGGCGCTCGATCTCCGGCCAGGGCGCCTCGGGATTGACGTGATCGGGCGTCACCGGCGAGACGCCGCCCCAGTCGTTGATGCCCGCCGCCACCAGCGCCGGCAGCGCACCCGGGCTCAGGTTGGGCGGCGCCTGGATGGTCATCTCCGCGCCGAGCACGAGGCGCGCCACCGCGATCGTCCAGAGATGATCGTCGCGACTTGGTTCCGGCGCCGCCGCCATCCGCGTCCCCGGCTTGGCGCGGAAGTTCTGCACGATGATCTCCTGCAGATGCCCGTGCCTCTCATGCGATGCGCGCAGCGCCAGCAGCGCCTCGATCCGCTCGCGCCGCGTCTCGCCGATGCCGATCAGGATGCCGGAGGTGAAGGGCACGCCCGCCTCGCCCGCGGCATCGATGGTGGCGAGCCGCACCGCCGGCAGCTTGTCCGGCGAGCCGAAATGCGGCCCGCCGCGCTCGGAAAGCCGTTCCGATGCCGTCTCCAGCATGATGCCCTGGGACGCCGAGACCGCGCGGAGC
>DATJOK010000278.1:0-5027 GCA_035507155.1 Allostellaceae bacterium
ACCTGGCGGCGCGTAGCGACAGCGCTGGCAGCGCCGGAGAAGGATCCGACGCTCTGGGCCGGGCGCTTCTACGAGGCGCTTGCCGACTTCAAGTTCCTGCCAGCGGGCCGCGTGGTGGCGGGCGCCGGGACGGGCCGCAACGTCACCCTCTTCAACTGCTTCGTCATGGGCACCATCCCCGACGACATGTCCGGGATCTTCGCGCATCTGCGCGAGGCGGCGCTCACCATGCAGCAGGGCGGCGGCATCGGCTACGACTTCTCAACACTCCGCCCCAAGGGAGCGCCGGTTAAGGGCGTCGGCGCCGACGCCTCGGGCCCGCTCTCGTTCATGGATGTCTGGGACGCCATGTGCAAGACGATCATGAGCGCGGGCTATCGCCGCGGCGCTATGATGGCCACATTGCGCTGTGACCATCCCGACATCGAGGCCTTCATCGATGCGAAGCGCCAGCCCGGGCGGCTCCGCATGTTCAACCTCTCGGTCCTCGTCACCGATGCCTTCATGCAGGCGGTGAAGGAGGACGCGCCCTGGCAGCTCACCTTCGGCGGGACGCACTTCAAGACGCTGCCGGCGCGCGAGCTCTGGGACAAGATCATGCGGGCCACATACACCTATGCTGAGCCCGGCGTGATCTTCATCGACCGCATCAACAAGCGAAACAACCTCCACTACTGCGAGACGATCAGCGCCACCAATCCTTGCGGAGAGCAGCCGCTGCCGCCCTATGGCGCCTGCCTCCTCGGCTCGATCAATCTCGCGAGCCTGGTGCTGGATCCCTTCACGCCCACGGCGCGGCTCGACATGGAGCGGCTCGAAAAGCTGGTGCCGCTCGCCGTGCGCATGATCGACAACGCGATCGACGTCTCGCGCTTCCCGCTGGAGCAGCAGGCGCAAGAGGCGCAGGCGAAGCGCCGCATGGGCCTCGGCGTCACCGGCCTTGCCGACGCGCTCATCCTCTGCAACGTGCGCTATGGCTCCGCCCCGGCGGTCGAGCTCACCGAGCGTTGGCTGAAGGCGATCGAGCGCGCGGCTTACCTCGCCTCGACCGAACTCGCCGCCGAGAAGGGCGTCTTCCCGCTCTTCGACAAAGAGCCCTATCTCGCCGGCGAAACGATCCAGCATCTCGACAAGGATGTCCGCGCGGCAATCGAGCAGCACGGCATCCGCAACGCGCTCCTCACCTCGGTCGCGCCGACGGGGACGATCTCGCTCCTGGCCGACAATGTCTCCTCCGGCCTCGAGCCGGTGTTCAGCTTCCGCTATACGCGGAACGTACTGATGCCCGACGGCGCGCGGCGCGAGGAGGAGGTCTCCGACTACGCCTACCGCCTGTTCCATCGCCTCAGGGGCGAGACCACGCCGCTCACCGACGCCTTCGTCGACGCGCAGACGCTCTCGCCCGGCGACCATCTGGTGATGCAGGCTGCGGTGCAGAAATATGTCGACAGCTCGATCTCCAAGACCATCAACGTGCCCGTCGACTTCCCCTTCGAGAGCTTCAAGGACGTCTATCTCCAGGCCTATGAGCTCGGCTGCAAGGGCTGCACCACCTACCGGCCGAACGAGATCACCGGCGCCGTCCTCGAGGTGAGGAAGGAGCCAGAGAAGACCGCCGAGCCGGAACTGCCGCTGCCGGCGCCGGCGCCGCGCGCCGCCGACGTCTACGAGGCGGGCGGCGTCGTCTACATGACGCAGCCGCTCAACCGGCCGGAGGCGCTGCCGGGCCAGACCTACAAGATCCGCTGGCCCGCCGGCGAGCACGCGATCTACATCACCATCAACGACATCATCCAGGACGGCCGCCGCCGGCCCTTCGAGATCTTCATCAACTCGAAGAGCATGGAGCACTACGCCTGGACCGTAGGCCTCACCCGCATGATCAGCGCCGTCTTCCGCCGCGGCGGCGATGTCTCCTTCGTGGTGGAGGAGATGAAGGCGGTGTTCGATCCCCGCGGCGGCGCCTGGATGGGCGGTCGCTACGTGCCCTCGCTGCTGGCGGCGATCGGCGACGTCATCGAGAAGCACATGATCGACATCGGCTTCATGCCGGCGCGCCAGCCGAACCAGGCGCTCCTGGAGAAGCGCGCGGTCGCCAACCTGCCGGGCCAGGCGACCCACCTCCGGCAATGCCCGAAATGCGGCGAGGCCTCGCTTATCCGCATCGAGAACTGCGACCAGTGCACGAGCTGCGACTACTCGAAGTGCGGGTAAGCCGACGCTGAAAGCCGTCTGCGCGAGAGAGGCGACGCTCCCCCGAGCGTATTGCACGAGGCTGCGCGCGGCCTATAACTGAGAGCTGATGGCTGAAAGCTGACGCATGGCCTGGGAAGTCCGCGACGTGCCCCCTTCGGCGCGCCGGGCCGCCGAGAAGGCGGCTGGCGAGGCCGGGAAGCCGCTCGGTGACTGGCTCACGGAGACCGTGCGCTCGGCGGTGCTGGCGGAGCTTGGCCAGCTGCCGGCGCAGGCACGGCAACGGCGGGACCGCGCCGAGGCGCCGGCGCCTGCCCCGCCTCTGGCCGGGCGGCGTCAGCTTGATCTCTTTCCGAGGCCGCTGCCGCCGCCTCCCGCTGCCGTTTCCCCTGAGCGCCCTCCCGCAGCGCCAAGCGAAGTCGAGCCGATTTCGCTGCCGACGACGCCGGTCGTCATGCTGCCGCTGACGGCGCTGCATGCGGGCGCGTGCCGTGCCCGGCGCCTGGGGGGCGAGGATCTGCTGCCGATCCTGGCCCGCTCGGTCGCCGCCGAGGGCGTGCGCCAGCCGATCCTGGTGCGCCGCCTCGCCGCGGACGGCAGCGACTATGAGGTGATCGCCGGCGAGCGCCGCCGCCTCGCCGCGGAGCGCGCCGGCCAGGTCATGGTGCCGGCGGTGGTGGTGACGGCCGACGACGCCGAGGCCCTCACCCTGTCGCTCCGGGAAAATCTCGGCCGCGCGGATTTCTCCCCACTCGACGAGGCGCGCGCTTATCTCCGCTTGCTGACCGAATACCGCGTCAGCCCCACGGTGCTGGCGCGCCGCCTCGGCCGCGAGCGCGGCCATCTGGCGCTGACCCTGCGGCTCCTCGGCCTGCCGGCGCGCGTGCGCCACTACCTCGACAGCGGCCAGCTCGGCTCTGCGCACGCCTTCGCGCTCCTCGACGCCACGGACCCCGAGGCGATGGCAGAGCGCCTGCTGCGCAGCGCCGCCCGCCGCGCTGCCGCAAGCGACGGTGCTCCGCCGAAGTGATCGGCGCTACCGCCGAAGGGGGTGCGCCCCCGGCGCGGAAGCAACCGACAAAATTAACCAATTGAGCGCACATCATTGACGGTCGCGCTCCGGCGAGCCTTCGCGGATGCGCGATGGATCGCGGTCAACCGCCGCTATGGTTGGCAAGCGAATCAGCGCAACCTACACTCGCGAACCCTCGCAGTATGTGGCAGCGATGAGCGGACAACAAAGCCGGAGACGGGCATCTCCGGAGAGCACGGCATCGAGGTTCGCCGCCCCGATCGGGTCGCCGGCGCGCTCTGCGCAGATGCTGGCGCGGACGTGGCGCATGCTCGAGTTGACGCCCGATCTGCGCCAGGCCGTCGAGGCCGCGGCCAAGTCTGCCGGCGTCGAGCCCGAGGCTTGGCTCGCCCGTGCGATCCGCAAGGCCGCGCTCAACCCGGGCGCCCCACCCACCGCCGCACAGCCGCAAGGCAGCCAGGATGCGCGCGCGCTCTCGGCGCTGCTGACGCGCGCCTTCGAGACCCCGACCGAGCGGATCGCCGAGACGCGGGCGCATCGGGCGCCCCCGCCGCCGGTGCCCGAGCTGTCCACGGCCGCGATCGCAAGTGCCGGCGAGACCCATATCGCGCGGCTTCCCGCCCTCTACGTCCCGCCGCCGCGGGTGCGGCGCCGGGGTCGCGCGATCGCCGCGCTCGGCGCGCTGATGCTGGCGACTGCCGCCGGTGCCGGCATCTTCTATCTGAGCAACGGCGAGACCACGCCCGCCGGGCCGCCCGCGCTCATTGCAGCGCTGCCGCCGGCGGCGTCCCAGGCTCCCGGCAGGCCGCTTCCCCCCGCCGATGCCGCGACCGCGCAGCCGGTGGCTGCCGAGGTTCCGGCGACGCCGTCGCCGCCGGTCAGTCCCGCGGTCGAGGATTTCGCCCTCGGCATCCGCTACGCGTTCGGCAACGGGGTTCCCAAGGATTATGCCAAGGCCGCGGAGCTGTTTCAGAAAGCGGCGAACCAAGGCCTCCCGGATGCGCAGTACAATCTCGGCGCGCTCTATGAGCGCGGCCTGGGCGTTCCCAAGGACGCCGTCCGCGCGGTCACCTGGTATCGCTTCGCGGCGAATCAGAACCATGCCGCAGCAGAGCTCAGCCTGGGCCTCGCTTATGCCAATGGTGCGGGCGTGACGCGCGACTACAAGGAAGCCGCCCGCTGGTTCCGCTCGGCCGCGGTGCAGGGCGTGGTGACCGCCCAGTACGATCTCGGCGCCCTCTACGCCGACGGACGCGGCGTCGAGCAATCGGCCACCGAGGCCTATGCGCTGTTCAGCCTCGCCGCCGATGCCGGCGATTCCGACGCACGCCAGCAGATGCGCCGGCTCGCCGAGAAGATGTCGCCGCGGGACCTGCGGGCAGCGCGCACGCGTTCGGCCGAGCTGGCCGACGCGACGGTGCATCGGGAAGTCGGCGACAGCAGCAGCACCAGCACCGCTTCGGCGCAGCCCTGAGGCCGCTTCCGGCCAGCATGATTGGAGGGCGGGGACGCGCCCGTTCTACAATCCTGAGCTGCAGATAGCGGTCCGACTTCACGTCATCTTAACCAAGTTGCGGCACCGTCAGGGCCTTCCCGAACCCCTGTGCAGCGGAGACCACTGGTGCCTCGGAGCGAACGGATTTTCCCTCGTCTCGGCCGTCGCCTTCTGATAGTGCGCCCGCTGACGCTGACGGTGATGCTGGCGCTGGCGGGGTGCACGAGCTCGCAGTGGGCGGGGAGCCAGGCGTCGGGGGCGGATCCGGCGAAGCTGTCGCCGGAGCAGACCGAGGCGACGCTGCTG
>DATJOK010000279.1:0-3511 GCA_035507155.1 Allostellaceae bacterium
GCGCCTGCCGAGTTGACGGGGGTTGCGGCTTCCACAAGGATGCGGGCCGATCATGGCCGCATCGGACGGGGCATGCTGAGCTATCTCTGGATCGCGTTGGGAGGCGCGCTTGGAAGCATCGCGCGCTTCTGGATCTCGGGCTTCGTTGCCACCCGGGTCGGCGAGGCGTTTCCCTGGGGCACCTTGGTCGCCAACGTCACGGGATCCTTCGTCATCGGCTTCATCGCGACGCTCACCGGGCCCGACGGCCGCTGGCTCGCCAGCACGGCGATGCGGCAGTTCCTGATGATCGGCATCTGTGGCGGCTACACCACTTTCTCGTCCTTCAGCCTGCAGACCTTGACCCTCGCGCAGGACGGCGAGTGGCTGTGGGCCGCCGGCAACATCCTCATCTCGGTGGCGCTGTGCCTGCTGGCGGTATGGCTCGGCCATGTCGCCGCCGCCAGCCTCAACGGACTGAAAGGAGCCTGAGCCATGCCGGTGCCGAAGAACGCCACGCTGCTGCGCATCTTCCTGGGTCAGGACGACCGCCACGGCCACCAGCCGCTCTACGAGGCGATCGTGCTGAAGGCGCGCGAGCAAGGCCTCGCCGGCGCCACCGTGCTGCGCGGGCCGATGGGGTTCGGCCATTCGAGCACGCTCCATACCACCAAGGTCCTCAGGCTCTCCCAGGACCTGCCGATCGTGGTGGAGATCGTCGACAGCGAGGAGAAGATCGCCGCCTTCCTGCCGCTGCTCGATGGGATGATGGGCTCCGCCCTCGTCACCCTCGAGAAGGTGCAGGTACTGCAGTACGGGCCGGCTAAATCGGGGTGATCCCAGCGCGATTGCTCTGCAGTTGCGCGCGGTGCCCCCTCTGCCTATCTCTGGAAAGCCTGATCTCGTTGAATCGGATCACAATCCGGTCTCGCGGGTTAGCAGGACCGAAGGGCCAAGTCAGCGAAGGCGATGGCGATGAACAAGCAGACCCAGTATCACTTCTGGTACGTCATCGCGGCGGTATTCGGCATCCTGATCCTGCAGGAGCTCTGGGCCGAGCACGAGAAGATCGACGTCATCCCCTATAGCCAGTTCCAGCAGGATCTGCAGCAGGGCAAGCTCGCCGAGGTCCGTGTCAGCGACAAGTACATCCAGGGCACGCTCAAGGAGCCCAACGCCGAGGGCAAGACGCAGTTCATCACCACGCGGGTGCCGTCGGACATCGCCGCCGATCTCGACAAGTACCACGTGAAGTTCGCCGGCGAGGTGCAGAGCACCTTCCTGCAGGACCTCCTCGGATGGGTGGTGCCGACGGCGCTCTTCTTCGGCGTTTGGTTCTTCGTGGTGCGCCGCTTCGCCGCGAACCAGGGCTTCGGCACCGGCGGCCTGATGTCGATCGGCCGCAGCAAGGCCAAGGTCTATGTGGAGACCGACACCAAGGTCACCTTCGACGACGTCGCCGGCGTCGACGAGGCGAAGGAGGAGCTGAAGGAGGTGATCGGCTTCCTCAAGGATCCCGAGGGCCATGGCCGGCTCGGCGGGCGGGTCCCGAAGGGAATCCTGCTGGTGGGACCGCCCGGCACCGGCAAGACGCTGCTGGCGCGCGCGGTCGCCGGCGAGGCGGGTGTCCCCTTCTTCTCCATCAGCGGCTCGGAGTTCGTCGAGATGTTCGTCGGCGTCGGCGCCGCCCGCGTGCGCGACCTCTTCGAGCAGGCGCGGCAGAAGGCGCCCGCCATCATCTTCATCGACGAACTCGACGCGCTGGGCCGCGCGCGCGGCGCCTATCCGGGCCTCGGCGGCCATGACGAGAAAGAGCAGACCCTCAACCAGCTCCTGGTCGAGCTCGACGGCTTCGACGTGAAGTCGGGCCTCGTCCTCCTTGCCGCCACCAACCGGCCGGAGATCCTCGATCCGGCGCTGCTGCGCGCCGGCCGCTTCGACCGCCAGATCCTGGTGGACCGGCCGGACAAGGTCGGCCGCATCCAGATCCTGAAAGTGCACATGAAGAAGGCGAAGCTCGCCTCCGACGTCGATCCCGAGCAGATCGCCGCGCTGACGCCGGGCTTCACCGGCGCCGATCTCGCCAACCTCGTCAACGAGGCGGCCCTCATCGCGACGCGTCGCAACGCCGATGCCGTGACCCTCGACGACTTCACCCAGGCGGTGGAGCGCATCGTCGCCGGGCTCGAGAAGAAGAACCGTCTGCTGGTGCCGCACGAGCGCGAGGTGGTGGCGCATCACGAGATGGGCCACACGCTGGTGGCGCTCTCGCTCCCCGGCACCGACACCGTTCACAAGGTCTCGATCATCCCGCGCGGCGTCGGCGCGCTCGGATACACGATCCAGCGGCCGACCGAGGACCGCTTCCTGATGACCAAACCCGAGCTCGAGAACAAGATGTCGGTGCTGCTCGGTGGCCGCGCGGCGGAGCAGATCATCTTCGGCGAGATCTCCACCGGCGCCGCCGACGACATCCAGAAAGTGACCAACATCGCCCGCAGCATGGTGACCCGCTATGGCATGGTGGAGAGCCTCGGCAACATCACCTACGAGGCGGAGAACCAGAGCTTCCTCGGCGGTCCCGCCGGCGCCGGCTGGCACGAGCGCAGCTACAGCGAGGCGACGGCGCGGGAGATCGACGAAGCGGTGAAGGCGATCGTCGACACCGCCTTCAACCGCACCCTTGCGCTTTTGCGCAGCAAACGGGCGATCCTGGAGCGCGGCGCCAAGCTGCTGCTGGAAAAAGAGACGCTGACGGAGGAGGATCTGAAGGCGCTGATGGCGGCGGAGCGGCCGGCAGCGGCGCAATAGCGGAGAGCCATGCGGTGAGCGCCCTTTCCGAGCGCGACGTGCTGATCGTGGTCGACGTGCAGAACGATTTCTGCCCCGGCGGCGCGCTCGGCGTCGCCAAGGGCGACGAGGTGGTGGCGGCGGCGAACCGGCTCGCGGCGCGGTTCTCCCACGTGGTGCTGACCCAGGACTGGCACCGGCCGGGCCATCTCTCCTTTGCCAGCAGCCATCCCGGGCGGCAGCTCTTCGAGACCATCGAGCTTCCCTATGGCCGGCAGATCCTGTGGCCGGATCACTGCGTCGCCGGCAGCGACGGCGCCCAATTCCACCACGATCTCGACATCCCGCAGGCGGCGGTGGTGATCCGCAAGGGCTTCCGCATCGAGATCGACAGCTACTCCGCCTTCTACGAGAACGATCGCACCACGCCCACTGGCCTCGGCGGGTACCTGCGCGAGCGGCGCTTCAGCCGCATCTTCCTCGTCGGCCTCGCCACCGATTTCTGCGTCCACTACTCCGCCCTCGACGCGCGCCGCGAGGGCTTCGACGCCGTGGTGGTGGAGGACGCCTGCCGCGGCATCGACCTCGACGGCTCCCTCGCCCGCGCCTGGGCGCAGATGCTGGAAGCCGGCGTCCGGCGCGTCTACAGCGAGGAAGTGGGGAACTAGCTCGCGGCCGCGCGCACCCTCACCCTCCCAGCGCTGACGCGCCGGGTCCCTCCCTCTCCCGTTTCACGGGAGAG
>DATJOK010000280.1:0-7171 GCA_035507155.1 Allostellaceae bacterium
CCCGCGGATGGTGCGCGACCTCGCGCAGCGCCTCGGCAAGCAGATCGAGCTCAAGCTCACCGGCGAGCAGACCGAGCTCGACAAGACCGTGCTCGAGAAGATCGGCGATCCGCTGGTGCATCTGGTGCGCAACAGCATCGACCACGGCATCGAGTTGCCGGAAGCGCGGACCGCGGCCGGCAAGTCGGCCGAAGGCACGGTGCATCTCGATGCCTGCCACCGCGGCGGCAACATCGCCGTGGAAGTGAGCGACGACGGCGGCGGGCTCGACAAGGAGCGCATTCTCGCCAAGGCCCGTGCCCGCGGCCTGGTCGGCGCCACCGATTCGCTGACGGATGCCGAGGTCTACGAGCTGATATTCGTTCCCGGCTTCTCCACCGCGGAGAAGACCACCGACGTGTCGGGACGTGGAGTCGGAATGGATGTCGTCCGTCGCAACGTGAAAGAGCTCGGCGGCAAGATCGACGTCAGGAGCGACCCGGGCCGCGGTTCCCGATTCACGATCACCCTGCCCCTGACGCTCGCCATCGTGGACGGCCAGTCCGTCGCGGTCGGCACCGAGACCTACATCGTGCCGCTCATCTCCATCGTCGAATCGATGCAGCTCAAGTCGACGGGCGTCACACGGCTCTCGGGCCACAGCGAAGTGCTCTCGTTCCGCGGCGACTACCTGCCCATCATCCGGCTGCACGATCTCTTCGGTGTCGAGCCGCGTTCCCGCGCGCTGCACGAGGGCCTGATCGTCGTTGCCGAAGGCGACGGCCGGCGCGTAGGCCTGTTCGTCGACGACCTGCTGGGACAGCAGCAGGTGGTCATCAAGTCTCTGGAAGCCAACTACGGGCACATCGGGGGCGTCTCGGGCGCGACGATCCTCGGCGACGGCTCGGTGGCGCTCATTCTCGATGTGCCGGGACTCATCCGCGCCGCGTCCATGCGGGTGGCGGCATGAGGCCCACGGCGGTGAAGACGAGGCATCACAACCATGTCCACTAACGGGTCCCACCAGGTCCTGACCTTCGTGCTCGGCAACGAGACCTATGGGGTCGACATCCTGCGCGTGCAGGAGATCCGCGGCTGGTCCGCGGTGACCAAGATCCCCCATGCCCCGGCGCACGTCCTCGGCGTGCTGAACCTGCGCGGCTCCATCGTCCCCATCGTCGATCTGCGGATGCGGTTTGCGCTGGAGCGGGCCGAGTACACGACGGTAACGGTGATCATCGTGATGTCGGTCAACACCCCGGCGGGACGTCGTGATTTCGGGGTCGTCGTCGACGGTGTCTCCGACGTCGTGGACGTGAACACCGCCGAGGTCAAACCGGCGCCGGAGCTCGGCTCGCGCTCGGCCACCGAGTACATCCGCGGGTTGGTATCGGTTTCCGAACGCATGGTCGTGCTGCTCGACATCGATCGCCTCATCGGCCGCGACCTGGCGCTGTCCGCCGGCGGGGACGGCAACGACGAAGCGCTGGCCGCGAGCGCCGCCTGACCGGCCAAGAAGATTGGAGACCGAATTCAAATGAGCCCAACGAGAAACATCGTCGAGCAGACCCGCGAGGTCATCGACGCCGCATCGCAGGGCGACCTCACCCGTCGCCTCGATGCGCGTCTCGACAACCCCGAGCTGCGCGCCATGGCCGAGGGCATCAATACGCTCCTCGAGGGCATGGCGGTCCTGGTCCGCGGCATCAGGTCCACGGCCACCGAAGTGAACCGCTCGGCGGAGGAGATCTCCGCCGGCAACGGCAATCTCTCGCGGCGCACCGAGGAGCAGTCCGCGTCGCTCGAAGAGACCGCCTCATCCATGGAGGAGATGACGACCACGGTCAAGCAGAACGCCGACAACGCGGCCCAGGCGAGCCAGCTCGCGCTCGCGGCCCGCGACCAGGCCGAGCGTGGCGGCGTGGTGGTGAATCAGGCCGTGGCGGCCATGGCCGACATCAAGCAGTCCTCGAAAAAGATCGCGGACATCATCGGTGTGATCGACGAGATCGCCTTCCAGACCAACCTGCTGGCGCTCAATGCCGCCGTCGAGGCGGCGCGTGCCGGCGAGCAGGGCCGCGGCTTCGCGGTCGTCGCGAGCGAGGTCCGCAGCCTCGCCGGCCGCTCCGCGACCGCCGCCAAGGAGATCAAGGGCCTCATCCAGGATTCGGTGCGCAAGGTCGAGGATGGCTCGGCACGCGTCACTGAGTCCGGTCACACACTCGAAGAGATCGTCGCTTCGGTGAAGAAAGTCTCCGACATCGTCGCCGAGATCGCCGCCGCTTCGCGGGAGCAGTCGGCCGGTATCGAGCAGGTCAATCGCGCCGTCGTGCAGATGGACGCCCTCACTCAGCAGAACGCCGCGCTGGTGGAAGAAGCCACGGCAGCGGCGCAGAACATGGCCGGCCAGGCCCGCGAGCTCAGCGAGAACATGGGGCGTTACCGGGTTGGACACGACATGGCGCACGCGCTGCGCGCCCCGAGAGCCTCACCAATGGGAGCTGCGCGCACAGCGCGCAG
This sequence comes from Allostellaceae bacterium, assembly GCA_035507155.1. Taxonomy (GTDB): domain Bacteria; phylum Pseudomonadota; class Alphaproteobacteria; order ATCC43930; family CGMCC-115725; genus DASZHJ01. The sequence continues at coordinate 2,500 of DATJOK010000280.1, forward strand.
CGCCTGAGTCCCCTCATGAACAGAATGGCGCTCAAACGTCTCAATCTCTGGCAGAAGCTGGGAGCCGTCGTGCTGGCCCAGCTGCTGCCGGCTGTCCTGGTCGGGTTCTTCTATTTCACCACCATGGACGGGGCCCTGAGCCAGGCACGCGGCGAGCTGCAGGGAGTCCGCTTCCTCCAGGCGATAGACGCTCTGCGCTCGAACCTGCTGACTCATGGTGCGCGCGCATTCGTCTTCGCGAGCGGCGACACGGCCCGCCGTGCCGCCGTACTGGGCGAGCAGCGCGAAGTCGACACGGCAATGAGCCGCCTAGAGGCAGTCAGCGGTCGATTGGGCGAGCTCTACGGAGTCAGCGAGGATGTCGCCAACCTGCGCTCGCAGTGGAACGCTGCCGCCGCGGCGACTCTCACCCAGTCACCTACCCAGGTCGCCGCCGCCAACGAGGCGCTGAACGGCCGGTTGAATCAGCTGAACGCCGCCGTCGCGGTCGGCTCCGGAGTCGCCTCCGACTCCGACCAGACGACCCGCACACTGCTCGAGATCGGCTCCGAATACGCGTCGACCGCGCTCGCCGAATCCGACAGCATGCGCCGCTTTGCAGTGGATGCCGCCGCCAAGAGCTACCTGGGCGGCGACGACCAGATGGGCATCGCGATCTACCGCAGCCGCGTGCTGTCGCAATTCGACCAGATCCGGGCCGGGCTCTCGAAGCTGCCGCCGCAAGTGGCTGCCCCGCTGCAGAATGACTTCGACACGGCCGTGCAGCTCTTTGGGAATTTCGACGGCGTGGTCGACTCGCAGATCGTCAAGGCCTCCAGTCTCAAGACCAGCGGCGGCGCGATCTACGACGCCGGGATACCGGCGAGTCATGCCTTGCAGAAGCTCGCCGCGGATAGTCTGAGCGTCGCCACCTCCACCCTCGGTGCGCGCGCCTCCTCCGTCGCCATACACCGCGACGTCACCGCCCTCTTCGCTCTGCTCGCGTTGGGTGCCGCGCTGGCCGTCCTCAGACTCGTGAGGCTCTCGCTCTCGCGGCCCCTGACGCGCGCCATCGGTGTCTTCGAGCACATCGCGGAGGGCCGCTACGACAACCAGATCGACACCCGCCGCGAGGACGAGGCCGGCCAGGTGCTGCGGGCGCTCGCACTGATGCAGGACAAGCTGCGCGGCCAGATCGAAAACGAGCGTGCCTTGGCCGCGGAGAATTCGCGCGTCCGCCATGCGCTCGACAAGGCCTCGACCTGCGTGGTGCTGGCCGACGCCGGCCATCGGATCATCTATCTGAACGATGCCGCGCAAGCGACCTTCGAGCGGTGCGCCGCGCAGATCCGCAGCTCGCTGCCGATCTTCGACGCCGGGCAGCTGCGGGGCTCGAGTCTCGAGACGCTATCGGCCGATCCGGCCGCTGAGCGCCGCATTCTCGATGCGCTCAGCAGCGAACGGGTGGAGGAACGCACGCTGGGCGGCCTCACTTTCCGCACCGTTACCAATCCGGTGACGGGCGAGCGTGGCGCGCGGCTGGGCACGGTAATGGAATGGACGCAGCGCACCCAGGAGGTGCGCGTGGAGGCGGAGCTGCAGGCCGTGCTCGACGCCGTGAACGGCGGCGATCTCAGCCGGCGCATCGACCTTGCCGACAAGTCCGGTTTCTTCGAGGGCCTGGGAGCCGGCGTCAATCGCCTGGCCGAGAGCCTGGTGGAGGTCGTGGCGCGGGTGAAGAGCGCGGGCCGCGAGATTGCGATGGGCGCCGAGGAGATCACCGCCGGCAATTCGAACCTGTCGCTGCGCACCGAGGAACAGGCCTCCTCGCTGGAGGAAACCGCCTCCTCCATGGAGGAAATGACCACGACCGTCAAGCAGAACGCGGACAACGCCGCGCAGGCGAATCAGCTCGCCCTCGCGGCGCGGGATCAGGCCGAACAGGGCGGCGCCGTGGTGGGCAAGGCCGTCGACGCGATGTCCGGAATCAACGATTCGGCGAAGAAGATCGCCGACATCATCGGGGTCATCGACGAGATCGCCTTTCAGACGAACCTGCTGGCGCTCAACGCCGCCGTCGAGGCCGCGCGCGCCGGCGAGCAGGGCCGTGGTTTCGCCGTCGTCGCCAGCGAGGTGCGCAGCCTCGCCGGGCGCTCCGCCACCGCCGCCAAGGAGATCAAGAGCCTCATCGAGGACAGTGTCAGGAAGGTGGAGGACGGCTCGGGCCTCGTGACCCGATCCGGCCGCACGCTCGGCGAGATCGTCACCTCGGTGAAGAAGGTTTCCGACATCGTCGCCGAGATCGCCGCCGCCTCGCGTGAGCAGTCCTCGGGAATCGAGCAGGTCAACCGCGCCGTAGTGCAGATGGACGAGCTCACCCAGCAGAACGCCGCGCTCGTCGAGGAGGCGACCGCCGCCTCGCAGTCGATGGCCGGCCAGGTGCGCGAGCTCAACGACATGCTCGGCCGGTACGACACCGGCGCTGCCGCGGAGCAGTTCGCGGTGCCGCAGACGGCAGCCGTCAGGAACGCCCCCCAGGCCGCGCCGAGAAAGACGCGGCCGGAAACCCGCCGCGCCGCCGGCGGCGAATGGATCGAGGTTTAGAGGTCACCATGCAATTCCTCAACCGTTTCAGGCTCTGGCAGAAGCTGGCGCTGCTCGTCGCCGCAATGGCGGTGCCGACCGCGGTGCTCGGGATCTTCTACCTGACTGCCACCAACACCGAAGTGGCGCAGGCCCGCAACGAGCTCGCGGGCGCGGACTACGCCCACCAGGTCGGCGCGGTGCTGGCGAACATGGCCAATCACCGCAGCCTCCTCTTCGCCGTGCTCACCGGCGATGCCTCGCGCCGCGACGAGCTCTCGGCCTCGGAGGCCGCGATCGACACGCTCATGGCCGAAGTCGACGGCAGCGACGCGGAGATCGGGGCCCGGCTCGGCGTCGCGAAAGACTGGCGGGACATCAGGACCGACTGGGGGCAGTTGAAGTCCGACGAGGCCAAGCTGTCCGCCGATGACGCGGTTGCGCGGCACGATGCGCTCATCGCCAGGATCGTGAAGCTCAGCGATCTGGTGGTCGGCCGCTCGGCGCTCAATGTCGATCCTTCGCCGCAAACCGCCGCGCTCATTCAGATCGCCGCCCGCGACGTGCCGGGGGCGCTCATCGCCTCGGGCAACGTCCAGTGGTATGCCACGCGCGCGAGCATCAAGGGCTATCTCGGCGGCGACGACCAGATGGCGCTCAGTCTCTACCACGACGAGGTGGTCGCCGACTTCGCTGCAGCGACGCGCGACCTCAACGGCGCACCGGCCGCGGCGCGGGCGAAGATCGCCCCCGCCCTGGCGGCGGCGCAGAGCGCGTTCGACAGCTCCTACGGCATCGTCCAGGCGCGGATCATCGACGCCCAGAAGATGACCATCACGACGGCGGAGCTCTTCGCCGACTCGCGCGCCATCAGCTCGAGTCTGCAGAGCCTGTCCGACCTCGGTTATGCCACCATGGCCGCCGCGGTGAGCGAGCGCCTGTCGCGGGTGACGACCTGGCGCAACGTGACGGCCGCGGTCGGCGCCATCACCCTCGCCCTGGCGCTCGCCCTCTCCTGGGCCATCACCCGCGCGCTCGCCATCCCGCTTGCGGAGGCGATCGAGGTGTTCGGCTGCATTGCGGCCGGCAAGTACGACAATGCGATCGATCTCACCGGGTCGGATGAGACCGGCCGGGTGCTGCGCTCGCTGGATGACATGCAGCAGAAGCTGCGCACCCAGATCGAGAACGAGCGGCTGGTGGCCGCCGAGAACGCCCGCGTCCGCCAGGCGCTCGACAAGGTGTCGACCTCGGTGGTGCTCGCCGACGGGCAGCAACGGATCATTTATCTCAACGACACGGCGAGCGGCGCCTTTGCGCGCACTCAGCACGAGATCCGCCGCAGCCTGCCCGACTTCGATGTGCAGCGGCTGCGCGGCTCGAGTCTCGAGGCGCTGTCGGCCGATCCGGCCGCGGAGCGTCGCGAGCTCGATACTCTCGCCGGCTCACGCGCCGCCGAGCGGCAGCTCGGCGCCTGCACCTTCCGCACGGTCACCAACCCGGTGCTCGACGAGCGCGGCGCGCGCATCGGCACGGTGATGGAATGGACCGATCGTACCCAGGAAGTCGCCGTCGAGAAGGAAATGCAGGGGATGCTGTCGGCGGTCGTCGCCGGCGACCTCGGCAGCCGCATCGATCTTTCCGGCAAGACCGGCTTCTTCGAGGCCATGAGCCGCGGCGTCAACCAGCTTGCCGACAACATGGCCGAGGTGGTCTCGAGGGTGAAGCGTGTCGCCGCCGAAGTGCATCGCGGCGCCGACGAGATCTCCGCGGGTAATTCCAACCTGTCGCAACGCACGGAGGAGCAGTCCTCCTCGCTCGAGGAGACCGCCTCCTCGATGGAGGAGATGACCACGACGGTCAAGCAGAACGCCGACAACGCGGCCCAGGCCAACCAGCTCGCCCTCGCGGCGCGCGACCAGGCCGAGAAGGGCGGCACCGTGGTCAGCCAGGCGGTCTCGGCCATGACCGGGATCAACGAGGCATCGAAGAAGATCGCGGACATCATCGGCGTCATCGACGACATCGCCTTCCAGACCAACCTGCTGGCGCTCAATGCGGCTGTCGAGGCGGCTCGCGCCGGTGAGCAGGGCCGGGGTTTTGCCGTAGT
>DATJOK010000281.1:0-10874 GCA_035507155.1 Allostellaceae bacterium
TCGCGGCTCGCGACGCGACCCTGGAAGCTGTCGGAGCGCTCGAGGATGCGGCGGATGAGCGCGTGGTTCTCCTCGGAGATCGGGTACCAGAACTCGCGATCGACGAGGAAATGCGAGAGATCGGCGCAGAGCCGGAGCTCCGGCACCGCGTCCAGCAGCAGGAGCGTGCTGAAGAGGTCGTTGGTGATGCAGTTGCGGTGGGTCTCGAACAGGATCGGGATGCCCTCCGCCTCCGCCATGGCGATCCAGGCGCGCACCACCGGGATCATGCCCTCGACCGAGAGCGGCATCACCTGGCCGATGATGTTGACGGTGCAGGCGTTGAAATCCCTCGCCATGCGCAGCACCGGGCGGAGCGCCTCGATGGTCTTCGGGAAAGCGTTGATCATGCAGCCGAGCCGGTGCTTCTCGAACAGCGGCTTGTATTTGCGCGCCCCTGCCACGTCGAGGCTCGCGAGATCGATGCACATGCCGTGATAGCCGGCCGCCGCCACCATCTCGAAGGATTCCTCCGGCGTGCGCTCGCGCCCGTCCGGCCGGCGCAGCTCCATCGCCCAGAGCGACTGGTAGATCTCGAGTCTAGGCATCCCTGTTCGCGCGTCTCATTCCGTGGTCCGGAGCATGTCGGTCGGATTTGGGCGAGTCAAACCGGGGCGGGGGCGAGGCCGGAACTCGCTGTTGCCAATCACACCTCCCCACCCGCCGCCGGCCGCGTCGCCGCGCGGCCCTGCTTCACGATCTGGAAGCCCACCATCAGCAAGGTGAGGGCGAAGAGGACGGTGGCGGCGGCGGCGATGGTGGGGTCGACGCGCTCGTTGATGCCGTCCCACATCTTACGCGGCAGCGTGTAGATCGCGCGCGAGGCGATGAAGAGCGTCACCACGATCTCGTCCCAGGAGACGATGAAGGCGAAGACCGCGCCCGCCAGCATGCCGGGCCGGATCTGCGGCAGGATCACGTGACGGATGGTCTGCCCGAGGCTCGCGCCCAGGGAGAGCGAGGCCTGCTCCTGGCGCCGGTCGAGGGTGGCGAGCGCGGCCGAGACCGTCACCAGCACATAGGGGACGGCCAGCAGCGTATGGGCGGTGACGACGCCGGTCAGCGTGTCGATGAGGTCGAAGCTGGCGAAGAACTTGTAGAAGGCGAGCGCCGAGACCACCGGCGGCACGATCATCGGCGCCAGCGCCAGCAGCCGCACGCTCTCGGCGAGCTCGGAGGAGAGCCGCCAGAGCCCGATCGCGGCGAGCGAGCCGACCGTCGTTGCGATGATGGTGACGAGGCAGCCGATCCCCAGGCTCTGCAGCACCGAGTTGCGCCAGCTCTCGCTGGCGAAGAGATCGCGGTAGTGCTGGAACGAGATCGAGTGGGTGGGGAGCGAGAGATAGTCGTGCGGTGTGAGCGAGACCGGGATCGCCACCAGGGTCGGCAGCACCAGGAACAGCAGCACCGCCCAGGTGGCGCCCACCAGCGCCGGCCAGCCCCAGCGGGCGGAGAGCGCGCTCATTTGGCGCCGAAGAGCTGGCGGATGTCGACGAGGCGCGACATCACCGCGAGGAGCGCCACGGTGGCGAGCAGCAGCACCGAGGCCATCATGGTGCCGATGCCCCAGCGCACCAGCTGCATGATCTGGATGCTCACATATTCCGCGATCATGATGACGCGGCCGCCGCCGAGGATCGCCGGCGTCACGAAGAAGCCCATGGAGAAGATGAAGACCAGCACCCCGGAGGCGGCGATGCCCGGCGCCGAAAGAGGGAGGAACACGGTGCGAAAGGCGGTGAAGGGACTGGCGCCGAGCGAGCGGCTGGCGTCGGTGAGGCGGCGGTTGATGCCGCGCATGTTGGAATAGAGCGGCAGCACCGCGTAGGGCACCATGTAGTGCACCATGCCCAGCACCACCGCGAACTCGTTGCGCAGCAGCGGCAGCGGATCGTGGATGAGCCCGAGATCCATCAGGGCGGAGTTGATGATGCCCTCGGCGCGCAGCAGGGTCACCCACGAGAAGGCGCGCGCCAGCACCGAGATCCAGAACGGCACCAGCACGAAGCCGGTGATCCAGAGCCGGTGCTGCGGCCCGGCCTGGGTCATCACATAGGCGATGAGATAGCCCAGCAGCAGCGACAGCGCCGTGGTGATGACGCAGACCTCGGTGGTCGACAGCAGCACCCGCTGCAGTGGCTCGGATTCCAGGAGCTTCTGATAATTGCCGAGGCCCGGCTCGGGATCGGTGACGCTGATCCAGAGAATGCGTGCCAGCGGCAGCAGGAACAGCAGCGCCAGCGGCAGCAGCAGCGGCATCACCAGCAGCCAGGACGCGAGGGCGCGGCGCTTCTCGGTCGCCGCGCCCCCGGTCTCCGCCTTGCGCCACCACCGCCGCGGCGGGCGTGGCGCCCCCGCGTCAGCCCGCCATGAGGTCGAGGAAATCGTTCTGCACCTTGTCGTAGTTCTCCGCGTACCACGCGGTGTTGATCGGGATCTGCCGCTTGTAGTTGGGCTCGTAGTTGCAGTCGATCTTCTGCAGGTCCGGCGTCTCCTTGGCGCTCGCCGCCGGGTTGGCGGGGCCGTTCCCCAGCATCTGCAGCAGCACCAGCTGCCGGTCGGGATCCTGGGTCGAGGCCAGGAAGTCGAACACCGCCGGCCCCGCCGGGTTCTTGGCGAGCGCCACGATGACGCCGGGCGCCACGATGCCGTGATCCCAGGTCCAGGTGATCTTGCCCTTGCTCTCGCGGTCGAGCACCGAGGCGCGGGTGCTCCAGAGGCAGCCCATCACCACCTCGCCGTCGCGGAAGAGCTGCTGGCTCGCCGCACCGCCGCCCCACATGATGAACTCGCTCTTGTGCTCCTTGATGAGCGCGAAGGCGCGCTTCACGTCGAGGGGATAGATCTTCGCGGGATCGGCGCCGCCGCCGATCAGCACCGCCTCCAGCGAGCCCAGGAGCCACTTGTAGATCGCGCGCTTGCCCGGGAAATCCTTGAAGTTGAGGTAATCCTTGTAGCCGTTCGGCACCTTGCCGCCGGTCTTCTCGGTGTTGTAGCCGTTCACGGTCGAATACATGTAGTTGGCGCAGCCATATTCAAAAACGTATTCCGGCCGTACCTTGTTCTTGTCGACCTTGCTGTAGTCGATCTTCTGGATCAGGTTCTGCTTGCCGAGGAGCGGCGTGTAATAGGCGTCGCCATCGCAGCAGTCCCAGATCACCTTGCCGCTCTCAACCTGCGCTTTGATGGCGCCCGGCGTCGGCTCGCCGCCGATGACGGACACTTTCATGCCGGAGCTCTTGGCGAAGGGCTGGCCCCAGGCGACGTCCCAGGCCTTGACCGCATCGCCGCCGAAGTTGCAAATCACCAGCTCCTTGGTCTCCGCCGAGGCTTCGGTCGATCCCAGGATCATCGGCGCCAGTCCGAGCGCCGCCACCGCGGTCAGGAAGCCGCGACGATCGATCTCCCCCGTCTCGAATTTCTCGGCCGCCAGCACGGCGAGGTCCGCCTTGTAGTGGGACGCCGTCATCTCCATCCTCCTCTGTCCGGCCGACAGTGCTCGGCCGGTTTTGTGTCGGACACGATCTTTCTCGGCACTCGTTCGAGGCCGAGGCTCGCACCCTGTTCTTGTATTTCCCGACTGAAAGTATGCGGATATCGTCGAGCGGGGATCAAGGCGAATCCGCCTGCGCCGCACTGAACATCAAGGGGGCTGGATAATGATCGTGCTCGATGGCAAGTCGCTGACGGTGGCGGCGGTGGCGGCGATCGCCCGCGATCATGCCGCGGTCTCGCTCTCGCCCGCCGCCCGCAAGGCGGTGGCCGACTGCGCCGCCTTCCTCGATCGCCTGGTGGAGGAGGGGCGGCCGATCTACGGCCTCACCACCGGCTTCGGCGCCCTCGACGGCCGCAGCGTCTCCCGCGACGCCACGCGCAGCTCGCAGCACAATCTGCTGCGCAGCCACGCCGCCGGCGTCGGATCGCCGATGGCGGCGGACGCGGTCCGGGCGATGATGGCGATCCGCGCCAATGTGCTGGCCTCGGGCCTGACCGGCGTGCGCACGGCGACCCTCGATGCGCTCCTCGCCATGCTGAACGCGAATGTCGTTCCCCGCGTGCCGGAGCAGGGCTCGGTCGGCGCCTGCGGCGATCTGGCGCCGCTCGCGCACATGTCGCTGCCGCTCATCGGCGAGGGCGAGGCCCGGATCGGTGAGGGCGCGTGGCAGCCGGGCGCCGCGGCGCTCGCCGCCGCCGGGATCGAGCGGCCGCGGGTCGAAGGGCGCGACGGTCTCGCCCTCATCAACGGCACCGAGCAGACCACCGGCATCGGCGCGCTCGCCGTCCACGACGCGAAGCGGCTAGTGGCGCTCGCCGAGGCGGTCTCCGCGCTCTCCATGGAGGCCTTCGGCGCCGTCTCCGACAGCTTCGACGAGCGCACCGCGCTGGCTAAGCCACATCCCGGCCAGATCGCCACCTCCGCGGCGCTGCGCAACCTCACCACCGCGAGCCAGGCGGTACTGCCGCCGCGACCGAGCCGCTTGCGGGATTCGCTCTCGATCCGCTGCATCCCGCAGGTGCTGGGCGCCGCCCGCGATGCGGTCACGCTCGCAGAGACCGTGCTCGAGATCGAGATGAACGCCGCCAACGACAATCCGCTGTTCGGTGTCGCCGACGGCTGGGTCACCTCGAACTCCGGCAACTTTCACGGCCAGCGCGCCGGCGAGGCGCTCGACCATCTCGCGACCTCGGTGATCTCCGCCGCCGTCATCAGCGAGCGGCGCAGCGCCCGCTTCGTCGACGAGAAGCAGAATGGCGGACTGCCTGCCTTCCTCATCCACCCGCAGGCGCGGCAGGGCGAGAATTCCGGCTTCATGATCGCCCAGTACACCGCCGCCTCGCTGGTCGCCGAGCTCCGGATGCGGGCGATCCCCGCCACCATCCAGTCGATCCCCACCTGTGCCAATACCGAGGATCACGTGCCGATGTCGCCGCTGGCGGCGCGGCGCGCCGGCTTCGCCGTCGACCAGGCGATGAACGTGATCGCCATCGAGGCGCTGCTCGCCACCCAGGCCCTCGACATCCGCGGCCTGACACCGGCGCCAGCGCTCCGTCCGCTCTACGTCGCGATCCGCGAGCGCGTGCCGATGATGGTCGACGACCGCGTCATCGGCCCCGACATCGTTGCGACGCGGGCGGTGCTGGAGACCTCGGCCGAAGACTTCGTCGATTAGCGGATGATTGTCGAGCGGGCTCAGCGCCTGATGGCCCAGCTCTCGAGTTGAGGCGCGGACATCGCGCCGGCGTTCCTTGCCACCGCGAGCCTCGAGATCATCGGCCGCGCGCCAGCCGGCAGTAGAGATCGCAAAGCGCGGCGATCATCGTGCGCGATGCGATCCTGCTGGTGAATTTCGTCAACCATCGTCGGCAGGAGGACGTGCCGCTGCGCCAGGCGCTGCCGGAGGCGGGCGCTATCCACTTCAAGCCTTGCCTCCTCCACCGTGCTCACCCTGCTGGTGATCCCCCGGCGGTCTATGCCTGGCTGCGCGATGACGGGAGGGGACTTGGCGCGATCTAGCGCGGGCCGGATGGCCGGGATTCCCTCGTGCAATCAAGGGTGGAGCGCGGGGTGGAGGGCCGTCTTGTCCGCCGGCCGATGACCGATACCGCCTTCCCGCTTCCAAACCGCGCAGCGGGCCCTTATAAAGGAAAGCATCGTGCAACCATTTGAAAGGAGGTGATCCAGTGTCTCATTGTCTCAAGCTGCGGTCGTCGGAGGCTCAGACCTGGATTCTCGCCTCGTTCGAGGTCCAGCAGGGCTAAACCGACGTTTCTCCGGCCTCGCGCCGGAACGCGGTTCGACAATGGAAGGGCTGCCCGCAGGGGCGGCCCTTCTTTGTTTCAGCCGACGGGGCGACGATGCACCCGCTCTCGATCCTGCAACTCCTGATCCTGGCGGCGCTCGCCAATGGCACGCCGGTGATCGCGAAGAAGTTCCTCGGCGCCTGGGCGGCCTGGCCGCTCGACGGCGGTGTCATCTTCTTCGACGGCCGTCCTTTGCTCGGCGCCTCGAAGACGGGGCGCGGGATCGTGCTGGGAATCCTCGCCAGCGTGGCGGGCGCTGCACTCCTGGGACTGTCGTGGACCGTGGGACTCCGGGCCGGCGCCGCGGCGATGGCGGGCGACCTGCTGTCGAGCTTCCTCAAACGCCGGATGGGTCTCGAGTCCAGCGGCCGCGCTTCCGGCCTCGACCAGGTGCCGGAGTCGCTGTTTCCCTTCCTCGCCTGCGTCGGCGCGCTGCCGCTCGGCGCTCTCGACATCCTCGTCGGCGTCGCGCTGTTCTTCGCCGGCGAGGTGCTGCTGTCGCGAATCCTGTTCAAGCTGCGCCTGCGCGACCGTCCTTATTAGAAGCTCAGCCGCGGCGCAGCTCGTGCAGCGTGATCTCCGGCGGGCAGTTGAGCCGGACCGGCACCAGGCTGGTGCCGGCACCCCGCGAGGTATAGCCGTGCATGCCGTGATACTGCCAGGCGCCGGCGCCGAATTTCCGCGGCAGCTTGGCGTCGAGGATGATCGGCACGCCGCCCGGCAGGCAGATCTGGCCGCCATGGGTGTGGCCGCTCAGCAGCAGGTTGAAGTCCGCGTGCGCCGCCTGCCGGTAGATCTCCGGCGTATGGGTGAGCAGGATCGAGAACTCGTCATGCGGGATATCGCCCGCCGCCTTCTCGATATTGTCGACCCGGTAGTAGTGCGCATCGTCGATGCCGACGAGATGGATGCGCTGATCGCCGCGGCGGATGATCTCCGTCTCGTTGAGCAGCATGCGGATCCCCATCCGCTCCATCGCCGGCACCATGCGGATGGTGTCGTGATTGCCGAGCACGCCATAGACCGGATCCCGGAGATGCGGCCGGAACCAGCGCAGCCCGTCGAGCGCCGCCTCGTAGGGACCGTAGGTCTGGGCGCGGAAATCGCCGGTGAGGACGCAGGCATCGTAGGTGACGCCGGGCAGCAGCTCGACGATCCGCTGCAGCGCCGTCGAGTTCATCTCCATGTGGAGATCGGTGAGATGCAGCAGGGTGAAGCCGTCGAAGGCCGGCGGCAGCTCCGGCAGCACCACCCGGTTGCGCCGGAGCTCGACCTGCGCCGCATTGCGGCGGCCGCGCCCATAGAGGCCGGCGAGGCGCAGCACGGTGCGGATCACCGAGTGGATCGAGTACCAGTTCTCGATGTGGAAGAAGTTGAGCCCGCCGCCGAAGACCCGCGCCTCGTAGGCCTGCTCGATGCCAAGCCGCTGGCGCGCATGGAGGCGCCCCAACCGGCGCGCAAGCTCATCGGGGACTTCCACTTTCATCGGGAGACCGCTTCCGGAGTTCTTGGCGCGCCACAATCAAGCCCGGGCATTCCGCCGTCAATGCGCTAGCGTCCCCGGTTCCGCCGGAATTGATTCGGCCTCGGCGCCGCGCCGCTGCACAATGGCAAGGGACAGTAGGGAGCGATGTCGTGGTGCTGCGCGTCAGCGAGATCGATCGCGGGCTGCTGGTGGAGGCGGTGCGGCTCCTCGAGCGGGCGGCGCGCGGCGAGGATATCCGCGCCGAGGCCCGGCATTTCACCGCTGGTCTCGAGATCCGCCTCACCGACGAGACCGATGCCAGCGGGCGCAAGGTCCAGCGCGTCTATCTCCGCCGCCCGAGCCGCTGAGGCGCGGCTCAGCCGCTGCCTCCGCCGCTCTGCAGGCTCCTGAGCCGCCGGGCGAGCGCATCGGCGCGGCCGTCCTCGAAGAGGACGCCGGCGACCCGGATCGCCGCGTTGAGCTGGGCAGTCGCCGCCTTCGGCGCCGCTTTGCGCGCCAGCAGCTCGAAACGCGGCTCGGCGCGGTCGGCGAGCTCGACGCCGAGCGCCGCGATGGCGGCCTCGACCGTTTCCCTGAGGCCAAGCGCGCCCCCTCGTTGGCGCAGCAGCACCAGGAAACGCGCCGCGCGCATCGCCTGCTCGATGGTGTCGCCGGAAGGCATGATGTCGAGATCGGGACGCTCGCCGCCCCGCTCGCGCGGCAGCACGGCGAGCGCCGCCTCCGCCACTCCGTGGAGCCGGTCTGGCACGATCGCGCGGGCAAGCCGCACGCGCGTCGCCAGGACCCGCTTGCCGCGCGCGGTGTCCGGTCCGAGGCCAGACGATCCCGCCATCTGCTCGGCGCATTCGATGTAGCGCGTGAGCGCCTGCTGCAGCTTGCGGAAGTCGATGGCGTCCGCCACCGCGTCGTCCGGCCGCGGCATCAGCGCATCGACATCCTCGGCGAGGAGCGCCAGGTCGTGGATCAGGCGGTCGGCGAGAATGGCGAGCTCCGGATGCGGGGTCGCGGCATCCTCGGGATTCCAGCCGAGGGCGCGGGCGAGGCGCAGGATCTGCCATGGCCGCTCCAGCCGGTTGAGCAGGCCGAGCGCGACGTAATGGGCGTCGGCGCCGTGCGCCTGCGAGAAGCGGAGATACTGCTGGCGCGCCTCGGCGACGGTCTCGTCGCCGAATTCGAGAATGCGGCGCGCGCGGGTCTGGCCGAGCCGCGCGGCGACCGTGCTCGCGAGCTCGACCGCCTGGCGGAGCGGCTCGGCGATGGCGAGGAGATGGGCGATCTCGGCGAAATCGGCGGCGAGTCCGGGATCGGCAGGCGCGTCGGCGCCGGCGAGCGTGGTCTCGGTCCAGCCGCGTGCCGCGCTCTGCACGACGCCGGCGAAGCGCTCGATCGCCGTCCAGTCATTGGCGGCGACGTGGCGCGCGAGCTCGGCCTCCGCCGCCTTCATCTCCTCCGGGACCCGCTGCTTCAGCGTCTGCCACCAGGGATCGATGGAGGCGCGCGGGATCAGGCCGGGCATGCGGCTGGCGCCGGGATGATCGACCAGGAACTCCTCGAAGCCCGCCGCGGCGAGACGGAAAAGCGTCGGCGTCCGGGCCGGCTGGGCGACGCGAAGCTGGCGGCGAAGGCCGGCGAGGATGGACTCTGCCGGGGTCTCCTGTCCGAGGGCGCGCTGGAGCTCCAGCTTGCGCGCGAGCGCCGCTGCTTCCTCCGGAGGCAGCTGGTCGAGAAACTCCTGCAGCTCCTCACGCTTCTTGTCGGGCATGCGCCATTCTCGGTTCCGCATGGTATAGAAACGCTTAAGCGAACAAGGAGTTGGCCGCAGACCGGCACGGCGGGGCCGAATCTTCCAAGGGCGGCAGGGGCTTGCGCCCTTGCTCTGGGGTTGTAGAAGGGGATCGGCTACTCACGCGCACCGTGGGTCGCAAGGCCGCGGCGCGCTCGCGGCTGTTGCGCCTGCCGAGGCCGCGAGGGGATACTCGATCGGCGGGTCCGACCCCGCTTCCCCGTCTCGCCGAGGAGAGAGGTGCCGTGCGCAGCCATCACGATATGGGCGGGCTTCCCGCCGGTCCGGTCGAGCGCGCGGAGCACGACTATGCCCATTGGGAGAAGCGGGTCGATGCGCTCATGGTGCTGCTGTCGCGGCTGAAGCTGCTGCGCGTCGACGAGCTCCGCCGGCAGATCGAGAGCCTGCCGCCCGACGCCTACGACACCATGACCTATTACGAGCGCTGGATCGCCGCCATCACCCGCGTGCTGCTGGAGCGCGGCGTGCTGACCTCCGACGAGCTCGGCCGGCGGATGACGGAAGTGCAGGCGAAGGCGGCAAAGGGCGAGACATGAGCGCCGAGGCGATGACACCGCGCTTCCAGCCAGGTGACGCCGTGCATGTGCGCTTCGCCGATCCGCCCGGCCATCTGCGCGCGCCCTGGTACATCCGCGGTCATTCCGGCGTCATCGAGCGGCTCTGCGGCAGCTTCGCCAATCCGGAGGAGCTCGCCTACAACCGTCCCGGCCTGCCGAAGCAGCCGCTCTACCGCGTGCGCTTCCAGCAGAGCCGGCTCTGGCCGGATTACCGGGGCCCGGCCTCGGACACCATCGAGGTCGAGATCTATCAGCATTGGCTCGAGCCCGCCTGAGCCCGAGATCGGAGATCAGTCATGAGCGCACCCGCCGATCCGCATCCGCACGATCACCACGATCACGATCATCACCATGATCACGGGGACGGCGCGCCGTACCGGCATCCGCCGCGGCCCGACACCGACGATCGCATCGGCTACTACCAGGCGATGGAGATCGCGGTGCGCGATCTGCTGATCGAGAAGGGCGTCATCACCGCCGAGGACGTGCGCCGCGCCATCGAGGCGATGGACGCGCGGACGCCGGCCCAGGGCGGCCGCATCGTCGCCCGCGCCTGGCTCGATCCCGCCTTCAAGGCGCGGCTCCTCGCCGACGGCAATGCCGCCGCTGCCGAGCTCGGCATCGATGCCGGTCCCTATAAGCTGATCGTGGTGGAGAACACTCCGACGCTCCACAACATGATCGTCTGCACGCTCTGCTCCTGCTATCCCTGGCAGACGTTGGGGCTGCCGCCGGTCTGGTTCAAGTCGGCGGCGTATCGCTCCCGCGCCGTGTCTCATCCGCGCGAGGTGCTGGCGGAATTCGGCGTCGAGTTGCCGCCCGGAACCGCGATCAAAGTGTGGGACAGCACGGCCGACACCCGTTATATGGTCCTGCCAGCGCGGCCCGCCGGCACCGATCACCTGACGGAAGATCAACTGGCCGATCTGGTCACCCGGGACTCGATGATCGGCACCGGCCTGCCGCTGGCCCCGACGTCATGAGCACGCTTCACGATCTGGGCGGCATGCATGGCTTCGGCAAAGTCTGGACCACGCCGGAGGGCACCGCGTTCCACAGCGACGCGGAGCGCCGCGTGTTCCGGCTGATGATGGGCCTGATGGCCGGCGGCTGGTGCGACACGGACGGGTTCCGCGCCGCGGTCGAGGGGCTGCCGGTGCGGATCTATGCCCGCGAATGCTTCCCC
>DATJOK010000282.1:0-2462 GCA_035507155.1 Allostellaceae bacterium
GGCGGCGATGACCAATTGCGGAGAAGCGGGCTGGGTCACCGATCGCACCGGCTACCGCTACGATGCGCTCGATCCCGCGACCGGCAAGCCCTGGCCGGAGATGCCGCGGCCATTTGCCGAGCTGGCCGCCGAAGCCGCGGCAGCCGCGGGCTTCGGCGGCTTCCGCCCCGATGCCGGCCTCATCAACCGCTATGCGCCAGGCGCCCGTCTCTCGCTGCACCAGGACCGCAACGAGCGCGACTTCGAGCAGCCGATCGTGTCGGCCTCGCTGGGCCTGCCGGCGATCTTCCTCTGGGGCGGCAAGACGCGGGCCAGCCGGGTCCGTCGCGTTCCGCTGGCCCACGGCGACGTGGTGGTCTGGGGCGGGCCGGATCGCCTGGCGTTCCATGGCGTCCATCCGCTCGCCGAGGGCGAGCATCCGCTGACCGGCGCCTGCCGTTTCAACATCACCTTGCGGTGCGCGCTCTGAGCTTGCGGCTTGACCCGTTTCATGGGCCTTGGGCCTGCGCGCCTTTGCAAGGCCGCCGGCGCCACAGGTTGGCCAAATGACTTATATGGAGTGGCGTCCCCGGGGTGACTCGAACACCCGACCCACAGTTTAGGAAACTGTTGCTCTATCCTGCTGAGCTACGGGGACGCGGGCGGCGGTCATTATCCCTTAAGGGTTGCCGGGTTAGCAACCATCGGTGGCCGGTGGCCGGTGGCCGGACCGTCATGGAGGGGCCGCCACACCCTGGTCACAATCTCCCGGTTTCTTGTCCGCCCCCGGCGGGAAGCCGAAGGCACCCGCCGTCGTTACTTACCGGGCCGCCCGCTTGCCGGCCGCCTTTCGAAGGAGTGGAGCCTCATGCGTGTGCGTGCACTGATCCCGGCGCTGGCCTTTCTGGGCGCGCTTGCGCTGACGCCCCTTGCGGAGACCGCGGCGGCGGTCGAGCCCACCGGCGTCGTCAACGATTTCGGCGATCGCACTCTCAAGATGCTCAGCGACCAGTCGCTCTCGCAGCCGGACCGCGAGAAGCAGTTCGGCGCGCTCCTCGACCAGGACTTCGACTTCAACGTCATCTCGCGCTTCGTGCTCGGCCGCTACTGGCTGAGCGCGACGGACCAGCAGAAGCAGGACTTCACCAAGGTCTTCCGCGACTACGTGGTGCTCGCCTACGCCAACCGCTTCAACGAGTTCAGCGGCGCCAGCTTCAAGGTCACCGGGCAGCGGGCGGAGAATCCCGACACCGACATCATCAACACCCTGGTGCAGCGCCGTGAGGGCGGCCCGCCGGCCCATGTGGACTGGCGCGTGCGCAAGGAGGGCGACGGCTACAAGATCACCGAGGTGATCGTCGACGGCATCAGCATGTCGCTCACCCATCGCCAGGAGTTCGCCGCCATCATCGAGCGCAACGGCGGCAACATCGACAACCTCATCGCCCAGATCCGCCAGCGCACCGGCAGCGCGCCGGCGAAGCAATAATAAATCGATCGATCGGCATCGGCGCAGCGCGCGCCGATGCCTCATTCTGCTTCTTGGATCGCTTTCGAGAGCCACGCTAGCCTCGCCGCGTCGGCACAATTCCGCGAGGTGGGCGGCTGGTGCTTTTTTCGCGCGCCGAGGGACGCATCGACGGGAGCGGGATGGCGGCAGCGGAGGGCGCGCTCCGGCCGACCGCCACATATCTCCTCGGCACGCTGCTCTTCTGCTGGGTCGCGCTCCTCAACGGCTATCCGCTCCTCTACAGCGACAGCGCCGCCTATCTCGACGTCCTCGTCCATCGGCACAATCCGCCGGACCGGCCGCTCTATTACGGCGTCTTCATCGGCCTCCTGGACTGGGGCATCACGCTCTGGCCGATCGTGGTGGCGCAATCGCTGCTGGCGGTCTTCGTCGTGGAGCGCAGCCTCGCCGCGCTGATGCCGGGCCGCTCCTGGCGGTGGGACGCGGGGGTGCTGCTGCTGCTGGCGGCGGTGACCAGCCTGCCGTGGTTCACCGGCCAGGTCATGGCGGACGTCTTCACGCCGCTCATGGTGCTGGCGCTCTATCTGGTGGCGGCGGAGCGCGCGCGGCTGCCGCGCTGGAGCTATCTCGCGCTGCTGCTGCTCGTCTGCCTCGCAGCCTCCACCCACTACACCCATATCGCGCTGGGGATCGGGCTGCTGCTGGTGCTTGCCGCCACCGGCCTGGTGCTGGGCCGGCCGCGGCTCCGCGACCTGCTGCCGCCCGCGGCGGCGATCGCGCTCGCGATCCTCGCCATCCTCGCGGCCAACGACGTCTCGCGCCACCGGCTGGTGCTGAGCCCGGAAGGGTCGGTGTTCCTGCTGGCGCGGCTCATCGAGTACGGCGCGGCGCAGGATTATCTCGCCAGCCACTGCGCGAGCGAGCACTACCGGATCTGCGATTACCGGGCCGAGCTGCCGAAGCGCACCGACGATTTCCTCTGGGAGGACGACAGTCCGCTGGTCCCGCTGGG
>DATJOK010000283.1:0-3199 GCA_035507155.1 Allostellaceae bacterium
CTGGGATCGAAGATCATGGACATGAGCGCGGTCGCGGCGGGACTGCCGCTCCGCCGCATGGGCCGGCCGGAGGAAATCGCCGAGGCGGTGGTCTGGCTCGCCTCCGACGCCGCCTCCTACGTGGTGGGCCACGTGCTCTGCGCCGACGGCGGCTTCATGGCGCTCTGAGGCCCCGCGAGAAGCCGGGCGATCTGTTGGGGAGGAAAGCGGATGTCGGTCTATGCCGAGCGCGCGCGCTTTGTGCCGGTGGAGCAGGGCTTCAACATCAAGCGCCCGGCGATCGAGCCGCAGGCTTTCATCGCGGAGATGACGCGCGCCTTCGCCGCCGACACGCCCACGGGCTTCGTGCCGCTCGATCTCTCGCCGGTGCTCGGCACCGGCTATGCCGCGACGACGCCCTTCATGCTGGCGCGCTATGCCCGCATCCGCGCCGGCGAGCGGCTCGCCTGCATGCTTCCCGCCAGCGGCGAGATTTGGGCGGTGCTCAGCGGCAGCGGACGCGTCCGCCGTGGCGACGAGACGATCGCCTGGAGCGAGACCGAGATGCTGGCGCTTCCGGGCGGCGTTCCGTCGGTCTGGCAGGCCGAGGCGGAGAGCGTGCTCTGGGTCGCCACCGACGAGCCGGCCCTCGCCTTCGCGGGCGTGCGGCCCGAAGCCGCCGATCGCGCGCCGATCGAGACCACGCACTACCGGGCCGACGACATCGCGCGCGAGCTGCGCCTGCTCTACCAACGGCCGATGACGGCGGAGACCGCCGGGCGGGCGATCTTCATGGCGACGGCGCGGACGGAGGCGCTCGGCACCTGCCTTCCCTCCATGACCCTCACCCTCAACGCGGTGCGCCCGGGCGAGGCGCAGCGCGCGCACCGCCACAACGCGGCGGCGATCGTCCTGGCGCTGCGCGAGGCCGGATGCGCCTCGACGATCGGCGGCAGGCGGTTCCCCTGGACCCGCCACGTGACGCTGCTGACGCCGGCCGGCGTCAAGCATGATCATCGCAACGGCCTCGCCGTAGAGGGAGCGCCGCGCGAGGCGGACATCGCCCTCGCGCTCATCGTCCAGGACGGCGGCTTCTATTACTATGGCCGCACCATGGGCTTCGCCTTCGCCTGATGGACGCGCCGGCGATGCTCGGTCTCATGCAGGACGTCCCGCTGCTGATCAGCAGCCTGCTCGACTACGCCGAGCGCTATCACGCCGATGCCGAGATCGTCTCGCGGCTGGCGGACGGTTCCGAGCACCGCTACGGCTACGGCGATGCGGCGCCGCGGGCGCGGCGGCTCGCTGCCGCGCTGGAGGCAGGCGGCATCCTGCCGGGCGAGCGCGTGGCCACGCTCGCCATGAACCACTTCCGCCATTTCGAGCTCTATTTCGCGGTCTCCGGCATGGGCGCCGTGCTGCACACGGTGAACCCGCGCCTCTTCGCGCCGCAGATCGAGTACATCGTCAATCACGGCGGCGCCCGCATCCTGTTCCTCGACCCCGCCTTCGTGCCGCTGATCGCGCCGCTGACGGCGGTGCTGTCGCAGGTGCGGCGCTACGTCGTCCTCGGTAGCGCGAAGGATCTCGAGGGCGTCGGCGACCGGCTTCCCGCTGCCGTCGACTACGAATCCTTTCTGCTGGAGGGCACCGGCGCCTATGCCTGGCCCTCCTTCGACGAGCGCAGCGCCTCCTCGCTCTGCTACACCTCCGGCACCACCGGCAACCCGAAGGGCGTGCTCTACTCGCACCGCTCGACCGTGCTGCATGCGCTCTCCGCCTGCCAGCCGGGATCCTTCGACATCTCGGCGGAGAGCGTGCTGCTGGCGATTCCGCCGATGTTCCACGCCAATGCCTGGAGCTTCCCCTATCTTGCCGCGATGACCGGCGCGAAGCTGGTGCTGCCCGGCCCGAAGCTCGATGGCGAAAGCCTGCAGGAGCTGATCGGTCGGGAGCGCGCCACCTTCACGGTGGGCGTGCCGACCGTCTTCACCATGCTGCTCGATCATCTGCGGCGGAGCGGCGGCGGCCTGGCGCCGCTGGCGCGCGCCGGCATCGGCGGCTCCGCCGTGCCGCGCGCGATGATCGAGGAGCTCGCGCGCCATGGCTGCAACGTGCTGCAGCTCTGGGGCATGACGGAGACCAGCCCGCTCGGCACCATCGCGACGCCGACGCCCGCGGTGGCGGCGCTCCCCGATCGCGAGCGGGCGGAGGTGCTGGCGCAGCAGGGGCGGGTGCGCTGGGGGCTGGAGACGCGGATCGTGGCGGAGGACGGCGCGCCGGCGCCCTCCGACGGCAAGACCCCGGGCGCGCTCTGGGTGCGGGGTCCTTGGGTCGCGAAGGGATATTTCGGCAGCGACGCGCCGGTCCTCGACGAGGAAGGGTGGTTCCCGACCGGCGACGTGGCGACGCTCGACCGCCACGGCTATCTCCGCATCACCGATCGCACCAAGGACGTCATCAAGTCGGGCGGCGAGTGGATCAGCTCGCTGGAGATCGAGAACCTGGCCTGCGGCGCGCCGGGTGTCCGCCAGGCCGCGGTGATCGGCGTGCATCATCCCAAATGGGAGGAGCGGCCGCTGCTGATCGTCGTTCCCGACCCCGCGCGACCGCCGACGCCCGAGGAGGTGCTCGACCACCTGCGGCCCCGCATCGCCAGATGGTGGCTCCCGGACGACGTGGTGCTCGTCGAGGCGCTGCCGATGACCGCGACCGGCAAGGTCTCGAAGCTTCGGCTGCGCGAGGAGTTCCGCGACTACCTGACGAAGCGGGAGCTGCCCGGCTGAGTGCTGCGGGCGGACGGCGTTGGCGCTCCGGCCCGCTGCCGCGATGAGCGTGGCCGGCTTGGTCTATATCGCCGCGGTCGCCCCGGATGTCGGCGAGACCGTGCAGCGGCAGCTCGACGAGTATCCGACTAACATCTTTCACCCGTGTCGAGGTCGCGGACGGCCGCGTCTGGATGCTTTCGAACAGTGTCGAGTACTTCGCGGGAGATCTCCCCTAGGCGGGGCAGAAGGTGGTGTGGGTGACCGACTATGCGCCCACCCTGCTCTGTTCCAGCAGCAGAAGCTCCGCAGCACCCCTGGAAGTCGAAGTCGAGCTGGTACATCGTGGCCAAGAACGACCACACCGTGCATCCCGACCTTCAGCGCTTCCTGGCGAAACGGATGGGCGCGATCACCATCGAGATGAACAGCAGCCACGTCCCCATGCTCTCGCA
>DATJOK010000284.1:0-46207 GCA_035507155.1 Allostellaceae bacterium
GGGCGTGAGCGAGGCCTTGCGGTCGCCGTCGATCACCTCGACCGGCTTCAGCACCTTGATGGCACGGCGCGAGGCTTCCTGCGCCAGGATGCCGGCGCGCTCGATGAGGAAGAGGAAAGGCTCGGCGCTGCCGTCCATGACCGGCACTTCGGGTCCGTCGAGGTCGACGATGACATTGTCGATCTCGGCGCCGGCAAAGGCCGCGAGCAGATGCTCGACGGTAGCAACGGCGACGCCCTCGCGATTGGTGAGCGTCGTGCAGAGCGGCGACTCCTGCACGTTCCGCCAGTGCGCGGCCACGGTGGCGCTGCCGCAATCGAGGCGGCGGAACAGGATCCCCGTATCGACCGGAGCTGGCCGCAACGTCATCGCCACGCGCGCGCCAGTGTGCACGCCGACGCCCCGGCATGGGATCGCCGCGCGAATGGTCTTCTGCGGTAGAACTCCTAGCTCCACAACGACTTCCCCCGAACGCTGCATGTGCGAAATGTTCCTGACGGCAGAGACCTAGCAGCGGGCCGCACGGTCGAACAAATCACTCTTTGTGTATGATTATGACACCAAAAGTTGAGCCGAATCAGAAGTTTACTTGGTAACCCCGGGCTAGGGTTAAAGACACCCGGACGCGGCCGGGCGGCGACGCGGAGGCGCCGCCCGGCTGCGTTTGGGAACCGATCAGTTGGCCTGGCGGCGCAGGAAGGCCGGGATCTCGAGGAGGTCCTCCTCCGCCTTGCTGACCGCCACCCGATCCGCCGGATCGAGGGGCCCGAGCCGCGGCTGGGCGGGCAGCGTGGGCTGCGCCGGAGCCGCGGCAGCTGGCGCCGCCGGAGCCGTCACCGCCGGCGCCGGAGGCTCAACGCTGGCGCCGCGATTGCGCGCGACGCCGGTCACCCGCTCGAAGAGGCTCGGCATGCGCGCCTTGCGCACCGTCGCCGGTGCCACCGGCCGACCGCCATTCGCCATCGCCGCTGCCGCGAAGGGCTCCGGCGCCACCACCGGAGCGGTGACGACGGGAGCCCGCATCTGCGGCTCCGCCGGCCTTGGCGGGATGAAGGCCTCGTTGCGCACCATCGCCCGCTCCACCGTGCCCGGCTGCGCCGCCGGCATCGGCAGCTCGGCGGCAGGGGCCGGCTGCGGCACCTGCGCGGTCGGTTGCGGCTGCACTGTGGGCTGGGCCTTCGGCTGGGCGATTGCCAGCGCGCTGGTGCCGGCGAAGGCGGGCGTCGAGGTGGCCGTCGGCGCGATCGCGGCGGCGGCCACGACGGCGGCGGGCTGCGGCATCGCCGCCGGCGCCACCATCGCGGGCTCCGCCCGCGTGCGGTCGCTCACCAAGCTGATCACCGGACGCGGCTGCGCCATGGCGACGGCATCGATGCCGGTCGCCACCACGGAGATGCGGATCCGGCCGGCGAGCTCCTCGTCGAAGGTCGAGCCGAAGATGATGTTCGCCTCGGGGTCGACCTCCTCGCGGATGCGATTCGCCGCCTCGTCCACCTCGAAGAGGGTCATGTCGGGGCCGCCGGTGATGTTGATCAGCACGCCCTTGGCGCCCTTCATGGAGACGTCGTCGAGCAGCGGG
This sequence comes from Allostellaceae bacterium, assembly GCA_035507155.1. Classification (GTDB taxonomy): domain Bacteria; phylum Pseudomonadota; class Alphaproteobacteria; order ATCC43930; family CGMCC-115725; genus DASZHJ01. Next base: position 1,580 of record DATJOK010000284.1, read on the forward strand.
TTGGAGATCGCCGCTTCTGCCGCGTCGATCGAGCGGCGGTCGCCGTCCGCCTCGCCGGTGCCCATCATCGCCTTGCCCATCTCACCCATGATCGCGCGGATGTCCGCGAAATCGAGGTTGATGAGGCCGGGCATCACCATCAGGTCGGTGACGCCACGCACGCCCGAGTAGAGGACATCGTCCGCCATCTTGAAGGCGTCGGCGAAGGTTGTCTTCTCGTTCGCCACCCGGAACAGGTTCTGGTTCGGGATGATGATGAGGGTGTCGACGTACTTCTGCAGCTCGGCGATGCCGGCCTCGGCGATCCGCATGCGCTGCGCGCCCTCGAACTGGAAGGGCTTGGTGACGACACCGACGGTGAGGATGCCGGCCTCGCGCGCCGCGCGGGCGATCACCGGACCTGCACCGGTACCGGTGCCGCCGCCCATGCCGGCGGTGATGAAGACCATGTTGGCGCCGCCAAGCGCCTCCATGATCTCCTCCAGCGCCTCCTCGGCGGCGATGCGGCCGACGTCCGGCCTGGAGCCGGCGCCGAGTCCGCGGGTCACGCCGATGCCGAGCTGGATGCGGCGCTCGCACAGCGACTGCTTCATCGCCTGCGCGTCGGTGTTGGTGACGATGAAATCGCAGCCCACCAGGTTGGACCGGATCATGTTGTTGACCGCATTGCCGCCGGCGCCACCGACGCCGATCACGCTGATGCGTGGCTTCAACTCTTGCTGCTCGTGAGGGATGGAAATGTTGATGGTCATGCTGCTGTCCTCCGCGTCAATCCGCGTTGCGTGCCGGCGCTGCCGGTCGGTTGGTCGGGGCTCCCGCGGCAAGGGAGCCGATGGTCAGAAATGCTCACGGACCCAAACGCCGAATCGACCGAAGAGGCCGCTCGGCTCCTCCGCCAGCGCAGGACCCTGCCGCAGGGTCTCGGCACGTTCGGAAAGTGCAAACTGTACGAGGCCGGCACTCGTCGCGAACGCCGGCCCACCTGTCGCCTCGGCAAGCCCCGCGATGCGCAAGGGTTTGCCGATGCGAACCTGCTTGTCGAGTATTAATCCTGCGAGTTCTCGCGTGCCCGGGAGCTGCGAGGCTCCACCAGTCAGCACGACGCGACGTCCCGCCATCTTGTCGAAGCCGCTCGACTCCAGAGAATTGCGCACGAGCTCGAAAGTTTCTTCGAGTCGCGGCGTGATGATGCCGACGAGGAGCGATTTCGGAACGTGCACGGACTCGTTCTCTTCGTCCTCGCCGACCTGCGGCACGCCGATGGTCTCGCGCTCGTCGGTGGGCGAGGAAAGCGCGCCGCCATAGAGCGTTTTCATGCGCTCGGCGTGGATGACCGGAGTCGAGAGTCCGCGCGCGATGTCGTTGGTGACGTGGATGCCGCCTACCGGCACGCTGTCGGTGTAGACGATGTTGCCGTCGAAGAAGACGGCGATGGTGGTGGTGCCGCCGCCCATGTCGATGACCGTGACGCCGAGTCCCGCCTCGTCGGGAACCAGCGCGCTCAAGCCGGCGGAATAGGGGCTCACCACCAGCGCGGCGATTTCCAGGTGGCAGCGGGCGATGCAGGCGGCGAGGTTGCGCACCGCCGCGGCGTTCGCCGAGACCAGATTCATATTGACGCCGAGTCGCTGGCCGAACATGCCGCGGGGATCGCGGATGCCGCGGCTGCCGTCGATGGAGAATCCCACCGGGATCGAGTGGATCACCTCGCGATCCGAGGGCTCCTTCAGCGCGTAGCCCTGGTTCAGGACCTTGCGCATGTCGTTGTTGCTGACCTCGCGGCCGTTGAGCGCGATCTCCGCCTTGACGATGCGCGAGGGACCGAAGCCCCCGGAGAGGTTCACCACCACCTCGGAGACGGTCTCGCCCGCCATCTCCTCGGCGGTGTGGACGGTATTGAGGATCGCCTGCCCCGCCGCCTCGATGTCGACGACTAGCCCGTTGCGGATGCCGCGCGAGACCTGATGGCCGATGCCGACGATGCGCGGGCCCTCCGCCTCGCCGCGCGCCAGGAAGCAGCAGATCTTGCTGCTGCCGACGTCGAGGACGGCGACCAGGCCGCCGCGGCTGCGCTCGCGCTTCTTCATGTGCTTCTCCCAGTATTCTTCTTCCTCGGCGCGGGCTTCGGCGGCACGGGCGCGGTCTGCACCACGAGGCGGTCCGGCAGCCGGAAGTCGACCCGTCGGATGTCGCGCTCCAGAAGGCCATCGGTACGATCGAGCCGAGCGAGCTCGTGCCAGGCGGCGATCGGATTCTGCTCCGGCAGCTCGATGTCGATGCCGCTATCGAGATGCAGGTTCCAGCGCCGGCCGCCGACCCGCACCGCCGCGGTGACATGGGTCTCGAGCTGGGGCTCGGCCGCCAGCATCTCCAGCAGCGCCGCGCCCTGCTTCGGCGCGTCATCGCCGACGAGGACGAGAAGGTCGCCGAACTCGTCGATGTGCTGGGTCGGCAGCACCTGCCCGTCGCGGTCGACGAGCTCGAGATGCCCGCTCCGCTGCCAGAACGCCATTGGCACGCGCTCGGCGATCCGTACCTGGACGGTATCCGGCAGCAGCCGCTCGACCGAGGCGACGCGCACCCAGGGCAACGCCTCCAGCCGCGCCTTTGCCGAGGCGGGGTCGAGCGCCAGGATCGGCGTGCCGCGCTCGACGCCGAGCGCCGCGAGGATGCTGTCGGGCGAGGTGCGGAAGCGGCCCTGCACGACGACGTCATTCACCCTGAGGCCGGCGGCGGCGCTCAGCATCAGCCCCTTGGCCTCGATCAGCGTGAGCGCGCTCGCATCCCATTGCGCGCGATGCGCCAGGAAGAGCGCCGGCGCCAGCAGCACGATGGCCATCAGCAGAAGGCCCCAGCGGCCGACCTGAAGGCGCGGCAGCCGCCGCGCCGTCGCGCGGGCGCGCCGGCGCTCGGCGGCGCCCGCCCGCTCCGGATCGAGGTCGGCGGTCAGAAGTCGCATGCGGCGTGCTCCACCATCCAGCGCACCAGCGCCGGGAATTCGATGCCGGCACGGCGGGCGATGTCGGGCACCAGCGAGGTCGGTGTCATGCCCGGCTGGGTGTTGACCTCTAGAAGAACGAGTGAGCCGGGCTCGCCCTTGGTGTCGTCATAGCGGAGATCGGCGCGGCTCACGCCGCGGCAGCCGAGCGCCTTGTGAGCGCGCACGGCGATGTCGAGCGCCTGCTCGTAGACCGTGGGATGGACTGGCGCCGGCACCAGATGCTCCGAGCCACCGCTCGCGTACTTCGACTCGTAATCGTAGAAGGTGCCCACCTTGGCGATGATCTCGCAGACACCGAGCGCGCGATCGCCCATGACGGCGACCGTGAGCTCGCGACCGGGCACGAAGCGCTCCACCAGCGCGTCGCCATAGGACCAGGCCGCCGCATCCTCGGCCCAGGCATTGTCCTTCTCGCGCACGATGCGGACGCCGACGCTGGAGCCCTCGTTGACCGGCTTCACCACGAAGGGGCGCGGGAAAAGGTCGCCCGCGGTCAGCTCCTTCTTGGAGACCAGCTTGCCCTCGGCGAGCGGCAATCCTGCCGCGGCGAACACCGCCTTTGCCATCTGCTTGTGCTGCGCCACCGCCGAGGCGAGCACGCCCGAATGCGTATAGGGGATGCGGAGGAATTCCAGCACCCCCTGCACGGTGCCGTCCTCGCCGCCACGGCCGTGGAGGGCGTTGAAGATCACGTCGGGGCGCGGCTTCAGCGCCTTCAGCAGCGCGTCCATGTCGCGCGTCACGTCGATGGCCTTGACCTGATAGCCCTCGGACTTGAGCGCCTTGGCGCATTCCTTGCCGCTGGAGAGCGACACTTCGCGCTCCACCGACCAGCCGCCCATGAGCACCGCGACCCGTGTCATGGCGTCGCCTCCTTGAGGGTGCTGGCCGGCCGGCCGATGCGGCGGATCTCCCATTCCAGCGTCACGCCGAACTGCTCGAAGACGCGCCGGCGCACTTCCTCGCCGAGGCCCTCGATGTCGGCGGCGGTCGCCGTGCCGGTGTTGATGAGGAAGTTGGTGTGCTTCTCCGACACCATGGCGCCGCCGCGCGCGAGGCCCCGGCAGCCGGCGCGATCGATGAGCTCCCAGGCCTTGTGACCAGGGGGGTTCGCGAAAGTGGAGCCGCCGGTGCGCGCGCGGATTGGCTGGCTCGCCTCGCGCTGCGCCTGGATCTCCGCCATCCGCCGCTGGATCTCTTCCGCCGCGACGGGAACGCCCACCAGCCTCGCGCCGGTGAAGATCCAGTCCTCGGGCACGCCGCAGTGGCGATAGGAGAGCTGCATCTCCGCCGGTGTCAGCGTATGCCGGCTTCCGCCCGGGTCGACCGCCTCGGCGCTCAGCAGCACATCCTTGATCTCGCTGCCGTAGGCGCCCGCGTTCATCCGCAGCGCACCGCCGATGGTGCCGGGGACGCCGGAGAGGAATTCGAGGCCGCCGAGCCCGGCTTCACGCGCCGCCAGGGCAACATTGAGATCGAGGGCGGCGGCGCCCGCCTCGACGATGGTTCCCTTGGCCTCGACGGTGGTAAAGCCCCGACCGAGACGGATCACCACGCCGTCGACGCCGCCGTCGCGCACCAGCAGATTGGAGGCGACGCCGATCACCGTCACCGGCACTTCGGCGGGCTTGGCAGCGAGAAACGCCGCGAGATCCTCGACGTCGGCAGGCCGGAACATCACCTCCGCCGGGCCGCCGACGCGGAACCAGGTCACCGGCGCCAGCGGCGCGTTCTCGCTGAGCCGACCGCGCACGGGCGGGAGCCGATCGATCAGGCGCTGTGGCGAGCGGGCGGTCATCATGCGGCCGCTCCCGACGCGGCGCCGGAGAACAGCCGCTCGAGCTCCGCGGGGAGCGCCTGCGCCCAGTAGGTGATGGAGCCGGCGCCGAGGCAGACCACGTAGTCGCCGGATTTCGCCAGGCTCTTCACCAGCGGCGCCAGGGTCTGCGGCGCTTCCAGCGGCATTGCCGCCCGGTGACCGCGCGCCTGCAGCCCGGCCACCAGTGCGTCGCGGCTGATGCCTTCGATCGCCGCCTCGCCGGCGGCATAGATGTCGGCGACCACGACGACGTCGGCGTCGTTGAAGCAGGTGCAGAATTCCTCGAAGAGGTTGGCGACCCGGGTGTAGCGGTGCGGCTGCACCACGGCGATGACGCTCCCCGAGGTCGCGGCGCGCGCCGCGCGCAGCACCGCGGCGATCTCCACGGGATGATGGCCGTAGTCGTCGATCACGGTAATGCCGTGGGATTCGCCGGTCTTGGTGAAACGCCGCTTGACGCCCTTGAAGGTGGCGAGCGCCGTGCGCAGCACTTCGTCGGAAAGCCCCATCTCCTGCGCCACCGCCACCACGGCAAGCGAGTTCTGCACGTTATGCTGGCCGAGCATCGGCAGGCGGAGCCCGCTCACCGTGCGGCTGGTGTCGGCGTGGCGGTCGGTGAGCACCACGTCGTAGCGCGCGCCCTCGCGGCCGATGTCGATGTTGACCGCGCGCACGTCCGCCTGCGGCGAGAGCCCGTAGGTCACCACCCGGCGCTCGCCGAGCTTCGGGATCAGGCTCTGCACCACCGGATGGTCGACACAGAGCGTGGCGAAGCCATAGAAGGGAATGTTGCCGACGAAAGCCTCGAAGGCGTGCTGCTCCGCCTCGAAGCTGCCGTAGAAGTCGAGATGCTCGGGATCGATGTTGGTGACGACCGCGATGGTCGCCGGCAGCTTGACGAAAGTGCCGTCGCTCTCATCCGCCTCCACCACCATCCAGTCGCCGGATCCGAGCCGCGCGTTGGTGCCGTAGGCGTTGATGATGCCGCCGTTGATCACGGTGGGATCGAGCTGCGCGGTCTCCAGCAGGTGGCCCACCATCGAGGTGGTGGTGGTCTTGCCGTGGGTGCCGGCGACGGCGATCGACCATTTGAGCCGCATGAGCTCGCCCAGCATCTCGGCGCGCCGCACCACGGGGATGAGCCGCGCCCGCGCCGCCACCACCTCGGGATTGTCCGCTTTCACCGCCGAGGAGACGACGAGCACCTGCGCCTCGGCCAGATTCTCCGCCTTATGGCCGATCTCGACGCGGATCCCAAGCTCCTGCAGCCGGCGCACATTGGCGTTGTCGGCGAGATCGCTGCCCTGCACCTGATAGCCGAGATTGTGCAGGATCTCGGCAATGCCGCTCATGCCGATGCCGCCGATGCCGACGAAATGGATGATGCCGATGTCGAGCGGGAGCGCCTTCATGCGGCGATCCTCCCGGCGGATTCGGCGGCGGTGGCAAGCACGAGATCGGCGAGCCGCTCGGCGGCGTCGGGCCGGCCGAGGGCGAAGGCGCGCCGCGCCGCCTCGGCGAGCGTCTCCGGCTCTGCCATCAGCGTGGCGAGCCGCTCGCCGAGCGCCTCGGCGGTGAAGGCGGCCTGCGGCATCACCCAGGCGGCGCCCGCCGCCTCGAGAGCGCGGGCGTTGGCGGTCTGGTGATCGTCGGCGGCGTGAAGATAAGGCACCAGGATCGCCGGCCGGCCGACCGCGGCGAGTTCCGCCACCGTCGAGGCGCCGGAGCGCGAGATCACCAGATGCGCGCGCACGAGCCGCGCCGGCACATCGTCGAAGAAGGGCCGGATCTCGGCGGCGATGCCATGCGCCTGATGGGCGGCGCGCACCATCTCGAGATCCTCCGGCCGCGCCTGCTGGGTGAGCCTGAGGCGCCGGCGGAGCGCGTCCGGCAAGCGCGCGAGCGCCGCCGGCACCACCTCGCTCAGCACCCGGGCACCCTGGCTGCCGCCCAGCACCAGGAGTTCGAAGGCCTCGTCGCCGCGCGCTGACCGATAGGGGGTGCCGCGGAGCGCGATCACCGCCGGCCGCACCGGATTGCCGGTCTCCACCACGCGGCCGCGGTCGGCCGGGCGCATCGCGCCCACCTCGGCGAAGCAGGTGGCGATGCGGCGCGCCTTGGGCGCCAGCAGCCGGTTGGCGCGGCCCAAGATCGCATTCTGCTCGTGGATGACGGTCGGGAGATTCTGCCGCGCCGCCGCCAGCATGGTCGGCACCGAGGGATAGCCGCCGAAGCCCACCACCGCCGCCGGCGCGAGCCGGCGCAGATGCCGCCCCGCCTCGAGCGTGCCGATCGCGAGTTCGAGCAGACCCAGCGCCTTGCGCAGGAGGTTGCCGCCGATGCGGCCGGCGCGGATGCGATGCAGCGCCACGTCAGGCAAATTGGCGCCGAAGGCCATGCCGCGGCTGTCGGTCATCAGGGCGACGGCGCGGCCGCGGGTGACGAGCGCGCGCGCCAGCGCCTCGGCCGGGAACATGTGCCCGCCGGTGCCGCCCGCCGCCAGCACGACCACGCCGGATGCACTCATGTCTCGCCTCCGCCGAAGCGGCGCCGGGTCAAGGCGAGCGCCATTCCCATGCCGAGGCCGAGCGCCAGCATCGAGGAGCCGCCGTAGGAGATGAACGGCAGCGTCATGCCCTTGGTGGGCATGAGATGCAGCGTCGAGGACATGTTGATCACCGCCTGCAGGCCGAACTGGACGAAGAGGCCGGTGGCGGCGAGCACGACGTAGAGGTTGGTCTCCTGCAGCACGCGGCTGAAGCCGCGCAGCACGATGAAAGCGAAGAGCAGGACGATGACGAGGCAGACGATGAGGCCGAGCTCCTCCCCCGCCACCGCGAAGACGAAGTCGGCGTGGGCGTCGGGCAGATACTCCTTCACCGTTCCCTCACCCGGGCCGCGGCCCCAGAGCCCGCCGTTCATGAAGGCTTCCATCGAGCGGTTCACCTGATAGCCGTCCCCGGCGGCCGGATCGAAGAAGCGGTCGATGCGGCTGGTCACGTGCGGCAGGGCGAAATAGGCGCCCACCAGCCCGGCCATGCCGCAGCCCATGCCGACGCCGACCCAGTAGAGCCTGAGCCCGGCCAGGAAGAACTGGGTGAACCACACGGCGGCGACCACGACGGTCATGCCGAGATCGGGCTGCTTCAGCAGCATGCCGACGATCAGCAGGAAGAGCGCGATCGAGATGATGTTGCCGGGGAAGCGCGCGTCGGCGCGCTGCTGCGCGAAGAGCCAGGCAGCGACCACCGCGAAACACGGCTTCACGAACTCCGAGGGCTGCAGCGCGCCGCCCGGGAAATTGATCCAGCGCCGGGCGCCCTTGATCTCCATGCCGCCGATGAAGGTGTAGGCGAGCAGCGCCAGCGAGATCAGCAGGCCGATGACGGCGATGCGGCGGATCATCCGCGGCGTCTGCAGCGAGATCACGAACATCACCGCCACCGCCAGCGGCAGCACGGCGAAGTAGCGCTTCACGAAATGCAGGCTGTCGGCGCCGATGCGATCGGCGACCGCGGGCGAGGCCGCCATCACCAGGATCGAGCCGAAGCCCATGAGGGCGAAGAGCGCCGCCAGCGTCCAGCGGTCGACCGTCCACCACCAGAGCGCCACCGGGCTTTGATCGGTGCGGGCGAAGCTCATGGGCGCCTCCCCGGCAGCTTGGCGACAAGGGCGCGGAACGCTTCGCCGCGCTCCTCGAAGTTCGCGAACTGGTCGAAGGAGGCGCAGGCCGGCGACAGCAGCACCACCGCGCCCTCGATGCGCTCGCGCGTCGCCCGCGCGCGCGCCGCCTCGACGGCGCTTTCGAGATCGCCGAGGTTGCTATAGGGCACCTGCCCCTCGAGCGTGCGCGCGAAGGCGTCAGCCGCCTCGCCGATCAGGAAAGCGTGGCGGATGCGCGGGAAGAACGGCGCCAGCGAGGCGATGCCGCCCGCCTTCGGCAGGCCGCCCGCGATCCAGTAGACGGTGTCGTAGCAGGCGAGCGCCTTCGCGGCGGCATCGGCATTGGTCGCCTTGCTGTCGTTGACGTAACGGATGCCGTCGATAGTGGCGATGAGCTCCTGGCGGTGCGCGAGGCCGGGGAAGCTCTCGATGCCCGCCGCCGCGGCGGCGGCGGAGACGCCGGCGCGCCGCGCGGCGGCGAAGGCGGCGGCGGCGTTCTGCCAGTTGTGCCGGCCGGGAAGCCGCGGCGCGCGCTTCATCTCCATCACCCGGGCTGCCTTCGCCTCAGTGTCGTCGGTGAGGATGCCGTCGACGACGTAGACGCCGCCCTCGACCGCACGCTCGGCGGAGATCGGCACCACCTTCTGCCGCCGCGCGCGGCGCACGTCGCTGGCGATGCCGCGGCAGATCTCGTCATCGACGCCGACCACCGCGGTATCCGCCGGCTCCTGCTGCTCGAAGATGCGGCGCTTCGCCGCCACGTAACCGGCCATGCCGCCGTGCCGATCGAGATGATCGGGCGTGATGTTGAGGAGGACCGCCACGTCGCAGGCGAGCGACGGCGCGAGCTCGAGCTGATAGGAGCTGAGCTCGAGCACGTAGGTTCCGCCGCGGCCGAGCGGCGCCAGCGCGAGAACCGGCGTGCCGAGATTGCCGCCGACTTCAGCGCGCTTGCCGTTCGCCGCCAGGATGTGGCCGATGAGCGCCGTGGTGGTCGACTTGCCGTTGGTGCCGGTGATGCCGACGAAGCTCGCCTCGGGCTCACTCCGCGCGAGCAGCTCGATGTCGCCGATGATCGGCACGCCGGCGGCACGCGCCGCCGCCACCACGGGATGCGGCGCCGGATGGGTATGCGGGATGCCCGGCGACAGCACCAGCGCCGCGACGCGCGACCAGTCGAATTCCCGGAGATCGGCGACCACGATGCCGCGGCTCGCTGCCGCCTCGCGGCCGCCCGCCGCATCGTCCCAGGCGTGGACGCGGGCGCCGCCGGCCTTGAGCGCCGCCGCCGCCGCGAGCCCGGAACGCGCGAGCCCCAGCACCGCCACATCCCGATCCCGATATGCCGCCACCGTGATCATCCCCCTCACCTCAGCTTCAAGGTCGAGAGGCCGGCGATCGCGAGGATCGAGGCGATGATCCAGAATCGGATCACGATGGTGGGCTCCTGCCAGCCCTTCTTCTCGAAGTGATGGTGCAGCGGCGCCATGCGGAAGACGCGCTTGCCGGTGAGCTTGAAGCTCGCCACCTGCACGATCACCGAGACGGTCTCCAGCACGAAGAGGCCGCCGATGATCACCAGCACCAGCTCGTGCTTGGTGATGACGGCGATAGTGCCGAGCGCGCCGCCGATCGAGAGCGAGCCGGTGTCGCCCATGAACACCATGGCCGGGGGCGCGTTGAACCAGAGGAAACCCAGCGCCGCCCCCACCATGGCGGCGCAGAAGACGGCGAGCTCGCCGGCGCCGGGCACGTGCTGGATCTGCAGGTAGTTGGCAAAGATCGTGTTGCCGACGAGATAGGCGATGAGAGCGAAGCAACCCGCCGCGATCATCGAGGGCACGATGGCGAGGCCGTCGAGGCCGTCGGTGAGATTGACGGCATTGGAGGAGCCGGCGATCACCAGCATCGACATCGGCACGAAGAAGATGCCGAGATCGACGATGGCGGTCTTGAAGAACGGCACCACCAGCGAGGTGGCGAGCGGCAGCCGGGTGATCTGGATCACCGCGATGGCGGCAAGGCCGCTCACCACCAGCTCGGCCAGCAGCTTGGTGCGGCCGGGCACACCCTTCGAGGAGCGCCGGGTCAGCTTGGTGTAGTCGTCGAAGAAGCCGATGCTGCCGAACCCCACCGTCACCAGCAGCGTCACCCAGATATAGAGATTGCTGAGATCGGCCCAGAGCAGGGTCGAGACGGTGACCGCCAGCAGGATCAGGAAGCCGCCCATGGTGGGCGTCCCCTTCTTGCGCAGCAGATGCCCTTCCGGCCCGTCGAGGCGGATCGGCTGCCCCTCCGCCTGCATCGAGCGCAGCCAGGCGATGACGCTGGGACCGGCGATGAAGCTGATGATGAGCGAGGTCACCACCGCGCCGCCGCTGCGGAAGGTGATGTAGCGGAAGAGATTGAGCGGCTCGAACTGGCTCGCCAGCGGGAACAGCAGAAGATAGAGCATGCTAGCCCTTGTCCGCGAGCGCGGTCTCGCGCACGCCTGCCAGAAGATGCTTCACGATCACCGCCATGCGGCTACCGAGCGAGCCTTTCACCATCAGCACGTCGCCGGGCCGGATCGCCGCCGCGAGCCGCGGCGCCAGCTCCGTCGAGGTTCCGGCATGATCGCCGCGCCGGTCCGCCGGCAGCGCGCGATCGAGATTCTCCATCTCCGGTCCGACGGTGAAGACGAGGTCAACGTGCGCCGCCAGCACCGGCTCGGCGAGGCCGGCATGGAGCTTGGACGCGCTGTCGCCGAGCTCCAGCATGTCGCCCAACACGGCGATGCGCCGGCCGCCGCGCTGCGGCTCCGAGCCGCCCAGCACCGCGAGCGCCGCGCGCATGGAATCGGGGTTGGCGTTGTAGCTCTCGTCGATGAGATCGAAGGAGCCGCCCGGGAGCGCGACACGGTGGCGCCGGCCGCGGCCGTCGAGACCCTCCATCGTCCCCATCGCCATCGCCGCCGCGCTGATGTCGCCGCCCACCGCCTTCACCGCCGCCATCACCGCGAGGCTGTTGAGGGCCCAGTGCTTCCCCGGCAGGCTCACGCAGTAGTCGACGATCTCGCCCATCACCACGGCGGTGACGGCGCTGGCGGTGGAATAGAGATGGCAGTCGATGAGGCGCACCGAGGCGTCGGCATGCTCGCCGAAGCCCATGATGCGGGTGAGCCCGCGCGCCCTGGCGGCGGCGGCGAGGCGCTCGAAATAGGGATTGTCGCGGTTGAGGACGGCGGCGCCCTTCGAGGACATGCCGTTGAAGATCTCCGCCTTGGCGTCGGCGATCGCCTCTACCGAGGGGAAGAATCCCAGATGCGCCGGCGCGATCGTGGTGATGACGGCGACGTCAGGCTCGACGAGGCGGGTCAGCTGGTCGATCTCGCCCTGATGGTTCATGCCCATCTCGAAGACGCCGAAGGCGGTCTCGCGCGGCATGCGGGCGAGCGACAGCGGCACGCCCCAGATGTTGTTGAAGCTGGCGGCGGAGGCCACCGTCCTGCCCTGGCGCTCCAGCGCGCGGCGGAGCGCCTCCTTGGTGCCGGTCTTGCCGACGCTGCCGGTGACGCCGATGATCCGCGCGCTGGTCCGCCGGCGCGCCGCGCGCCCAAGCTCGATGAGCGCCGCCAGCGTGTCGGCAACCTGCAGCAGTGGCGCGTCGGCGGCGACGCCCGGCGGTGACCGCGCCACCATCGCCGCGGCGGCACCGCGCTTCAGCGCGTCGGCGACGAAGTCATGGCCGTCGAAATTGGGGCCGGCGAGCGCAACGAAGAGATCGCCCGGCGCGACGCTGCGGCTGTCGATGGAGACGCCGCTGGCGCTCCAGGGCTCGGCGCTGGCGCCGCCGGTGGCGACCGCCGCCTCGATCGAGGTCCAGAGCGCGCTCATCGCCGCCTCCTGCCGATGGCGACCACGGCGGCGCGCGCCACCTGGGCGTCATCGAAGACATGGGTGACACCGTTGATGATCTGGCCGCGCTCGTGGCCCTTGCCGGCGATCACCACGAGATCCTCGGGCTTCAGCTCCTGGATCGCGGTGGCGATCGCCTCGGCGCGGTCGCCGATGTCGCGCGCCTCCGGCGCCGCCGCCAGGATCGCGCGGCGGATCGAGGCCGGATTCTCGCTGCGCGGATTGTCGTCGGTGACGATGACGCGGTCGGCAAGCTTCGCCGCGATCGCGCCCATCACCGGCCGCTTGGCGGGGTCGCGGTCGCCGCCGCAGCCGAACACCACGGTGAGCTTGCCGCGGGTATGCGGGCGGAGCGCCTGCAGCACGTTCTCGAGCGCGTCTGGCGTGTGCGCGTAGTCGACGAAGATCGGTGCGCCGTTCGCATGGGAGGCGACGTGCTGCATCCGGCCGGGAACGCCGGTGAGCTGTCCCACCGCCGAGAGCGCCTCTTCCGGTGTGGCGCCAGTGGCGAGCGCCAGACCCATGGCGGCGAGCGCGTTCATCGCCTGGAAGCGGCCCACCAGCGGCAGGAACAGCGCGCGGCGGCCGCCGAGCACGCGGAGCTCGAGCTCCTGGCCCTGGGCGGTCGGCCGCGCGGCGACCAGGCGGAGATCGGCGGTGGCAACCGCGCCGTAGCTCACCACCCGGTGGCCGCGCTCGCGGCAGATCTCGGCGATGGCGGCGAATTCCGGCGTGTCGGCGTTCAGCACCGCGACGCGGCCGGGCGCCATCACCCGGTCGAAGAGCCGCGCCTTCGCCTGGAGGTAGTCCGCCATGCCGCGGTGATAGTCGAGGTGGTCGTGGGTGAGGTTGGTGAAGGCGGCGGCAGCGACGTCGACGCCGTCGAGGCGGAACTGGTCGAGGCCGATGCTCGAGGCTTCGAGCGCCGCCCGCTCGACGCCGCGGCGGGAGAGATCGCGGAGCGTCTTGTGCAGCTCGACCGGATCCGGCGTGGTGAGCGAGCCCGGCCGCTCCAGGCCCGGCGCCACGATGCCGAGAGTACCGAGGCTCGCCGCGCGATGGCCGAGCCGCTGCCAGATCTGCCGGGTGAAGGAAACCACCGAGGTCTTGCCGTTGGTGCCGGTGACGGCGACCAGGGTCTTGGGCTGCGGCGCGTAGAACTGCGCCGCCATCAGCGCCAGGCGCCGGCGCGGATTGGCGTCGACGATGACAGGGATCTGCGGATGCCGGCGGTGGAGATCCGGCAGCAGCAGGGGATCGTCGATCAGCAGCGCCACGGAGCCGCGCCCCACCGCCTCGTCGATGAAGGTCTTGCCGTCCGCCCTGCTTCCGGGCAGCGCCGCGAACAGGAAGCCGCGCTCCACCTGCCGCGAGTCCGCGGTCAGTCCGCGGATGTCGGGATCGGCGGTCGGTGCCGGAAGCGCCGGAGCGAGGTTCCCTTCCATGAGCTCAGTTAGCCGCAAGTTTCCGTCCCGGCGATGATCCATAGTCCACCAGCAAAGCACGGCGGATTTCTGGCGAATCTTCGTCGACGGGCGGAATTCCCATGATCGGGGCCATGCGTTCCACGATGCGGCTCACGGCGGGTGCCGCCACCCAACCGCCAGTTGCATAGCCCGCGCTGCTCTTGACGCCGTGCGGCTCGTCGACGCTGATCATAATGAGATAGCGCGGATCGTTGATCGGGAAGACGCCGATGAAGGAGGAGAGCAGCTCCTTGCGCGCGTAGCCCTTGCCGCTGACTTTCTCCGCGGTGCCGGTCTTGCCGCCGACGAGATAGCCGGGTGCCGCCGCGAACTTGCCGGTGCCCTTCTCCACCACCAGCCGCATCAGCCGGCGCATGTCCTCGGAGGTCTCGCGCGTCATCACCCGGATGCCGGCGGCCTTCTCGTCCTCCGGACGCTTCAGGAAGGTGGCGTGGTGCAGGACACCACCATCGACGACGGCGCCGACGCCGATCACCATCTGCAGCGGGCTCACCGAGATGCCGTGGCCGAAGGCGATCGTCATGCTGTTGACCTGGTGCCAGACCCGCGGCACCAAGGGCTCGCCGATCTCGCGGATCTCCACCGTCGGCGCCTGCAGCAGGCCGAGCTTGCGCAGGAAATCCTGCTGCCGCTCGATGCCGGCATCGAGCGCCATCTTCGCCGAGCCGATGTTCGACGAGTACATGAAGATCTCGGGAACCGTGAGCCAGCGGCGCTGCGCATGGTCGTCGTGAATGGTGAAGCGGCCGATGTGGATCGGGTTCGTCGCGTCGTAGCTGCCGGACATCGTCGTGACGTGATCGTCGAGCGCCATCGCGGTGTTAAAGATCTTGAACACCGAGCCCATCTCGTAGGTGCCGAGGGTGGCGCGGTTGAACAGGCGATCGGGCGTCGCGGTGCCGGGATCGTTGGGATCGAAATCCGGCAAAGACACCATCGCGAGGATCTCGCCGGTGTTCACGTCGGTGATCAATCCCATGCCGCCTTCGGCGCTGAAGGTCTGGATCTGGCGCTGGAGTTCGTCCTTGAGGATGTATTGCAGGCGGATGTCGATCGAGAGCTGCACCGGCTCGTCGCTCGTCGTGAGCTGGTCGTCGAGGCCTCGCTCGATGCCGGCGAGCCCCTTGTTGTCGATGCCGGCGAAGCCCACCACATGGGCGGTGACGCTGCCCTTGGGATAGAGCCGGCGGTGCTCGGTCTCGAACTGCAGGCCGGGAATGCCGAGCTTGTTCACTTCGAACTGCTGCTCGGGCGTGAGTTGACGCTTGATCCAGACGAAGCTGCGGTCGGAGGTGAGCTTCGCCAGCAGCTCCTCGCGGTTGAGATCCGGCAGCACCGCGACCAGCTGGCGCGCCGCCTCCTTGGCGTCGATGACCTGCTTCGGATTGGCGTAGAGCGATGGCATGTCGAGGGTGGTCGCCAACAGCACCCCGTTGCGGTCGACGATGTCGGCGCGCACGGTCTGCACATGGGCATGCTGATGGGCGCGGACGAGCTTGGGCTCGCCGCCGTCCTTCAGCAGCATCACCTCGGCGAGCCGGAGGCCGATGACCAGGAACGCCAGCGAGAACAGGAGGCCGGTGACCAGCAGCCGCGTGCGGCTCATCTCCAGCGACTGCTTCTCCGGCCCCTCGACCGGCAGCGGACCGCAGGAGGCCGGCTTGAAATGCCGGGGACGGCAGGGATTTTCCTCGCGCGGCTGAACCGCCTTCATCTCAGCGAACTCCGGGCTTGGCGCTGGCGAGCTGCGCCTCGTGCGAGGGCTGCGCCGACGCCGCGCCGGCCGGTTGCGCGGCGCTGGGCGCTGGCGTGCCGGGCTGTGCCGGCCCCTCGCCCGCGCGGAACGGCACCTGATCGAGACTCCCCAGCTCGAGCCGGGTGATCGGCCGCAGCGAGGCCAGGAAGCGCTGGCGCAGCTGGTCGAGGCGCGCCGGCTGATTGAGGAAACTCCACTCCGCATTGAGCACGCGGAGCTGATCGCGGTCGGCGTCGATCGCGCGATTGACGCGGCCGAGCTGATCCTCGACCTGCATCACCTCGTACTTCATCTGGAACATGCCGTAGCCCACGGCGCCGACCACGGCGAGCCAGAGCCAGGTGGAGAGCCGGAGCATCATCATGCCGCGATCTCCCAGGGCGGCGCGGCGGTGCGCTCGGCGGCGCGGAGCCGGGCGGAGCGGGCGCGCGGGTTGCGCTCGATCTCCTCGGCCGAGGGCGCGATCGGGCGGCGCGTCAGCACGCTGAAGGTCGCCGCATGCTCGGCGATGCTCGGACGATGGCGCGAGACGCCGGTGCCGCCGCTGCGGGCGCGGAGGAACTCCTTCACCCGGCGATCCTCGAGGGAATGGAACGAGACGATCGCAAGCCGGCCGCCCGGCTCCAGCACGCGCTCGGCCGCGCGGAGCGCGCGCTCAAGCTCGCCCATCTCGTCGTTCACCTCGATGCGGAGCGCCTGGAAGGTGCGGGTCGCCGGATCGATGCCGCCGCTCGTCGGCACCACTTTGCGGATGATCGCCGCCAGTTCGCCGGTGCGGGTGAGCGGCGCTTGCGCGCGCGCCGCCACGATGGCGCGGGCGACGCGGCGGGCGTGACGCTCCTCGCCGTAGACATAGATGAGATCGGCGAGCGCGGTCTCGGAAAGCGTATTGACGAGCTCGGCGGCGGTGATGCCGCTCGTCGACATGCGCATGTCCAGCGGCCCGTCGGCGCGGAAGGAGAAGCCGCGCTCCGCGGTGTCGATCTGATCGGAGGAGACGCCGAGATCGAGCACGATGCCGGCGACCGCGGGGATGCCGAGGCCGGCGAGGATCGTCTCGAGATCGCCGAAGCGGCCCTCGACTACGGTGAGGCGTCCGGAGAAACGCCGCAACAGCGCGTCACCGCGCCTCACTGCCTGCGGATCGCGGTCGATCGCCACCACGCGGCAGCGCGCCGCATCGAGCAGCGCGCGCGAATAGCTGCCGGCACCGAAAGTGCCGTCGACATAGAGCGCATCGTCGCGCGGCGCCAGCGCGGCGATCGCCTCCTTGAGAAGCACGGGGACATGCACGGCGGAGGAACCCGGCGTCGCGCTCATCGGCCCTCTCCCGGCGGCGGCAGCGCCACGCCCTGGCGCCGCGCGCGATCGCGCAGCTCCGCCTGATGCTGCTTGAAGCGCTCGGGCTCCCAGATCTGGAACGTCGGGCCCTGGCCAACGAAGGCAGCGTAATCGGTGATCCCCGCATAGTCGGCGAGCGACTGCGGCAGCATCACGCGACCCTCGCCGTCGAAGGCAAGCTGCTGCGCCTCGGAGAAGGTCACCGCCAGATTGTCGTAGGCCTCGGTGAACTGGCCAAGCTGCTCCATGCGCCGGCTCATCTCCGCCATGCGCTCGATGTCGGCGCCTTCGAGACACTGCAGCTTGACCGAGCGATAGACCACGACGCCGAGGAAGCTCTGCCCCGCCAAGGCGGCGCGAAACGTCGCCGGCACCGACACGCGGCCCTTGCGGTCGATCTTGTTGGTGAACGTGGACAGAAACAGCGCCACCGCCGTCCCCCGACCTCTCCCGTGCGCCGTTCCCCGGAACGCCGCCGGCGCCTCACCCTCCGCCTGGGGAGAGGTGCCTTGGACTGGGAAAGTATGGAATTATCATGGGATCACATGGGTAGTCAACGTAATCCGATGGGAAAAGCATGGGATTGCCTGGACTTGTCAGGTTTTTGCGCCGATCCAGTCCTGGGGGGTTAGACGCGAGAAACCACCACCGCTGGTGGGAAATCGTCGGCAAGCGCTGACGCAGGACGATCGGTCCGCGGCCGAGTCCCGAACGCGTCCTGATGGGCTGACATGGGAGGCGCCAGACGGCCTGTAAGCCGGGTTCTGTCCCCACCTCGCGGCAGGGGATGACCATTCCTCTGGGACGCCCGTCGCCGGGCGCCTCGCGCAACCGACCCGGATGGCGGCGCGGAAGCGCGCCCGGCTCAAGCGAGCCTGCCATCCCTATTTGGTCTTGCTCCCGGTGGGGTTTACCGTGCCGCCACCGTTGCCGGCAGCGCGGTGCGCTCTTACCGCACCCTTTCACCCTTGCCGCCCGCCGGACCCGGAGGTCCGGAACAGGCTCGGCGGTTTGCTTTCTGTGGCACTGTCCCTGGGGTCGCCCCCGCCGGGTGTTACCCGGCACCGTGCTTCCGTGGAGCCCGGACTTTCCTCTCCCCGGCTTTCGGGGCCGGAGAGCGGCCATCCGGCCGTCTGGCAGGGCTAGAGATGGGCGAGGCGACGCCCCGTGTCAATCGTCGGTTGCCTCGGCTATGACAGAGAATTCAATGATTTGCATGGCGGTTGGTGCCCTCTCGCGGCGGAAGCCGGCGGAATAGGGCAAGTGGCGCCGTCGTTCTCAGCCAAACCGCGGCTTGTCCGCAGCAAGGGAAGGCTCATGCTCGCACGCATCTTCGCGCTCTTCACCGTCGCCCTGGTGACGGTGTCCGCTCCCGCCTGGTCGCAGCCAGCCGACACCGGCGAGCCGGCCGACCCGCCGGATCGCGTCGGTCGGCTGAGCGTCGTCGAGGGCACGGTGCAGCAGCGCAGCGCCGACGACCAGCAATGGGCGCCGGCCAGCGCGAATTACCCGGTCACCGACGGCTTCGCGGTGGCGACCCAGAACGGCCGCGCCGAGATCGAGGTGGGCTCGCTGGCGCTCCGTGTCGGCGCCAACAGCGAGGTCGACGTCAACACCCTCACCGATACCGCCGCGGTGGTGACGCTGGCGCAGGGCGAGCTCAACCTGCGTCTCGGCCACCTCAGCAGCGAGGGACATATCCAGGTGGTGACGCCGCGCGGCGTCGTCGACGTGGTCGCCGCCGGCCAATATCACTTCGACGCCGGCACCACTGACGCGCCGACGGCGGCCGGCGTCTTCAAGGGCAAGGCCCAGATCGAGCGCGACAACGGCGCGATCGACGTCAAGCCTGGACAGGTCGTGCTGATCAGCGGCGACGCCAGCAGCGGCGCGCAGATCTCGACGGCGCAGCTCGGCACCGACGACCTCGATACCTGGGCGCTCTCCCGCGACTACCAGGCGCAGCATCCGCCGAGCGCCGCGGCCGCAGCGCCGCCACCGCCGCTCTCGCCGGACATGACGGGGGCCGCCGAGCTCACCGACTATGGCACCTGGAGCAGCGATCCCGACTATGGCGCCGTCTGGTATCCGGCCTCGGTGCCGGCGGGCTGGGCACCTTATGCCTACGGCCACTGGGCCTGGGTCTCGCCGTGGGGCTGGACCTGGATCGACGATCAGCCCTGGGGCTTCGCGCCCTTCCACTATGGCCGCTGGGCCTATCGGCCGCGCGGCTGGTGCTGGGTCCCGGGCGTCGCCGTCGCGCATCCCGTCTATGCGCCAGCGCTGGTCGCCTTCATCGGCTCGCCGGGTGGATCTCTCTTCATCGGCGCCGGCATCGCGGGCGTCGCCTGGTTCCCGCTGGCGCCGCACGAGGTGTTCGTGCCCGCTTATCGCACCAGCGTCGCCTATGTGCGCAACATCAACGCGACCAGCGTCAACGTCACCAACATCCACATCACCCGCGTCAACAACCGGGTGGTGGTGAACAGCAGCAGCGGCAGCGTCGTGAGCAGCTTCGCCAACCGGCGCTTCGCCACCGCGGTGCCGAACAGCGCCTTCGGCTCGGCGCGTCCGGTGCATCAGGCGGCGGTCGCGGTGCCGGCGTCGCTCACCAGCGGCAGCCAACCGGTGACGCATGCGCCGGACGTGGCGGCGCCGCCCCACGCGGCGCGCCCGCAACCCGCCACGCCGAGCCGCGGCACGCAAAGCCAGAGCACGAGCGTCTCGCGCACGTCAAATCCCGTGCACATGTTCCCGACGCTGCCGCCCGGCCGCAGCGGTGCGCCGGCGCCGACCAATGCCTCGGTCAATCCGACGCCGCAGACCCGGCGCGCGCCGCAAGCGCTGCCGACGCTGCCGCCCAGCCACGGCAACGCGGTGGTCAACCGCACGCCGGGCAACGCGCCAGCCGCAACACCACACGCGACGCCACAGCAGACCCGGCCTCTCGGCACGCAGAAACCGGCAACCACGCCGCAAGGCGCCGCCCCGTCGCGCAGCCGCGCGCCGGCGAGCGCGACGGCAGCGCCCCCGCACGGGTCGCAGAACGGCGCGCCGACCAATCGCCAGCTCCACGGCACCGCGGCGCCAGCCAATCAGCCGCCGCACGGCAACGCGCCATCAGTCAATCGGAACGCGGCGACGACGAATGGAGGCCACAACGGCCCGACGCAGCCGCAGCCGCATCAAGCCAATCGCAGCGCGCCGCAAGGCGCTCCCCATGATCAAGGTCATGCCGGACCACCGCCCAACCACAACGGCCAGCCACAGCCTCGCGGTGGCCAGGGCCAGGGCTCAGAGAAAGACCAGAACAAGCCGCAGCAGTAAGGCTCAGCGCCCGGCCTGCAGCGCCGCCACCGCCTGCGCGACGGCGACGAGAGCCGCTGCCGTCTCCGCGTCGAGAACGCCATCGCAGCGGTTCGGCCGAAAGCGCCGCTGGAAGGCGGTCAGTACCACGCCGGTCGCCTCGTCGGGAGACGGCGTCGCCGGCACCTCGTAGCCGATCTGCCGCAGCAGGTCTTGCGCCTCGGCAAGAGCGATCGGCGCGCCCTGCCCTGCCGGCGTCGGCCAGAAGCCGACGCCGGCACCGGCGAGACGTGGCCAGTCAAAAAGCTCGCCCGGATCCTGCTTGCGGCGCGGTGCCACGTCGGAATGGCCGACGACGCGGTCGGGCGGGATCGGATGGCGAGCGAGAATGCCGCGCGCCAGCGTCTCCACCGCCGCCATCTGTGGCTCTGGAAACGGGCGGTAGCCCCATTCGTGGCCGGGATTGACGATCTCGATGCCGATCGAGGCGCCGTTCACGTCGCGCGTTCCCTGCCAGAAGGATTCACCGGCGTGCCAGGCGCGCTCGCTCTCCTCGACGAGCTGCCACACCGTACCGTCCTCCTCGACGACATAGTGCGCGCTCACCTTGGCGGCGGGATCGCAGAGCCGGTCGATCGCCTCCGCCGCCGTCTTCATGCCGGTGTAATGCAGGACCAGCATGGTGACCGGTGCCGGTCGCGCATTGTGATTGGGCGAGGGACGGCGACGCAGGTTCATCGGCGCCTCACGCCCGCCATGGGCGCAGCACGATGACGGCGACGCCGAGGATGGTGGCGCCACCGCCGATCGCGGTCTGCAGGGTCAGCTCGTCGCCGAGCAGGACGGCGCTGGAGGCGACGGCGAAGAGCGGGATCAAGAGCGTGAAGGGCATGGTCTGGTTTACCGGATAGCGGCGCACCAAGGGATACCACATCGCGTAGCTCACCACCGTAACGGCGATGCCGCCATAGGCGACGGCGCCCCAGGTGAGCCAGTCGGCGGCGCGCATCGCGGCACCCTGCCCTTGCTCGATCAGCAGCGACAGCAGGATGAGTTGCGGCGCCGAGAACAACGCAAGCCAGCCGCTGAGGGCGAGCCCGTCGATCGGCCCCAGCCGCTTGATCAGGATATTGGCGAAAGCCCAGAAGAAGGAGGCTGCCAATATCAGCATCGGCGGCAGCGGATCGCTGCCGAAGCGCGGCTCGCCGAGGATCAGGACCACGCCGGCAAAGGCCACCAGCAATCCGACGAGGCGTCGCCAACCCAGGTGGTCACGAAAGAAAATGGCAGCGAGCAGCGCGGCGAAGGGCACCTGCGACTGCACCAGCAGCGAGGCGGTGGACGCGTCCATCAGCGAGAGGCCGACGAACATGCTGGTGAAATGCAGGCTGCCGAGCACGAAGGAAAGCTGCAGCACGCCGCCGAGCTTGTCGCGCGGCAGCGGAAAGAACGGGCAGATCACCGCCGCCACCAGCGTGAAGCGAGTCGCCATGAAGAAGAGCGGCGGCAGCTCCGTGACGCCGATCTTGGCGATCGGAAACTGGAGCCCCCAGATGAGCATGATCACGAGGGTCGACGCGTAGTCGGCGAGCCGCATCGATTACCGCGCCACGAACTCCGCTGCCCCCGAGCCGACGTCAGATCGCGGGCACCCTATACGATTCCGCTTCCTGTCGCCACTTCCCGGGTTTCGTCGGCGCGCGCCGCTGTGTTAGCGTCGTTGGTTGTTGAGCGGAAATTAAACAGGATTTGGCGGAAAGTCATGGCATCGCGGACCACTCTATCGGCATTCCGCGGCGCTGCTCGGCAACCAATTCTTTACCGGCGATGAGCGCCACTCAGGCTTTGCCCGAGATGAGCGACACCCTGACCCTCCCCGCAGCGAGCAGACACCCCGCCGAGGCGCGCAAGCTCCTCGAAGTCGAGGATCTGCATGTCCAGTTCGTCACCGGCCACGGCGTGGTGCGCGCAGTGGAGGGCATCTCCTATTTCGTGCGGCCGGGCGAGATCGTGGCACTGGTGGGTGAATCCGGCTGCGGCAAGTCGGTGTCGGCGCTCAGCATCCTGCGGCTCTTGGCGAAGCCCGCCGGCCGCATCGTCAAGGGCCGCGTCCTCTTCGACGGCCGCGACCTCCTGGCCCTCAGCGAGAAGGAGATGCGCGAGGTGCGGGGGCGCGACATCGGCATGGTGTTCCAAGAGCCGATGACCTCGCTCAACCCCGTGCTCACGATCGGCCTGCAGGTAATGGAGCCGCTCAAGATCCATCTCGGCATGAACGATGGAGCGGCGCGCGCGCGGGCACTCGAGCTGATGAAGCTGGTCGGCATCCCCGACGGCGAGCGGCGGCTCGAGCAATATCCGCACCAGCTCTCGGGCGGCATGCGCCAGCGGGTGATGATCGCGATCGGGCTCGCCTGCAATCCGAAACTGCTGATCGCCGACGAGCCCACCACCGCGCTCGACGTCACCATCCAGGCGCAGATCCTCGAGCTGATGCAGGACCTGTCGCGCCGGCTCGGCATCGCCATGGTTATCATCACCCACAATCTCGGCATCGTCGCCCGCTATGCGGACCGGGTGAACGTGATGTACGCGGCGCAGATCGTGGAGCGCGGCACCGCCGATGACATCTTCTCGCGGCCGCGCCATCCCTACACGCTGGGCCTCATGCGCTCGGTGCCGCGCCTCGACCGGCCGCGCGGACCGCGCCTCGAGACCATCGAGGGGCTGCCGCCCAATCTGCTGGACCCGCCCGCCGGCTGCCGCTTCGCCGCGCGCTGCCCCTATGCGATGCCGTTCTGCCAGGAGGCGCCGGTGCTGGCCGCGATCGAGAGCGGCCACGAGGTGCGCTGCCTGCGTGCAGAGGAGATCGCCAGCGGCATCGCCGTGGCACCGACAGAGCGCGCGGGGACGCCGCCCTCCGCGCCACCGTCCGACACGCCGGCACTCCTCTCGGTGCGGGCGCTCAGCAAGGAGTTCGTCGTCAGCGGCGGCCTCTCCAGCCTGACCGGTGCCCGCGCCGTCGTCCACGCGGTGACCGGCGTCTCCTTCGAGATCAAGCCCGGCGAGACCCTGGGCCTCGTCGGCGAGAGCGGTTGCGGCAAGACCACGGTCGGGCGGATGATCCTCCGCCTCGAGGAGCCGAGCTCGGGCGGCATCGGTTTCGGCGGCCAGGACCTGGCCGGCGCCGAAGGCGCCGCGCTCAAGGCGATGCGGACGCGGATCCAGGTGATCTTCCAGGATCCCTACAGCTCACTCAATCCGCGCATGACGATCGGCCAGATCATCGCCGAGCCGCTGCTGGTCTACAAGAAGCAGCCGACACGCAAGGCGGCGCGCGCGCGGGTCGAGGAGCTGCTGACCCAGGTCGGCCTCTATCCCTACATGGCCGACCGCTATCCGCATCAGCTCTCCGGCGGCCAGCGCCAGCGGGTCGGCATCGCCCGCGCGCTGGCGCTCGACCCCGAATTCATCGTCTGCGACGAGCCGGTCTCCGCCCTCGACGTCTCGATCCAGGGCCAGATCATCAATCTGCTGGAGAACCTGCAGCAGCGCCTGGGTCTCACCTACCTCTTCATCGCCCACGACCTCGCGGTGGTTCGCCACATCTCGCACAAGGTGGTGGTGATGTACCTGGGCCGCGTGATGGAGATGGCGGACCGCGACTCTCTCTACGACGCGCCGGCGCATCCCTACACCCAGGCGCTGCTGGAGGCAGCACCGGTGCCGGATGCAGCGCTGGAGCGGGCGCGGCCCCGGCGCGTGCTCAAGGGCGAGCTGCCCTCGGCGCTAGCGCCGCCCCAGGGTTGCGTCTTCCACACCCGCTGCCCGCATGCGAGCGCCGAATGTCGCGCGGAAATACCTCAATTGCGCGCGATCCGGCCAGGGCATTGGGCCGCCTGCATCAAGGCGTGATCCAACGGCGGCAACAACGTCTTGTTAATGTCGGACACGCTATCGAGACGACTTCTCATGAGGGGGAGAACAAGGCCATGAAGGCTCGGATTTTAGTGATCGGCGCCGCCACCGCGGCGCTGCTGGCAACGCCTGCGCTGGCGGCGGATCAGCCGAAACGCGGCGGCATCCTCAATTTCGCCGTCGAGGCGGAGCCGCCGAACTACGACTGCCACGCGGCGACCTCCTTCGCCTTCATCCATCCGGTGCGGCCACACTACTCGACGCTGCTGAAGTTCGACGCGCCGAACTATCCGAAGATCAAGGGCGACCTCGCGGAATCCTGGTCGGTCTCCGCCGACAATCTCACCTACACCTTCAAGCTGCGCACCGGCGTCAAGTTCCATGACGGCTCGGCGTTCAGCTCCGAGGACGTGAAGGTGAGCTACGAGCGCATCATCAACCCGCCGCCGGGCGTGGTCTCGGCGCGCAAGGCGAGCTACGACGACATCGCCTCGATCGACACGCCGGACGCGCAGACGGTGGTCTTCCACCTCAAGGCGCCGAACGCCGCCATGCCGGCGCAGTTCGCATCGCCCTGGGACTGTATCTACAGCGCCGCCAAGCTGAAGATGGATCCGAAATTCCCGGAGAAGAACGTGCTCGGCACCGGGCCGTTCAAATTCAAGGACTACGTGAAGGGCGGCTACTGGGAAGGCGTGCGCTTCGATGGGTATTTCGAGAAGGGCAAGCCCTATCTCGACGGCTACAAGGCGATCTTCATCAAGGGCGCCGCCGCGATCAACGCGATCCAGGGCGGCCAGATCGCCGCCGAGTTCCGCGGCCAGAGCCCGTCCGACAGGGATCAGCTGGTGAAGGCACTGGGCCCCAAGATCAAGGTCGAGGAGAGCCCCTGGATCTGCAATCTCGTCGTCGCCTTCAATGCCGAGAAGAAGCCGTTCGACGACCCGCGGGTGCGCCGCGCGCTCTCGCTGGCGATCGACCGCTGGGGTGGCTCGGCACCACTCTCGAAGATCGCCATCGTCGGGCCGGTAGGCGGCCTGCTGCGCCCCGGCTATTCGCTGGCGGCGAGCCAGGCGGAGCTCGAGAAGATGCCCGGCTTCTCCCATGACATCAAAGCGTCCCGCGAGGAGGCGAAGAAGCTCCTCAAGGAGGCCGGGGTCAGCAATCTCAAATTCAAGCTCACCAACCGCAACGTCCCCAACCCCTACACGCCGGTCGGCGTTTATCTGATCGACCAGTGGCGGCAGATCGGCGTCCAGGTGGAGCACGAGCAGCTGGAGACCAGCCCCTATATCGCCGCGCTCTCCAGCGGCAACTACCAGGCGGGCCTCGACTTCAACTGCGACTACATGGACGAGCCGAACCTGCAGCTCATCAAGTACATCTCGGCGGATAAGTCG
This sequence comes from Allostellaceae bacterium, assembly GCA_035507155.1. Classification (GTDB taxonomy): domain Bacteria; phylum Pseudomonadota; class Alphaproteobacteria; order ATCC43930; family CGMCC-115725; genus DASZHJ01. The sequence goes on from DATJOK010000284.1 coordinate 27,167, forward strand.
TCGATCAACTACGGCCACTACAACGACCGCGTGCTCGACGATCTCTACGAGAAGCAGAAGCGCTCCACTGATCCGGTGCAGCGCGCCAAGCTGCTGCGGGAGTTCGAGACCCGGGCGCTCACCGAGGCCTATACCGTGCCGACGATCTGGTGGCACCGCATCATCGCCCACTCGGCGGCGCTCAAGGGATGGTCGATCACGCCCAGCCACTATCTCGGCCAGGACCTGACCGACGTCTGGCTGGACCAGTGACGCGGTAGAGAGGCGCCGGCACCGCGATGCTCGCCTACGTCGTTCATCGGCTGCTGCTGATGATCCCGACGCTGCTTGGCGTCGCGGTGCTGGTCTTCCTGCTGCTGCGCGTCATGCCGGGCGACGTGGTGGAGCTCAAGCTCAAGGCCGACGGCGCCGACGTCAGCGCCGAAACGCTCAAGGCCGAGCGCCAGCGCCTCGGTCTCGACAAGCCGATGGCGAGCCAGCTCGCCGACTGGCTCACCGGCCTCGCCACCCTCGACTTCGGCATCTCCATGTGGACCGAGGACCGCGTCTCCCACGAGGTAGCGATCCGGCTTCAGCTCTCGATCGAGGTGGCGATCCTGGCGGCGCTGGTGGCGGTGGCGATCGGGATTCCCTTCGGCATATTGGCGGCGCTCTACCGCAACACCTGGATCGATCAGGCGATCCGCATCGTCGCCTTCGCCGGCCTCGCGACGCCCTCCTTCTGGCTCGGCATGCTGGTGATCCTGGGCCTGCTGGCGCTCTTCGAATGGTCGCCGCCGGTGACCTTCACGCCCTTCTTTCAGGACCCGGTCGCCAACTTGATGCAGCTCATTTGGCCGGCGCTGGCGGTGGGCTATCGCTATTCCGCCATGGTGACGCGGATGACGCGCTCCACCCTCCTCGAGGTGCTGCAGGAGGATTATATCCGCACCGCCCGCGCCAAGGGCGTCAGCGAGCGGATGGTGGTGCTGCGCCACGCGATGCGGAACGCGATGCTGCCGGTCATCACCGTGGTGGGCCTGGAATTCGCCTTCCTGATCGGCGGCCTGGTGGTCACCGAGCAGGTGTTCAACCTCAACGGCATCGGCAAGCTCTTCGTCGATGCGACGCTGCACGCCGACTACACCATGGTGCAGGCGCTGGTGATGCTGGTGGCGGGCTTCTTCATCTTCGTCAATTTCTGCGTCGACATGCTCTACGCGGTGCTCGACCCCCGCGTCCGGTATCGCTGATGGCCGCCACCGCCGCGCCGCGCGCGCCGAAGCGCCGTCACCCGATCCTGCACTTCGCCCGCACCCAGCCGCTGGGCGCGCTCGGCGCCGTGGTGGTGCTGGTGATGGCGGTGTCGGCGCTCGGCGCCGACCTCATCGCACCCTATGATCCCGAGGCGATCGACTTCGCCAGCATGCTGGGCGCCCCGTCCCTCGACCATCTCCTCGGCACCGACGCCTTCGGCCGCGACGTGCTCTCGCGCGTCATCTACGGCGCCCGCACCGCGCTCGCCATCGGATTCATCTCCTCCTTCCTAGGCAGCACGCTCGGCGCCCTCATCGGCATCGCCGCCGCCTATTTCCGCGGCGGCTTCGATCTCGCGGTGCAGGGCGTCACCGACATCCTGCTCTCCTTCCCGATCATCATCCTGGCGCTGGTCGTGGTGGCCGTGCTGGGGAAGGGCATGGCCTTCGGCGTCGACTGGTACCTGATCGCCGCCATCGGCGTGCCGATCGTCCCCAACGTGGCGCGCGTCGTGCGCTCCGCCGCGCTCGCCATCCGCGACATGCCCTATATCGACGCCGCCCGCGCGGCGGGCTTCTCCAGCGCCCGCATCATCTTCCGCCACATGGCGCCGAACGTGGTGGCGCCCTACCTCATCATGATCACCGCCTTCATCGCCCAGGCGATCCTGCTGGAGGCGTCGCTCTCGTTCCTCGGCCTCGGCGTCGTCGAGCCGACCCCCTCCTGGGGCCTGATGCTCTCCGGGCACGCCGCCGACTTCTACCACGAGGCGCCCTGGATGATCGTCTTCCCCGGCCTCGCGATCAGCCTCGCGGTCTTCTCCTTCAACCTGCTGGGCGACAGCCTGCGCGACTGGCTCGATCCGCGTCTGAAGGTGTGACGCCAAGCCGATTGCTGCCGCGCCCGCGGCATCGTATAGCCTCTCCCCATGTCCACCGAGGAAGCAGCGCCACCGCCGGCCGCGGACTGCCCGCGCTGCGGCAAGCCTGCGGCGCTCTGCATCTGCGCCGAGATCCGGCCGATCGACAACCGCGTCGCGGTGCTGATCCTGCAGCATCCTCAGGAGCAGGACCGCGCGCTCGGCACCGCGCGGCTGACCGCGCTCCACTTCAAGCACGCGACGCTCCGGATCGGCCTCTCCTGGGCGAGCCTCGGCGCCGCGCTCGGGCGTGCCGCGGACACGAAGCGCTGGGCCGTTCTCTACCTCGGCTCTGTCAAGCCCGCTGAGCTCGCGCCCGATCGCGAGATCGTGGCGCTCGACCGCAAAGGCGCGGCGCTTCCCGACCAGGAGGCGGGGCTCGCCGACATCGAGGGCGTGGTGCTGTTCGACGGCACCTGGAGCCAGGCGAAGGCCCTCTGGTGGCGCAATCCCTGGGTGCTGAAGCTCCGCCGCCTGGCGCTCAATCCCCGAACGCCGTCGCGCTACGGCGCGGTGCGCCGCGAGCCCAGGAGCGACAGCCTCTCGACGCTGGAGGCGACCGGCCTGCTGCTGAGCCGCCTGGAGAACAAGCCCGAGATCGAGACCAGGCTTGCCGAGAGCTTCGAGCGCCTGCTGCAGCGCTTGCGCGAGCAGCCCGGCGGCCTCACTCTCGGAACCCGCCGCGGCCGGCCACAACCGCGGCGCCGACATCGGCAGAAGCACGGAGCGAGACGATGAGCGCGAGCGAGACGGCAGCGATCAAGGCCCTGGTCTTCGACGTCTTCGGCACCGTCGTCGACTGGCGGAGCAGCGTCGCCCGCGATCTCGAGGCCTTCGGCCGCGCCAAGGGCATCAGCGCCGACTGGACCCAGTTCACCGACGACTGGCGCGGCGCCTATCAGCCCTCGATGGACAAGGTGCGAAAGGGCGAGCTCCAGTGGACCGTGCTCGACGACCTCCATCGCGGCTCGCTCGACATGCTGCTGGAGAAATACCGCATCAGCGGCCTCACCGAGGCGGATCGCGATCACCTCACCAGGGCCTGGCATCGCCTCAGCCCCTGGCCGGACGCGGTCGAGGGGCTGACGCGGCTCAAGAAGAAATACATCATCGGCACCTGCTCCAATGGCAACGTGGCGCTGATGCTGAACTTGGCGAAGCACTCGGGCCTGCCCTGGGACATGATCTTCGGCGCCGAGCTGGTGCAGCGTTACAAGCCGGATCCGCTGACCTATCAGGCGGTGCCGAAGCTGCTCAGGGTGACGCCCGGCGAGGTGATGATGGTGGCAGCCCACAACGGCGACCTGCTGGCGGCCGCCCGCGAGGGCCTCAAGACCGCCTTCGTCGCGCGTCCGACGGAATACGGCCCGCATCAGAAGCGCGACTTCAAAGCCGAGCACGATTTCACCGTCGTTGCCCGCGATTTCGTCGATCTCGCGGCGCAGATGGGCGCCTGACCCGTCCTACTTCGCGAACAGGATGAGCGCATAGTCGCCGACGGCCTCGAAGCCGATGCCGCGGTAGGCGCGCTGTGCCGGCTCGTTCTCCTCGCCGGTGAAGAGTATCGCCTCGCGGACGCCCTGCTGGCGCGCGAGCTTCAGCGCGCCGGCCACCACCGCCCGCGCATAGGCGCGCCGGCGCTCGGACGGCGGCGTGAAGACGTTGCCGATCTGCACCATCTCGGGAAGCCGCGCGTTGAAGCTGCAGCAGGAGACCGGCCTCCCCTCCACCGCCAGCACGAAGAGGGCGCCCTCGCCCGCGAGCCGCTCCACCTCGGCGCGGCTCGCGCGGCCGAGGGCGGGGCTTGCCGGATGCCGGAACGTCTCCTGGGCATAGGCCACCCGCCATTCCGCCAGCAGCCCGAGCTCCTCGCCCTTGGCCTGCCGGAACGCGACACTACCCCTGGCCAGCGCCTCCGGAACCCGCAGCCGGTCGAGCTCGAGACGGAACAGCACCTCGGCGGAATCCGTCGTGGTGGCGCGCGCGGCGAAGCCCAGCGCCTGGCGCGCCGCCCGCGCCTGCGCCAGCGGCCCCAGGATGCCGGCCACCTTCCGGCCCGAGGCGGCGACCGCGGCGGCAGCGAGGCGCTCGGCGCCCGCCGGCGCCTGCAGGACCAACATGTCGTTCCAGAAATGCGCGGCGACGCCGGCAACCGCGCCAGCGGAGATCACCGCCGCATAGGTGCCCTGATAGACCGCGCCGCGGTCGACGAGGCCGGCGTTGCGCAGATTGGCGCGCAGGAACATCGAGCTCGCGGCATGCCCGGCGAGAAACGCCTCCAGCACCGCCTCGTCGCCGGGTCGCAGCAGCCTTAGGGTTTCCGGAGCCGTGCTCATGGCTCCTTTCTACCAGCAACGCGGCTCATTTGCCCCTCTCCCGCCGGGGAGGGGGATGCGATCAGGCGGCGCGCACGCGCCCGACGAAGCTGGTGACCGCGGTGCGCAGCGCCGTCGCCTGGGTGCTGAGCGCCTTGGCGACGCCGAGCACCTCGCCGGCGGTGGCGTCGGAGGATTTCGCCGCGTCGCTGAGGCCGGAGATGTTCTGCGCCACGCCCTGAGCGCCCTGGGCCGCCTGGGTCACGTTGCGGGCGATCTCCTGGGTCGCGGCGCGCTGCTCCTCCACTGCGGCCGACATGCTCTGAGAGATCTTGTCCATCTCCAGCACGATCTCGCCGATGCCGCGGATCGCCTGCACCGCCTCGGCGGTGACGCCCTGCATGCTCTCGATCTGGGTGCGGATCTCATCGGTGGCCTTGGCGGTCTGGGTCGCGAGGCTCTTCACTTCACTGGCAACGACCGCGAAGCCCTTGCCGGCCTCGCCGGCGCGCGCCGCCTCGATGGTGGCGTTGAGCGCCAACAGGTTGGTCTGCGAGGCGACGTCGTTGATCATGGCGACGACCTCGCCGATCTTCTGCGCTGCGGCGGCGAGACCCTGCACGGTGGCGTTGGTCTTCTCCGCGGTGGTCGCCGCCTGGCGCGAGATGGTGGCGGATTTCGCCACCTGGCTCGCCACCTCGGTGATCGAGATCGAGAGCTCCTCGGCGGCGCCGGCGGCGGTCTGCACATTGGCCGAGGTCTGCTGCGAGGCGGCCGACGCGTCGATGGCGCGACGGCTCATATCGCCGAGCAGCGAGGCCACCGCGCGCACCCCGCTCTCCGCTTTGTCGACGCCGCCGCTGACCGCGCCCACCGTCCCGGCCATCTCCTTCTCGAAGGCGTCGGCGAGCGCGTGCATCGCCTTGCGCTTCTCGGTCTCGGCGCGCTGCGCCAGCTCGCGCTGCTCGGCGGCGAGGCGTATGCGCTCCATTGCGCTTGCCTTGAACACCTCGACCGCCCGGGCGATGCGGCCGATCTCGTTGCGGCGCGCGGTGAACGGCACTTCCACTTTCACGTCATCCTTGGCGAGACGGTCCATGGTGTCGCAGATCGCCGCCAGCGGCCGCGAAATGCCGCGGCCGATCAGCGCCACCACCCCGCCCGCCATCAGAAGGATGAGTAGCGCGAGGCCGCCGACCCAGAGCAGCTGCTCGCGCATGGTGGCGTCGACGTCGTCGATGAAGACGCCGGTCTGCACCGCCCACTGCCAGGGCACATAGGAGCGCGCAATGATGATCTTGGGCACGCGCGGCTTCCCGGGCTGGCGCGGGATGTTGAGGATAATGTAGCCGGTATCGCGCTTGGCGAGCTCGATCACCGGCGCCACGACAAGATTACCCTGCTCGTCGCGCTCGTTCATCCGGTTGACACCCTCGAACTTGCGGTTGGCGTGCACGAGCGTGACGCCGTCCCAGGTGTAGACGCCGTAATAGTCGTTCATCGGACCCCAGCGCATGCCGCGCAGCGCCGCCTCGGCGGCCTTCTGCGCCTGCTCGAGGGTCATGTGACCGGCCTTCACCTCGTCGTCATAGGCCTTCATGAGGTGGACAGCGGCGTCCACCATGTCGCTCGCTTTTGCTTCGCGCTCGGCGAGGATGCTGCCACGCAGCCACCAGATCTGGACGCCGGAGACCACGCAGAAGGACAGCGCGACGATCCCGAGGATCACCAGCAGGTTCTTGTAGACGCTCAGATGCTGCACGACCGATATCCCCGGAAAGGCTAATTCATACGGAAGTATGTAATATTTTCCGTTGAACGAAGCGTTAATCCCACACTGAGTTGTAGACGAAGGGGGAATGCAACCGTACCTCCTGCTATTGACGGCGAGGCCGCCCGCTGGAATGACTGCCCGCCTTCGATAGAGGAGTCCTGGCATGGCTGGAGAGCGGGCGCGCGGGTGGCAGTTCTGGATCGACCGCGGCGGCACTTTCACCGACCTGGTGGCGCGCCGGCCCGATGGCGAGCTCATCACCCACAAGCTGCTGTCAGACAATCCCGAGCGATACCCGGATGCGGCGCTGCAGGGGATCCGCGATCTTCTGGGCGTCAAGACCGGCGCTCCCATCCCGAGCGCCGCCATCGAGGCGGTGAAGATGGGCACCACCGTCGCCACCAACGCGCTCCTCGAGCGCAAGGGCGAGCGGACGCTGCTGGTCACCACCCGCGGCTTCGCCGACGCGCTGCGCATCGGCTATCAGAACCGGCCGAAGCTCTTCGAGCGCCACATCCTGCTGCCGGAGCAGCTCTACGAGCGGGTGGTGGAGGTGAGCGAGCGTGTGACGTCGGAGGGCGAGGTGCTGACGCCGGTCGATCTCGCCGCCGCCCGCGCCGATCTGCAGGCGGCGCACGCCGCCGGCATCCGCTCCGCCGCCATCGTCTTCCTGCACGGCTACCGCTTCCCCGAGCACGAGAGGAAGATTGCCGCACTCGCCCGCGAGCTGGGCTTCACCCAGGTCTCCGCGAGCCACGAGGTGAGCCCCCTCATGAAGCTGGTGAGCCGCGGCGACACCACCGTGGTCGATGCCTATCTCTCACCCATCCTCCGTCGCTATGTCGATCGCGTCTCGGCGGAGCTCGGCGACACGCGGCTCCTCTTCATGCAGTCGAACGGCGGCCTCACCGACGCCCACCGCTTCCAGGGCAAGGACGCGATCCTTTCCGGCCCGGCGGGTGGCATCGTCGGCGCGGTGCGAACGGCGGAGATGGGGGGATTCGAGAAGATCATCGGCTTCGACATGGGTGGCACCTCCACGGACGTCTCCCATTACGCCGGCGAATACGAGCGGAGCTTCGAGACCGTGGTGGCGGGTGTCCGCATGCGGGCGCCGATGATGCACATCAACACGGTGGCGGCAGGTGGCGGCTCGATCTGCTTCTTCGACGGCGCGCGCTATCGCGTGGGCCCGGAATCCGCCGGCGCCAACCCCGGCCCCGCCTGCTACCGCCGCGGCGGGCCGCTCACGGTCACCGACTGCAACGTGATGCTGGGCAAGGTGCAGCCCGATTTCTTCCCGCACGTCTTCGGCCCGAACGGCGACCAGCCCCTCGACCGCGCGGTAGTCGAGCGGAAATTCGCCGAGCTCTCGGAGCGAATCGCCAGGGAGACCGGCAACCGCCGCTCACCGCAGGAGGTCGCCGACGGCTTCCTCCGCATCGCTGTCGAGAACATGGCGAACGCCATCAAGCAGATCTCGATCCAGCGCGGCTACGACGTGACCGAGTATACGCTCTGCTGCTTCGGAGGCGCCGGCGGCCAGCATGCCTGCCTGGTGGCGGACGCGCTCGGCATGAAGCGCGTCTACATCCACCCGCTGGCGGGCGTGCTCTCCGCCTACGGCATGGGTCTCGCCGATCTCCGCACGCTCCGGGAGCAGGCAGTGGAACGCCGACTCGCTGCCGAGGCACTGCCGGAGCTCGGCAGCGTGCTCGACCGGCTCGCCGAGCAGGCGGGCGCCGAGATGGCGGCCCAGGGCGTGGCAGCGGAGCGGATCACCGTGCTGCGCAAGGCGCATGTGAAGTACGAGGGCACCGACACGGCCCTCGTCGTTGCCTATGGCGACGTCGCTACCATCACCGCCGGCTTCGAGACGGCGCACAAGCAGCGCTACGGCTTCGTCATGAGCGGCAAGCCGCTGGTGGTGGAGGCGGTCGCGGTCGAGGCGATCGGCAGCACCGACGCCGCCGAGGACCGGGTCTATCCGGAGAGCGCGGGCACCGGCGCGCCGAAGCCCCTCGCCGAGGTCACGGTCTTCGCCGAGGGCGCGGCGCTGAAGGCGCCGGTCTTCGACCGCGACACGATGCAGCCGGGCCAGAGCATCGACGGACCGGCGGTCATCCGCGAGCAGACCGCCACCACCGTGGTCGAGCCGGGGTGGCGCGCGACGCTCGACCGCCGGCGCTACCTGGTGCTGGAGCGGGTGAAGGCACTCCCCTCCCGCGTCGCCATCGGCACCAAGGTCGATCCGGTCATGCTCGAGGTCTTCAACAACCTCTTCATGGCGATCGCCGAGCAGATGGGCGTCGCGCTGCAGAACACCGCCTACTCCGTCAACATCAAGGAGCGTCTCGACTTCTCCTGCGCTCTTTTCGATCGCGCGGGATCATTGATCGCCAACGCGCCGCACATGCCCGTGCATCTGGGCTCCATGGGCGAGAGCGTGCAGACGGTGATCCGCGCCCGCGGCCGCGGCAAGAGCGGCAAACCTGCCGACGGCCGCGGCATGAAGCCCGGCGACGTCTATGTGCTGAACGCGCCCTACAATGGCGGCACGCATCTCCCCGACATCACCGTCATCACGCCGGTGTTCGCCGAGGGCGGCGCGGGCGACGTTCTTTTCTACGTCGCTTCCCGCGGCCATCATGCCGATATCGGCGGCATCACGCCGGGCTCCATGCCACCCTCGAGCCGCAGCGTCGAAGAGGAAGGCGTCCTCATCGACAACTTCCTGCTGGTGGATGCCGGCGCCTTCCGCGAGCAGGCGACCGTCGACCTGCTGCGCTCCGGCCCCTACCCCTCGCGCAATCCCGCCCAGAACATCGCCGACCTCAAGGCCCAGATCGCCGCCTGCGAGAAGGGCGTGCAGGAGCTGCACCGGATGGTCCGCCACTTCGGCCGCGAGGTCGTCGAAGCCTATATGGGCCATGTGCAGGACAACGCCGAAGAGGCGGTGCGCCGCGTCCTCGACGTGCTGAAGGACGGCAGCTTCGCCTATGAGATGGACGACGGCGCCACCATCAAGGTCACCGTCTCCATCGACAAGAAGGCGCGCCGCGCCAGCGTCGACTTCACCGGCACCAGCGCCCAGCTTGGCACCAACTTCAACGCGCCCTCGGCGGTCTGCAAGGCGGCGGTGCTCTACGTCTTCCGCACCCTGGTCGACGACGACATCCCGATGAACGGCGGCTGTCTGAAGCCGCTCGACATTGTGATCCCCGCGGGATCGATGCTGAACCCGCGCTATCCCGCCGCGGTGGTGGCCGGCAACGTGGAGACTTCGCAATGCATCACCGACGCGCTCTATGGCGCGCTCGGCGTGATGGCGGCGGCGCAGGGCACGATGAACAACTTCACCTTCGGCAACGAGCGCTACCAGTATTACGAGACGATCTGCGGCGGCTCCGGCGCCGGGCCCGACTTCGACGGCACCGACGCGATCCATACCCACATGACCAACTCGCGGCTCACCGATCCCGAGGTGCTGGAGTGGCGCTTTCCTGTGCTGGTGGAGAGCTTCGCGATCCGCCGCGGCTCCGGCGGTCAGGGCAGGCATCGCGGCGGCGACGGCACCGTGCGGCGCATCAAGTTCCGCGAGGCGATGACGGCGGCGATCCTCTCCGGCCATCGCCGCGTGCCGCCCTATGGCCTCGCCGGCGGCGCGCCCGGCGCGGTGGCGCGCAACTGGGTCGAGCGCACCGACGGCAGCCGCGAGGAGTTCGGCGGCACCCACGCGATCGAGATGCGGCCGGGCGACGTCTTTGTCATCGAGACGCCCGGCGGCGGCGGCTACGGCCGCGCGGAGCCAGCACGCAAGGCCGCGGAGTAGCCGCCGCCGCGGCGATCGCGGTACCGGCATCTTCGCGTTCCCATTGGAGCGGGCGGCCGCCTGTCGCCCCCTCTACCGAGCGCATGACGGGGCGACGCTGCTGGCGCAGCACGCGGTCCACCACGACGAGAAGCAGCTCCTGCAGACGACGCGGCAGGCAGCCGAGGGGCTGCGGAGTTGTTCGCCGCCGACCGCGCCGAAAGCGGCAAGGCGCTCCCTCAGACCACTTCCACCGCCGGGGTGAAGATATAGCCGGTGCCGCGCACCGTCTTGATCAGCGTCGGATTGTCGGGATTGTCCTCGAGCTTGCGGCGGAGGCGGCCGACCTGCACGTCGATGGTGCGATCGAACGGCCCGCCCTCGCGGTTGCGCGCGAGGTCGAGGAGACGCTCGCGGCTCAGGATCTGGTTGGCATTGACCACGAAGGCCGCCAGCAGATCGAACTCGCCGGTGGTGAGGTGGACGGTCCCGCCCTTGGGCGAGACCAGCTCCCGCGTCGACAGATCGAGATGCCAGCCGGCGAACGAGGCGCGCGAGCGCGGGCGATGGGCGGCGCTCTCGCGCGGCGCCGGCGCCACCCGGCGCAGAACGCTGCGGGTGCGCGCCAGGAGCTCGCGCAGGTGGAAGGGCTTGGAGAGATAGTCGTCGGCCCCCATCTCGAGGCCGATGATCTTGTCGACGGTGTCGCCGCGGCCGGTCAGGATCAGGATGCCGATCTGCGGCCACTCGTCCCGGAGCTCGCGCGCCAGCGTGAGCCCGTCCTCTCCCGGCAGCATGACGTCGAGGATGACGAGGCTCACTGCCTCGGTCGCCATCACCCGCCGCATCCCGGCGCCATCGTGTACAGAAGTGACGCGGAAGCCCTCGCTCTCGAGGTACTGCCGCACGATCTCGCAGATCTCCGGCTCGTCGTCGACGACGAGAATGTGGTCGACGGTCCCCATCCGCTTACTGGCCAGACATAGCTTCAGTCACTCTGGCGCAACTCAGCAGCCGGCGCAACAACGCCCACCCCCGGCGATCATGACAAAGCCGTCAGGTGCCGAGCGGCTCCGTCGCCGCCTCGAGCCAGGCCCGGGTCTCGGCATCGACGAGCGGTCCGATCTCCCGCCGGACGCGGGCATGATAGCCGTCGAGCCACTGGATCTCGGCCGCCGTCATCAGGCTCGGCTCGACGAGCGCGCGGTCGATCGGCGCCAGCGTCAGGGTCTCGAAGGCCAGAAGCTCGCGCTCGGCACCGGGAACCGTCGCCGGCGCCACCACGACGAGGTTCTCGATGCGGATGCCGTAGGCGCCGGTCTTGTAGTAGCCGGGCTCGTCGGAGACGATCATGCCAGGCAGCAGCGGCTGCGGGTTCGGCATCTTGGAGATGCGATGCGGCCCCTCGTGGACGCCGAGGTAGCTGCCGACGCCATGCCCGGTGCCGTGATCGAAATCGAGGCCGGCATCCCAGAGCGCATGGCGGGCGAGCGCGTCGAGCTGCGAGCCGGTGGTGCCCTTGGGGAAGCGGCTCATCGCCAGCGCGATGTGCCCTTTGAGCACGCGGGTGAAGCGGTCGCGCATCTCGGTGCTGGGCGTGCCGATCGCCACCGTGCGGGTGACGTCGGTGGTGCCGTCGAGATACTGCGCGCCGGAATCGACGAGATAGAGCGTGCCTGACTCCAGCGTCTTCTCGGTCCTGGGCGTCGCCCGATAATGCACGATCGCGCCGTTCGAGCCCGCGCCGGAGATCGTATCGAAGCTCAGGTCACGGAAGTGCTCGCCGCTGCGCCGGAAGGCCTCGAGCCGGTCGGAGGCGCCAATCTCCCGCTGTCCGCCCTTCGGCGCCTCGCGTGAGAGCCAAGCCAGGAAGCGCGTCAGCGCCGCCCCGTCGCGGCGGTGCGCGGCGCGGGTGCCCGCGAGCTCGACCTCGTTCTTGCACGCCTTCGGCAGGGCGCAGGGATCGCTGGCGCGGCGTGCCGAGGCGCCGCCGGCGGCGAGGCGCTCGAACACCCAGGCGGGCGCGCTCGCGGGGTCGGCCTGGATCCGACGGCGCGCGGCGGTCAGCCGATCAAGAGCCGGACCGAACTCGGCGGGCTCCCGCAGCGTCACGCCGTTGCCGAGATGGGCGCGCGTCGCCGGCACCAGCTTGCGGCGATCGATGAAGAGCTCAACGGAGCCATCGCCATGCAGCAGCGCGAAGGAGAGCGGCAGCGGCGTATGGGGAACGTCGCCGCCGCGGATGTTGAGCAGCCAGGCGATCGAATCTGGCGCGGTGATGACGGCGGTATCGACCTGATCGCGGACGAGGCCGGCGGCGAGCGTGCGCCGCTTCTCCTCGGCGCTGGTGCCGGCGTAGCGCAGCTCGTGCGGCAGCACCGGCGCCAGCGGCGGCGGCGGCTGATCGGCCCAGATCGCGTCGATCGGATTGCCGTCGATCGCCTTGAGCGCGCCGCCCGCCTTTTCCGCCGCGGCGCGCAGACGCTCCACCTCGCCGACGGTGTGCAGCCAGGGATCGTAGGCGAGGACCTGACCGGGCTGCAGACTGGCGGCGACCCAATCCGCCGCGGGTTGCTCTATCAGATGGCGGTGGACGAACAGCGTCCCGTCCACCTCCGCTTCCGCCTGCAGCGTGTAGCGACCATCGACGAAGATCGCGGCGGTCTCCGGCAGCACCGCGGCCAGCCCGGCGGAGCCGGTGAAGCCGGTGAGCCAGGCGAGACGCTGCGCCCGCGCCGGCACGTATTCGCCCTGGTGCTCGTCGGCGCGCGGGATGAGAAAGCCGTGGACGCCGCGCCGGCCTAGCTCGGCGCGGAGCGCGGCCAGGCGCTGGGCGCGGCTTTCATTTCCTGTGCCTGCGGCAGGACGGCGAGAGGCAAGCTCGGCGCGGAGCGCGGCGAGCTGGGCGGCGAGCGCCGGTGACATTCGGCCGGCGACCAGCGCCAGCCAGGCCGCGGGATCGTGCCCGACGGGCGCTGCCAGCACCCCGGCAAGCAGGGCCTTCACGCCGGCCACGTCGTAGGTCGAGCCCGCCTCCCGCAGGAGCCGGTTGAGAGTCTCGTCGCCCTGATAAACGCTTTCTAGCCCGACCCGGTCTGCCATCGAATTCCTCCCGGCCGCGACCCTAGGGCCGCCTTACGGCCGACACAAGCGTTAAAGAAGGCTTTCAGAACAATGAGATGGAGGTTAATTGCCATGCATGGCCGGTAGTTCTGACCTGCGGAAATCCCGCTCCCAATAACGTCACGATGCCTTACTTATTGTGCGGGTGCGAAACGTCTTTCGCACATGCACATTCCCTCAGGAGCTATCAATGTCTCGCTTTCTTTCGCAGTTCGCCAGTGGCCTGATCGGCCGGTTTGAGAATTGGCGCGCCCGTGAGCGCGCGTTCCAGGAGCTGGCGGCGCTCGATGACCGCTCGCTCGCGGATATCGGTCTGAACCGGGGGGACATCCCCTTCGTTCTCGACCGCCGCAGCACCGACCGCAGCGCCCAGAACCTCGACTCCGCGATCCCGACGGGCAGCGTCCGTCACGCCGCCTAAAGCGGCGCCTCGCACTTTGCTTTCGTCCCGCCGCCGACGCCCATCCGGGCGCGGCCGGTGGGCGAAAACGTCAGGGGCCGGGGGGATTCCGGTTCTTTACGTGGATCGACTGTAGATTTCGGCGGCGTCGCCCAGCCCGGCTCGAAATCGTCTGCACTTCAAGCAGTTATTAACTTTCTCGGTCCCTGATATAGGGAACGATGGCCTACGCAGTCGCATCTGCCGCTTCCAGCCGCCTCGACGATCATCTTCTCGAGTCCTGGACACGCGCCCTGGTCGCCGGAGACGTGTCCTCGCTCCGGCCGGTGTTCGCTGCCCAGCGCGCCCAGGGGCCGGAGGTCGTCTGGTCGCCGACGCGCGATTTCCTGTCGCCACCGCAGCTCCGCTTCCTGCTGGACTACTGGACCGAGCGTGCCGCCGGCAGGCGCGCGCCGGAAGTGAACGACGTCGATCCCCTGGAGATGCGGCCGGCGCTCGGCTTCATCGTGCTGGCGGACGTCGTCGACGGCGGCCGCGACTTCCGCATACGCCTCTATGGCAGCGCCGTCTCCGCCGTGGCCGGCTTCGATCTCACCGGCAAGCTGGTGGCGGAGCATCCGGCGAGCCCCTATCTGGTGTCCTTCTACTGCGCCGCCTATCGGGCCGCGTGCCTACGCCGCGAGCCGGTCTTCACCATGCACAAGCCGCCGCCCTCCGTGCATACCCATTCATGGCATCGCCTCAATCTCCCGCTCACCGACGAGAAGGGCGAGGTGATCCGCTTCCTGAGCGGCAACGTGCCGCTCAATTCCGCCGGCCAGCCGGTGATGCTGCGCCTCTGATTCCGGAAGAGTCTCCGTCGAAGCAGGCGCAGAAGACTCTGCCCGCCTGATAAAACTCAGAAGACGAAGAAGAACAGCCCGAGGCAGATGGCCCCGACTGCCCAACAGTAGTAGGCGAAGGGATCGAGCGCCTCGAAATCGTGGCGCCTGAAATAGCGCATCAGGAACCAGATGCTGAAGTACGCGGTGACGCCGGCGACCAGCCCGGCGATCCAAGCCAGCACCGAGATGCTGGCATGCTCGTGTATGAGCTTCGGCACTTCCAGCACCGCGGCGCCGATGATGATCGGCGTCGCGATCAGGAACGAGAAATGCGCTGACTCCTTGTGGTGGAGACCGACCAGCAGTCCCCCCACCATGGTGGCGCCGGAGCGCGAGATCCCCGGCAGCAGCGCGGTGCTCTGCAGCAGCCCGATCATCAGGGCGCCGCGCCAGGTCATGCTCTCCAGCGGATGATTGGTGCTGCGGCGGCGCAGCCGCTCGGCGACGTAGAGCAGACTGCCGTTGACGATCAGGAACGCCGCCGCCACCGACGGTGAGGCGAACAGCCCGCGGATCGCCTTCTCGAAGGTAAAGCCGAGGATGACGGCGGGAATGGTCGCCACCACGATCAGGAAGATCAGCCGCCACTGCCGGCGGCGCTCGGCAGGCGGGCCGCGTCCCACCACCGCCATCAGCAGGCCGATCCAATCGCGCCAGAAATAGATCAGCAGCGCCGCCGCGGTGCCGAGATGAAGCACGACCAGGAACGGGAGAAAATAATCCGCCTGCTGGTCGATCTCCCAGCCGAGGACTTTCGGCAGCAGGACGGCATGGCCGAGGCTGCTCACCGGAAAAAGCTCGGTGAGGCCCTGCAGGATGGCAGTCAGCAGCGCTTGGAAGGTCGTCACGGGGAGAGATCTAGGGGGAAGCGGCTTGCGGGCGACGGGAAGGTCCAACTAGCACAAGGGTGTGCCAGCCGTCGATGACGATGCGGTGACATAGATGGAGCCGCTGCGCGCGATGCGCCGCCAGCACGAAGCGTTCCTGCCGTGCGAGCAGCCCGGAGAGCACCGCCACTCCGCCCGGCGCCAGTGCTTGGGCAAGTGAGCGCGCCATCATCGCAAGCGGTCGCGCCAGGATGTTAGCGAAAACGAGATCATAGGATCGGCGCTCCTGCACCGCGCGGCTGCGATAGCCGGCGCTCCAGCGCGCTCTGACGCCGGCGGCGACGCCGTTCCGCCGCGCGTTCTCCTGCGCGACGCGCACCGAGCCGCCATCGATGTCGACGGCGAGCACCGCCGATGCCCCGAGATGCCAGGTCTTGCTGGCGGCGATGGCGAGGATGCCGGTGCCGGTGCCCATATCGAGCACGTTGCGTCGTCGGCGACGGCGCGCGAGACGGTCGAGCGCCAGGAGGCAGCCGCTGGTGGTGGCATGCTCGCCGGTGCCGAAGGCGGTCGCCGCATCGATCAGCAGACCGATGGTACCCGCCGGCAGCGGCGCGCGGTAATGCGTCCCGTGGATGAAATAGCGACCGACCCGGCGCGGCGGAAAGCTCTCCTGGTTTTCGCGCACCCAATCGCGGCGCGCCAGCCGCTCGATCTCCGGCATTGGCGGCTCGCCGCGCCCGGCCCAGGCGAGGAGCAGCAGCGTCTCCAGCTCCGAACGCTTGGGCTCCGACATCGCGAAGCCCTCCACCAGCCAGGCTGGTCCGCCAGCGATCTCGAAGGCGCTCACACCCGCGCAGACCGCGTCGAGGGCGGAGGCGGCGCGCTCGGCAAGTGCCGCGTCAGGAGCGCCGAGGCGCAGCCGCCAGACGCCGCCGTCGCGGCTCGCGCCCGCCACCCGCGCCGCCTCAGCCGGCAAGGCCGCGAAGCGCGTTGCGCTGATGAGCGAGCGCCTGCTCGAAAATCATCTGCTTCCAGTCGTCCCGGTCGCCGTAGAAGGCGTCGCGGATCTGCGCCTTGATCTCGCGGCCCTGGCCACTGTCGAGCTTGCCGTGGGTGTGCAGCCAATTGTCGGCGCGGACGGCATCGAGCACGTCGTTGAACGGCAGCGTGCCGTATTCGATCGCAAGCCCCGTCACCTCGATCCTCTCGTAGCGATGCTCGACGCCGGTCAGCATGTCGCCGCGCACATCCGCCGAGGTGCTGTTGCCGAGCGAGGTGGACGTGATGCGGTCGCCATACCATTGCCGCGCACGGGCGAGCGCAGGGCTGCCCTGGCCATGGGTCACGATCGGCTCGCCATAGCCCCAGGGGCCGAGGCCGGTGTGGAAGTCGATGAGCGCGAGACGCCGCGCGCCGTCGGCGTGCTCGGCGACGATCCCGAGCATGGTCTCGCGCGACCAGGTGGGCGCCGCGCCGCCGAAGAAGACGCCGTCGGCGTGATTGTACTGGCCGGCGGTGACAGCATGCTGCAGCGCCGCCGGGCCGTGCTCCTTGGCATAGGCCTCAAGCTGCCGGCTCGCCTCCGCGGGCGGGCCCGCATCCCATTCCGCAGGGCAGATCGCATCGGCGAGCTCGTCATAGCCGGGATTCGCCGGCAGCGTGCCGGCGTGGTCGACGTAGTTGCGGTTGAGATCGACATTGTCCTCGTTGACGCGACGGATCCAGGCGAAGCCGTAGGGATTGATCGCGTGCACCATCACCAGCGCGGTATCCGCCGGCAGCTCGCGGTGGAAGCCGGTCTCGAGGCTACCGATCTGCGCGCCGGAGCCACAGAAGCCTTCGGCGCCATGGGTGGCGGAGACGGTGATCAGCACTCGGCCCGCGCTCTCCGGACCGAACCGCGCCACGTCGGTTGCGAGCTCCTCGCCGGTGGGTCCTTTCACCCCGGGATTGACGAAGCTCTGGAGCGCCGCGCCGGCGCGCGCGGCGGCGTCGCGGAACTTGCCTCGGGCCTCGCGGTAGTCGGCGGAGAAATAGTCACGCACGGCCATCGACCGTCCCCCTCACGTCTTCTCGACGAAACTGTCCATCACCATCTTGTCGCCGGCCTTGTCGAAGGCGATGGCGAGCTTGTTGTCCTCGACCCGCTGCACGGTGCCGTAGCCGAACTTCTGGTGGAAGATGCGGTCGCCGCGCTTGAAGCCGCCGACCCGGCGCACTTCCTGCCCGCGCACCGGCACCGCGGTTCCCTCGAGGAGCGGCGGCCCGCCGCGCGGCGACCAGCGCGGCGCGCGCAGCGCCTCGCTGCGGCCGCCCCAGGCGGCGCTGTCGAGAACCGCGTCGGGCCGCGGCATCAGCCCGGCATCGGCCAGCGTCTCCACATGCTCCGGCGGCAGCTCATCGACGAAGCGCGACGGGATCGAGCTCTGCCATTGCCCGTAGATCCGCCGGTTGGCGGCGAAGGTGACGGCGGCGCGCTTCTTCGCGCGGGTCAATCCCACATAGGCGAGGCGGCGCTCCTCCTCGAGGGACTTGGTGCCGCCCTCCTCGAGCGCGCGCTGGTTCGGGAACACGCCCTCCTCCCAGCCCGGCAGGAAGACGCTGTCGAATTCCAGGCCTTTGGCGCTGTGGAGGGTCATCACATTGACCATGTCGCCGCTGCCGCTCTCGGCGGCGTCCATCACCAGGCTCACATGCTCGAGGAAGCCGCCCAAATTCTCGAACTCGGCCATGGCGGCAACCAGCTCCTTGACGTTCTCGATGCGGCCCGGCGCGTCCGCCGACTTGTCCGCCTGCCACATGGCGATGTAGCCGCTCTCGTCGAAGACCAGCGCCGCCAGCTCGGTATGCGGCAGCGA
Source organism: Allostellaceae bacterium (assembly GCA_035507155.1). Classification (GTDB taxonomy): domain Bacteria; phylum Pseudomonadota; class Alphaproteobacteria; order ATCC43930; family CGMCC-115725; genus DASZHJ01. The sequence continues at coordinate 45,317 of DATJOK010000284.1, forward strand.
GCCCGCCAGCGTGCGCCAGCGGTCGATGGCGCCCAGGAAATTCTGCAGCGACTTCTTCGCCGCCGATTTGAGCTCGTCGGTGCCGGTGAGACGGAGCGCCGCCTCGGCGAGCGGCACCTGCTGGGAGCGCGCCGCCGCGTGCAGCGTCTGCAAGGTCGTCTCGCCGATGCCGCGGCGCGGCACGTTGACGATGCGTTCGAAGGCGAGATCGTCGGCAGGCTGATGAATGAGGCGAAGATATGCCAAGGCGTCGCGGATCTCCTGGCGCTCGTAGAAGCGCGGGCCGCCGATGATGCGGTAGGGAAGCCCGATCTGGATGAAGCGCTCCTCGAACTCGCGGGTCTGGAAGCCGGCGCGCACCAGGATCGCGGTCTCGGCGAGCGCTTCGCCCTTCCGCTGCAGCGCCTCGATCTCGTCGCCGATCCAGCGCGCTTCCTCCTCGGAGTCCCAGACCGCGCGCAGCCGCACCTTCTCGCCCGCGTTCACCTCGGTCCAGAGCGTCTTGCCCAACCGCCCCTCATTGTGGGCGATGAGACCGGCGGCGGCGGCGAGGATGTGCGGCGTCGAGCGGTAGTTCTGCTCCAGGCGCACGATGCGGGCGCCGGGGAAGTCCTTCTCGAAGCGGAGGATGTTCTCCACCTCGGCGCCGCGCCAGCTGTAGACCGACTGGTCGTCGTCGCCGACGCAGCAGAGATTGCGGTGGCTCTGCGCCAGCAGCCTGAGCCAGAGGTACTGCGCCACGTTGGTATCCTGGTACTCGTCCACCAGCATGTAGCGGAAGCGGCGCTGATAGTCGGCGAGCACATCCGGATGCGTCGTGAAGAGCGTGAGGTTGTGCAGCAGCAGGTCGCCGAAATCGACCGCGTTGAGGGCAACGAGCCGCGCCTCGTA
>DATJOK010000285.1:0-2913 GCA_035507155.1 Allostellaceae bacterium
TTGGCGAAATCCTCGCCGAACACCACCCGATAGGCACCGCAGTCGCGGTGGTCGATGACGATCACCTCGTGGATGTGGTGGAGGTCGCGGGCGACCTTCACATGCTCCCAGAAGGTCTCGCCCCAGGCGGGGAATTTCTTCGTCTGCGCGGCGAGCGCGGCGCCGGCGAGGACGAGCTGGTCGTATTTCCCCGCCATGCCGCGGCCCGCCATGTAGCGGGTGGTGGCGTCGGTGAGGCGGAAGTCGATGCAGTTGAAGAGGAGCGCGTCGGTCTCCGCCGCCAGCGCGGGCCGCCATGGCAGGGTCGCGGCGATGCCGGCGCCGGCAAGCGACGCGAGGACGCGGCGGCGGGAAAGCGGGGAGGTCGCGCAGCCGCACTGCTCCTGGATCTCGATCATGGCGCGGTCTCCCCCTGATGGCGGCGTCAGCCGCCGACCGGATTATAGTCGTAGGTGCCGACGCCCTGCAGGATGCCGAACTTGCAGGGGCCCATGTCCTTGCCGGTGACTCGGTGCGCGCGCTTTGCCGGCACCACATAGGTATCGCCCGGCCTCAATTCGACAAGCTCGCGCGGCGCCCGGGTCTCGATCACCATCGGGCCCTCCATGCAGAAGAAGGTGTCGGTCACATTGGTGTGCCAGTGCCAGGGCACCTCGTGGCCCGGCCCCAGCGTCAGCACCACCATGCGGAGCTCGGGCGTTTCCGCCCAGGTCTGATAATCCGCGACTTCGTAGGGACGCTTCACCGGCGCGGCGCTGGCCATGGCGGACTCCTCCCTCGTAATGCCGCCAGTAAAGCACGGGGCGGCAGGCTTGGGGAGCGCTCACTCGCCGATGAGGGTCAGGCTCACCTGGCGCCGATGCGGCGCGCGGCGGTGCTCGAAGAGATAAATTCCCTGCCAGGTGCCGAGGCCGAGTTGGCCCGCTGTCACCGGCACGCTGAGCTGCACCTGGGTGAGCGCCGCCTTGATGTGGGCGGGCATGTCGTCGGACCCCTCGGTCGTGTGCAGGTAGAGGCGCGGGTCTTCCGGCACCAGGCGCTTGAAGAAGGCCTCGAGATCGCGGCGCACATCGGGATCGGCGTTCTCCTGGATCAGCAGCGAGGCCGAGGTGTGCGGCAGGAAGAGATTGAGCAGGCCCTCGGCGATCTCTTGCCGCTGAACCCAGCGCGCCACCTCATCGGTGACCTCGTGGAGGCCGGGCCCCTTGCTGGCGACGGTAAGCTGATGCTGGCGGAGCTTCATGGTCGCGTCATCCGATCGACAGATGTGGCGGGATCAATCGGCGCTTGCCTTGGCTGCAATCTCCCCCTGAACTGACGTAGTGACAAGGGAGGCCCGGGATGGAGCCCGATCGCTACAGCTATTCGCCGATCGTCGCGCGGCCACGGATAGAATGGCCGGGCGGGGCGCGGGTTGCGCTGTGGGTGGTGCCGAACATCGAGCATTACGAATACCTGCCGGCCTTCGTGCGCACGCGCAATCCCTGGCCGCGCTCGCCCCATCCGGACGTGCTGGGCTACGGCACCCGCGACTACGGCAACCGCGTCGGCATCTGGCGGCTGTTCGAGATCATGGACCGGCACGAGATCCGCTGCACCGTGTCGTTGAGCCTCGCGGTCTACGAGCACTATCCGGAGATCCGCGAGGCGATCGAGGCGCGGCGCTGGGCGATCATGAGCCACGGCGTCTACAACACGCGCTACCACTGGGACCTGAGCGAGGAGGAGGAGCGGGCGCAGATCGCCGAGGCGCAGGCGATCTATCAGCGCACCACCGGCCGCAAGCTCGCCGGCTGGTTCTCGCCGGCGATCTCCCACACCCTCAACACGCCCGATCTCGTGGCGGCGGCGGGCATGCGCTACATCTGCGACCTCTACCATGACGATCAGCCGACGCCGATCCGGGTGCGCAAGGGCGAGCTGGTCTCCATCCCCTATTCGATGGACCTCAACGACGCCCTGATCTATCGCCAGCCGATCGAGGCGGAGGAGTTCGCGCAGATGGTGATGGACCATTTCGACACGGTCTGGCGCGAGGGCGCGACCCAGGGCCGCGTCATGTGCATCGCGCTCCATCCCTACATGATGACGGCGCCGCACCGGGTGAAGCATCTCGACCGCGCGCTCAAATACATTCTCTCCCATGACGGTGTCTGGCAGGCGACCGGCGAGGAGATCGCCGACTGGTACATCGCCAATGCGCTCGGCCCGTTCCGCGCCCATCTCGGCAAGGAGGCCTGAGATGAGCGCCAAGACGCCGCCGGCCGGCGAGCGGCAGGGGCCGGGCATGGACAATCCCTACTATGCCTATTCGCCGCTGCCGAGCCGGCCGCCGCTGCACTGGCCGGGCGGCGCCCGCGTCGCCTTCTGGGTGCTCCTCCATCTCGAATACTGGGAGCTCGATCCGCCGGAGGATGCCTATCGCGATCCGCGCTTTGTCGGCGAGATCGGCAGCTATTTTCCGGACTACCGGACCTGGACCCAGCGCGACTACGGCAACCGTGTCGGCATCTTCCGGGTGCTGGAGCTGCTCGACCGCTACAAGCTCAGGGTCACCGTCGCCGCCAATTCCTCGGCGCTGACGCGCTATCCCTACCTGGTCGCGGAGCTGAAGCGTCGCGGCTGCGAGTTCGCCGCCCACGGCAGCCACGCGACGCGCATGGTCACCAGCCGGATGAGCGAGGCGGAGGAGCGGGCGCTCATCCGGCAATCGATCGACGCCGTCGAGCGCGCCAGCGGCCGCCGGCCCGCCGGCTGGCTCGGCCAGGATTACGGCGAATCCGCAGCGACCCCGCGGCTCCTGGCGGAGGCGGGGCTCGACTATGTGATGGACTGGCCGAACGACGATCAGCCTTATCGGATGACTGTCGGCCGGCCCTTCGTCTCGATCCCGAACCATGCGGAATGGGACGA
>DATJOK010000286.1:0-18966 GCA_035507155.1 Allostellaceae bacterium
CGTCTCCGCAAGGCCGCGGCGGAGGGCGATGCGATCGCCAAAGCGAGAGCGGGTAATAGTGCCGCGCGCGGTCTTCAGCATCTCCTCCGAGGCGTCGATGCCGAAAATTCCGACGCCGGGATATCGGCGCGCCAGCGCCACCAGATTGCGACCGGTGCCGCAGCCGATCTCGCAGACGCTCTCGCCGGGCAGCAGCGCCAGCTCGGCGATCAGGCGATCGCGGCCCAGCAGATAGAATTTGCGGCTGAGGTCATAGATGTGCCGCTGGTGCCGGTACATCCGGTCCATGCGGGCGCTGGCATCGAGGATCATCGGCGGCTACTCGCCGCGGCTGTAGATATGGAAGCCGCCGTAAATCGCGGAGCGGTCGCGCTGGAAGAGGGTGGTGGCGAGGTCGGCCTCGCTCTGCCAGCGGCCGAGCAGTTCCGCCGGCAGCACCGCCTCGAGCGGCGAGGCACGGCCGGCAGTGCGGAAGATGACGCGCGCATCGGCTCGTGCCGTGCGATCGATCTCGCGCCAGAGCGCGCGGAGCTGTGGCGGTCCCATCCAGTCCTGGGCGTCCAGCAGCACGTAGCGATCCATGCTGGCGTCGGGCTCGTGGGAGAGGAAATCGGTGACCGAGGCAAGGCGCGTTTCGACACGTCCGGCGCGGGCGGCGAGGGTCGGGAAGGATTGCGGTCGAAGATAATCCGGCATCGGTCCCCCGGATGCGACGCCGTAGCGCCGGCCGAAGGCCTGCCAGGCGAAATAATTTTGTTCGAGCGGGAAGTCGCAGGCGAGGCGACGCAGCCGCTCGCGATAGAGCGCGGCGAGATCGCCGTCCTCGGCATCGTCGCGGAGCGCGTCGAACTGCGCCGGCGGAATGCCGAGGCTGTAGAGCATCGCGGGAATGCCGCAGAGCGCCTTCACCGCGCGGGTCGCGAAGATCGGCTCGATCCATTCCGCGAACAGCCGGTGCTGCTCGTCGATCGTCGTCGCCTCGAGCATCCGCGCGGGATCGCCGCCGGTGAGGCGTCCCAGTACGTGGAGGAAGCCGATGTAGCGGCCGAGGAGCCCGTGCCGATAGAGCCCGTCGGCGAAATAGCTGAGCCGGCGCCTGCCGGTGGCGGAGCGCCGCTCCCACCAGGCGCGGGTCGCGAGGTCGAGATTGGGCCGCAAATAGCGACGATAGAGCTCCTCCGCCTCCGGATCGGCGCCGCTGCCGAAGAGGCGGAAGAAGGTGTCGTGATCCGGCAGGTGCTGCACGGCGGCGAGCTTCAGCCGTGTCAGCGCCAGATGCGCGGGGTTGAGATCGACGGCGACGATGCGGGCGGGGTCCGCCAGCAGATAGTTGAGGACATTGCAGCCGCCGGAGCTGATGGTGAGGAGGCGGCTCTCCGGCCCGATGCGCAGCGCCTCGAGATCGACCGCCGGATCCTCCCAGATCTGGTTGTAGACCAGGCGCTGGAACCAGAAGGCGAAGAGCCGCTCCAGGACGCCTTTCTTGCTGGCCGCCCGGCTCTGATAGACCGCGGTCTTCACAAGAGCTGCCGTCATGACACGCTGAGCTCCCTCGCTTCTGTCGATTCGATTGCCGCCGCCGCCGGCTGCGGCTGGCGGATGTGGTCGAGAAACTGCTGCGTGGCGCCCTCCCAGGAGAAAGGCAGCGCATGGGCGCGGCAGAGGTCGGGTGGGATCTTGAGCGCGCCCTCGACCGCCTCGGCGAGGTTCTCGCGCAGGCAGCCGGCCGGGCTGTCGCCGATCACGTCGAGCGGGCCGGTGACGGGATATGCCGCCACCGGCAGGCCGGAGGCGAGCGCCTCCAGCAGCACCAGGCCGAAGGTCTCCGACCGGCTCGGGAAGACGAAGACGTCGGCGGCGGCGTAATAGGCGGCGAGCGTCTCGTCGTCGACGTAGCCGGTGTAGCGCGCGTTCGGGTATTTGGCTTGCAGCTTCTTCAGCCGCGGCCCGGCGCCGACGACGTATTTGGTGCCGGGGAGATCGAGCTCCAGGAAGGCATCGATGTTCTTCTCCACCGCGATGCGCCCGGCGTAGAGATAGATCGGTCGCGGCGCGTCGAGGAAGCTCTTGCTGCGCGGTTTGAAGAGTTCGCCGTCGACGCCGCGCGACCAGAATCCCAGATGGCTGAAGCCGCGCCGCTCCAGGCGCTGGATCATGGTGTCGGTCGGCACCATCACCGCGCGCGCAGGCGCGTGGAAGCGGCGGAGCCACGCATAGGCGATGTCGAGGGTGAAGGGGAGGCGCGCGTCGAGATACTCGGGAAAAGCGGTGTGATAGGCCGTCGTGAAGGGAATGCCGTGCTTCAGGCAGTGGCGCCGCGCGGCGGTGCCGAGCGGGCCCTCGGTGACGATATGGACGGCGTCCGGCGATGCAGCGTCGATGCGGCGCGCGACCTCGCGGCCCGGCAGGATCGCCAGCGGGATCTCCGGATAGCTCGGGCAGGGAATGCAGGAGAAGCCCACCGGCGAGATGACCTCGGGGCGATGCCCAAAGATCTCGAGATGCCGGATCGTCTCCTTGAGGGTGCGGACAACGCCGTTGACCTGAGGCGGCCAGGCGTCGGTGACCAGGAGGATCTTCACCGCCGGCTCATTCTGCGATCGATTGGCCGGCTACGAGATATGGGCAATCCAACACTGCTCACCGCAAGCTGTAGAGCGATTCGCAGCTAATTACAGGAAGTTAAGTGACAGAATGATGACCGGACTCGAAGTAGGGTCGGTGAATTCGGGGGGAAGGGACCGGCGCTGCGCGCTCGCAACTCGCGCCGGTCCTGCCGGGTTACTTCACCGATGAGAACGAGGTGGGCTGCAGGATGGTGTTGCTGATGGAGCGGACGATCGGGCCATCCCGCTCCGTCTCCGCGCGCTTCTGGATCCATTCGGGATCTTCCTGGAAGGCGGCCCATTTCCGGTCGCGGTCGCCGAGCGACTCCCATTCCAGCAGGTAGAAGAGATCCTGATTGGACTCTCCCACCACCACGGTCCAGAAGCCGGCTTGCTTGATGCCGTGCTTCTTCCAGAGCCCGAGCGTGATGGTGTCGAAGCGCTTGAGCAACGCCGGCAGCCGGCCGGGCATGCAGTGATAGACGCGCAGCTCGTAGATCATGGCGTTTCCTTTTTTTGAGGGAGTCGCGACGGGGTCGTAGTTAACCATGAAATCGTAGGTTCTCTGCGTGGAGAGATCAATCGTGGCGCTGGCGCGCACAGAATTCGTCGCGGCAAGACGACATCGCGAGCGCGCTGTGATAGAGTTTTCGCCATCGGGAAGGTCATGCGGCCTTCAGCCGAGATCCTCTCGATGAAGCGGGGCAATCTTTGCGCGCGAAACTCCATCGTGCTCGGAGAGGTAACATGGTTAATGGGGTTTATCAGATGAAAACTTCTTTTGCGATCGGTCTTGCGCTGCTGCTTGGCGCCTGCGCGCAGAGCACCACACCGGCACCGCAGCTTGATGAGCTTTCTCAGCTGCAGCCAGGCAAGACGACCTATTCGGAGACGGTTGCGGCGCTCGGGACGCCGGTCGGCACCACCGTCGACTTCAACAACACGCGGGCGGCGACCTTCGTCTATCGTCTGCCGCCGGCGCCGCCGCAGGCGCCTGGCACCGTGCCGGCGGAGAATCTCGCCGACATCAGCCCCTCGGCGGGCGGTGTCAACGGCAGCACGGTGATCGTCCGTTGCAGCTTCGACAACGCCGAGATTCTGATCAGCTGCCGGTCCCAGCAGGTGCCGCTACCTGCGCGCTGAGGGCTATCGAGGCCGGCGCCGCTCGCCGGGACGTGAGCGGCGCGGGCCGGCCCCGTTCACTATCATTTAGGATATTGTTGCCACGTTCATGCTCGCGCCTCCAGGGGTGTGGGGATGGGCATGCTTACTCCAGCGAGTCTGCGCCGGTTTTTCCGCTCGCGCGCGGGGTTCAATTTACTGATATTCCTCGCCTTTTCGGCCGCGCTCGCGGCCGGGGTCGGCTACGGCGTTTACCAATTCAGCCTGAATTCCTTCACCGTCAGCAAGAGCCAGGAGAAGATCACCGCCCTCGAGCTGGTGGATGCCTTCGTCACCAACTACTCGGACGTCCGCACCACCTTCGGCAATTCCTCGGCGCCGGTTCCCGCCACTTTCCGCGCCCATTCCATTGACCTCTTCAACGCCGCCCGCAAGGACAACGAGGCGCTGCGGCTCCGCTGGGTCGGCCGTGCCGGCCGCGAGATCGCGACGCCGCCCGCGGACCCGGAGATGGCCGCCGTCATCGAGAGTTTCGCGTCGATGCGGGAGCCGAAGCCGGTCTCGGCGTTTCTGAATGTCGGCGGTCAGCTGCTCTTTCGCACCGTCTATCCATCGATCGCGAGCCAGCAGAGCTGTGTCGACTGCCACAACGGGATGGCCGGCGGCAAGCCGCTCTGGCACCTCAACGACGTCATGGGCGCCTTCTCGATCGACGTGCCGGTGACGGCGTTCCTGCATCGCACGATGCAGTATTCGATCGGCCTCGGGCTCAGTGTCTTCCTCGCGCTCGCGGCGATCGGCGGAACGCTGGCGATCCAGCATTTTCGCCAGGTGTCCCAGCGCGAGGTGGTGGAAGCACTGCTGCGCGAGAGCGAGGCGCGATTCCGTGGCTTTGCCGAGACCGCCTCGGACTGGTTCTGGGAGCAGGACGCCGATCTGCGCTTTACCTTTCTCTCGGATCCCGTCCGTAGCTCCGGCCTCGCGCCCCAGGCGCATCTCGGAAAGCGGCGTCAGGAAGTCGTCAACCTCGGCGTCACCGACGAGCAATGGCGGGCGCATCAAGCCGATCTCGATGCCCGCCGACCGTTCCAGAACTTCCGGTTCCAGCGTCACGGAGAGGATGGGTCGCTCCGCCATATCAGCGTCAGCGGCAGGCCGGTGTTCGACGACAAGGGCCGCTTTCACGGCTATCGCGGCACCGCCCGGGACGTCACCGCGGAAGTCGCGAACGAGGTGGAGCTCGCCCGGCGGGTGGAGGAGCGGACGGCCGAGCTGCGCCAGGCGCAGGAGGGGCTCATCCGGAGCGAGCGCCTGTCGGTGCTCGGCCAGCTTACCGCGACGGTTGCTCACGAGCTCCGCAATCCGCTGAGCGCGATCCGGAATTCGATCTATGCGCTGAAGGAGCTGGTGACTTCCAAGGGCCTTGGTCTCGACCGGCAGATCAATCGCATCGAGCGCAGTATCGGGCGTTGCGACCGGATCGTCGGAGATCTTCTCGACTTCGCGCGCAGCCGTCAGCTCCAGCGCGCGCCGATCATGCTCGACCAGTGGCTGGGCGACGTGCTGGACGAGCAGAAGCTGCCGGAGGGCATCGGTCTCATCCACGATTTCGCCGCCACCGGCACCGTGGTCTCCGTCGATCCCGAGCGGCTGCGCAGCGTCGTGGTGAACCTGGTGGAGAACGCCGTGCAGGCGATGACCGAGGCGGCAAGCCCGCGGCGCGAGCTCGAGGTATCGACGCGGCGGCACGGCGAGGAAATCGAGATCGCCATCGCCGACAGCGGGCCCGGCATCGCTCCGGAGGTGTTGCCGAAGATCTTCGACCCGTTGTTCAGCACCAAGAGCTTCGGCACCGGCCTCGGGCTGCCGACGGTCAAGCAGATCGTCGAGCAGCATGGCGGCCGCATCGAGATCGCGAGCACGGTGGGTAGCGGCACCCGCGTCGTGGTGTGCCTGCCGATGCACGAGACCCGGGAGATGGCGGCATGAAGGGGCTCCGCGCGCTCATCGTTGACGACGACCAGGATCACGCGGAGAGCGTGGCGGATCTCCTCGATCTGCGCGGTTTTGCCGTGGAGCTCGCCTTCAGCGGCGAGGAGGGCGCCGAGCGCTTCCGCGTCGCCGACTATGACATCGTCCTGATGGACGTGAAGCTTCCGGGCATGAACGGGGTCGAGACGTTCTTCGAATTCAGGAAGATCCGTCCCGGCGCCCGTGTCGTGATGATGACCGGCTATAGCGTCGAGGAGCTGGTGGCACAGGCGGTGGAGAACGGTGCGCTGGGGGTGCTGTACAAGCCCTTCGCCATCGATCGCCTGCTGGAGATGCTCAACCGCGTGCAGCCGCGCGGCATGGTGCTGGTGGCCGACGACGATCCCGATTTCTCCGCCTCGCTGGTGCCGCTGCTGCAGCAGGAGGGCTACCGCGTCGAGGTGGCGCGCGACGGCCTCGATGCGCTGGCGAGGGTCGAGACCGGGGCGATCGACTGTCTGATCCTCGACCTGCGCATGCCGCTCATCTCGGGACTCGAGGTCTACATGCGCCTCAAGGAGTCGGCCCGGCTCGTGCCGACCGTCTTCGTCACTGGCTTCGCCGAGGAAGAGGTGCGGGCGCTCGACATGATGCGGCCGGTCAACACCGGGCTGCTCACCAAACCCTTCGATCCCGCCGCGCTTCTGCGCTTGATCGAGACGATCCTGGATCGAAAGGATGCGATCCATGAACCTGCCGAGTGAAACGCCGCAGGCGGATATTCGGGGGATTCTGATCGTCGACGACGACGCGGACTTCGCGGAGTCGCTGGGCGACCTGCTGCAGCCGCAAGGCTATGAAGTCCGCCTCGCCGATAACCCGGAGGCGGCACTGGCGGCGCTTTCCTGGCCGCATCTCGGCGTCGCGATGCTGGACGTGCGGCTCGGCACGACGTCCGGCGTCGATCTGCTGGCGGGTCTCAAGGCCGAGCGGCCGGATCTCGTCTGCGTGATGATGACGGCACATGTGGACACGCGGACCGCCATCACCGCGCTGCGGCAGGGCGCCTATGATTATTGCGACAAGTCCGGCGAGCCGAGCGAGCTGTTTCTGATGCTGGAACGCTGCTTCGAGCGGCGACAGCTGGAGCAGGAGCGAAGCGCCGCCATGGCGGCGCTCCAGCTCGCCAGGGACGAGGCCGTGGCGGCGCGGGTCCAGGCCGAGGCCGCAAGCCGGTCGAAGTCCGAGTTCCTGGCCACCATGAGCCACGAACTGCGCACGCCGCTCAACGCCATCATCGGATTCTCGCAGGTCATGATGACCGAGACGCTGGGGCCGGTCGGAACGCCGCAGTACCGGAGCTACGCCAAGGATATCTTCGACAGCGGCACGCACCTGCTGGAAATCATCAACGACATTCTCGATCTTTCCAAGGCAGAGGCCGGCAAGCTCGATCTCGACGAGGACTGGACCGATCTTGCCGACGTCGTGCAAGCGACGTTCCGCCTGGTAGGGCCCCGCGCGGAGCGTGCCGGCGTCGCGCTGGCGATGTCGGCGCCGCCCGATCTTCCCTCGCTCTGGGCGGACGAGCGGAAGCTGAAGCAGGTGCTGCTCAACCTGATCTCGAACGCGGTCAAGTTCACGCTGGATGGCGGGCGCGTCGAAATCCGCATCTCCTTCGATGCCCGGAGCGGCTATACCGTCCTGGTCGAGGACAGCGGGATCGGCATCGCGGCGGCGGATCTGCAGCGGGTGCTCGAGCCGTTCGTCCAGGCGGAGAACAGCCTCACCCGGCGGCACCAGGGCAGCGGTCTTGGCCTGCCGCTCGCGGTCAAGATGACGGAGCTGCACGGCGGTCGCCTCACCATCGCCAGCGATCTCGGTCGGGGCACCCGGGTGCGCCTGACCCTGCCGCCGCACCGCGCCGCGATCGAGATGACCGGGCCTGCCTATTCGATCTAGGCGGGGATCGTCGCCTCGACCATGCGGCGGAGCTCCGGCGTCACCTCCGGCATGACGCCGAACCAGGCCTTGAAGGCGGGGCGCGCCTGATTGAGCAGCATGCCGAGACCATTCACGGTCGAGTTGCCGCGCTTCCTGGCGGCGGCGAGCAGCGGCGTCTCCAGCGGGATATAGACGATGTCGGAGACCACGGCGCGAGAGGGGAGCTTGTCGAGGGAGATGTCGAGGGCGGGCTGACCCTGCATGCCCTGGCTCGTCGTGTTGACCAGCAGGCTCGCGTCGGCGATCGCCTCGGCGCGCTGCTCCCAGGGCACTGGCTTCACCGGCGCGCCATATTCGCGGGCGAGCTGCTCGGCGCGCGCGGCGGTGCGGTTGAGAAGACGGATCTCCCGGGCGCCGCGATCGGCGAGGCTCGCCACCACCGCGCGGGCGCCGCCACCGGCGCCCAGCACCACCGCCGGCCCGGCATCGGCGCGCCAGCCCGGCAGCGCCTCGCGCAGGCTCTCGATGTAGCCGAAGCCGTCGTTGTTGAAGCCGTCGAGGCTGCCGTCCTCGGCGACGACGATGGTGTTGATCGCGCCGATGCGCTTCGCCATCGGGTCGACCCGGTCGAGGAGCCGTATCGCGGTCTCCTTGTGCGGGATCGTGACGTTGCAGCCGGCAAATCCCAGCGCCGGCAGGCCGCGGAGCGCGTCGGCGAGCCGCTCCGGCTTTACCGGCAGCAGCACATAGGCGCCGGTCAGCCCGTGCTTCTCGATCCAGTAGCCATGGATCCTCGGCGAGCGGGAATGGCCCACGGGCCAGCCCATGACGCCGGCCAGTCGAAATTTCTGCTGATCTGCCATGGCTAGCCCATTCGGTCGCGATGAGAGGCGAGGGGAGCGGCCACCCTACACGAGGGCGCCGCTCCGCTCCAGGATCCGCGGCGGCGCTATTTGAACGCCTCGCCCAGCGGCGGCAGGGTCTTGATGATCACCTGCTTGCCGTCCTTGACCTCCACCAGATAGCTCTCGCGGTCGATGTCGCCCTTCTGGTCGAAGGTGGTGTCGATCAGCAGGCCCGGATAGTCCTTGGTCGAGAGATGCGCGCCGCGCAGCGCGGCGGCGAAGGCCTTGCGGTCGAACTTGCCGATCTTCTCGGTGATCGCCTTCACCAGGTAGACCGCGAAATAGCCCTTGATGCCGTTGTGATCGGTGTCGAAGCCGTAGGCCTTCTTGAATTTCGCGGCGAATGCCTTGATCAGCGGGTTGGGCGCGTCGGCGCTCAGGCCCACATGACCCTTGGTGCCGTTGGCGGCGGCGCCGGCGAGCTGGATCACCTTGTTGCTGATCAGCACGGTCTCGCCGTAGATCGGCTTGGAGTAGCCCTGCTTGCGGAGCTCGATCAGCAGGCGCGCCGACTCCTCCTCGTTGAGATAGGCGAAGAGCGCGTCGGCGCCGGACTTCTGCACCGCCACCACCACGTTGGAGAAGTCGAGCTGGCCCTGCTCGGTGGAGATGTCGGCGAGCACCTTGACGTTGCGCTTGGCGAGCTCCGGCAGCATGGCGTCGTGACCGCCCTTGCCGAAATCGTTGTTCACGTAGACCACGGCGATGGTCTTCACGCCAGCCTCGCCGGCAAGATAGGTCGCCAGTTTCGGCATCGCCGCCGACTGGCTGAGCGAGGTGCGGAAGGTGTAGTGGTAGCCCTGCTGGGTGAGCGGCGCCGCCTCGCCGCCCATGATCTGCGGGATCTCCGCCTGATCCACCGCCGCCATCGTCACCATGACGTCGCCGGAGAAGATCGGTCCCAGGATCACGTAGGGATCCTCGTCGATCGCCTTCGCCACCACCGCCTTGGCGGTGCCGGGATTGCTCTGGTTGTCGATATGGGTGAGGGCGATCTTGCGGCCTAGAATTCCTCCGGCGGCGTTGATCTCCTGCACTGCCAGGTCGGCGCCCTTCTGCCAGTTGGTGCCGGACGGCGCGCCGGGGCCGGAGAGCTCGACGGTATCGATGATCTTGACCTCCTGCTGCGCCGCGGCCGGGGTGATCCCCAGCGCGAGCAGCGGAGCGGCCAACATGCAGGCGAACAACAGAGACACGCTAGGCTTCATCGTTTTCCTCCCACTATGATCCTGGCGATTAAACCTCGCCGGATACCCCTGTTGCGGGCCGCTTGCGGCTCCCGCGGTTGCGGCAAACTAGCATCGACCTGCGCACGACAACAGTGCCGCGTGCATCGATCGAGCGCTGGGATGCGCCACTCAGAGCGCTTGCGCCCAGGCCTCCAGATCGGCCCCGCTCCGTGCCTGGGCCTGCGCCGCCATCCGCACCGGCGCGTTCGCCGCGCCATAGTCGCGATAGCCGCGGCGCTCGACGATCTCGAAGCAGAAGCGGTCCTCGAAGGGCTCGGTGTAGAGCTGGAAATACTCACCGTCGGGCGAGCGATCGTAGAGGATGCGCAGGCGCCGGAGTTGCTCGACGGTCGCCTCGGCGAGGCCGTGCCGCGCGGCGAGATCGTCGTAATAGTTGTCGGGAATCGCAAGCAGGGGAACGCCGGCGGCGGCCAGGTGCTGAGCGCTGGCGAGGATGTCAGAGGTGCTGAGGGCGATGTGATTGACGCCGGCGCCGCTGTAGATCGAGAGCGAGCGGGCGGTGGCGGTGTTGCGGCTCTCGGAGATGTTGAGCGGCAGGCGGATGCTGTTGCAGCGGCTCTTGACGGCGCGGCTTCGCACCATGCCGTAGGGATCCGGCAGCGCCAGCATGTCGTCCGCCTCGAAGCCGAAGATCGCCTTGTAGAAGAGGAGCCAGCTGTCGAGCTCGCCGCCCGGCAGCGCCAGCGCCACATGATCGATGCGCTGGAGGCCGGCTTCGGGCGCGGCGGCCGTCGCTGCCTCCAGAACGAAATCCACCTCATAGATCGAGGCCGCGCCCTCATGCTGCTCGACGAGATAGATCAGGCTGCCGTCGGGGGCTCGGATCGCCGGGATCACCAGCTCGTTGGGGCCGACGCGCCCCTCGAAAGGTTGTGCGTGATAGAGGCGAGCGCGGTTGAGGGCCTGCTGCTTGTGGTCGACGCCGAAGGCCATGGCGCAGACCGAGGGACCGTGCAACAGGAAGAAGGCGTGGGCGAAGGAATCCGGTTCGGCGTCGAGAATGAGATTGACGCTGCCCTGCCGGTAGAGCGTCACGTTCTTGGACTTGTGGCGGCCGAGCCTCGCAAAGCCCAGCCGCCCAAGCCATCGCTCGAGCCTCGGCCCTGATTCCTCGTCGATCGCGAATTCCAGGAATTCGAGGCCGCGATAGGCAGGCGCCGGTGGCGGCGAGAAGAGGTCGGCCGTCCGGCGCGCGGGCGGCGCCGGCTTTGCCGCAGCCAGAAGCTCGCCCGTCTTCTCTTCGAGATACTGCAGCGAGCGCATGCCGTCGATTGCTGTCCGCCGCGTCGAGGCGGAGCGGAAATCGTCGTTGAAGATCTCCAGCGACAGCGGCCCGCCATAGCCGTTGGCGACGATCGGAGCCAGGAAACCCGGCACGTCGAGCTGCCCCTGGCCCGGAAAGCAGCGGAAATGGCGGCTCCAGGACAGCAGATCCATCTGCAGGCGCGGTGCGTCGGCGATCTGGACGAAGAAGATGCGCTCGCTCGGGATGCGGCCGAGCTCCGCCAGGTCATCGTCGATGGCGAGGCTATGGAAGCTGTCGACGATCAGACCGAGGCTCGGATGGTTCGCCCGATCGACGATGCGCCAGGCATGCCGGTAGTCGCGGACCTGGCGCCCCCAGGCCAGCGCCTCATAGCCGAGCTTGATGCCGCGGAGCGCCGCTCGCTCAGCGAGCCGCCCCAGGTCCTCGGCGGCGAGGGCATCGTCGCCGATCGTGTCCGGCGCCACGCTGCTGCAGATCAGCATCATGCTGGCGCCGAGCGCCTGCATGACGTCGAATTTGCGCTCGGCGCGGTCGAGGTTCCGCTGCAGCCGCTCGCGAGGGCAGGCCTCGAAGTCCCGGAAAGGTTGATAGAGCGCGATGGAGAGTCCGAGATCGGCGGCGATCCGGCGCACCTCGTCCGGCGCGCCCGGGAAGTGCAGGAGGTCGTTCTCGAAGATCTCGACGGCGTCGAAGCGCGCCGCGGAGGCGGCCTCCAGCTTCTCCAGCAGGGTGCCGCTCAGGCAGACGGTGGCGATGGAACGCAGCATGAGGGTGCCCCGCTGCTCTTGAGCCTGGAATGACTATACGGTGATCCGCCAGAAAATCAATAAAATAGATTTTATCCTATAAAACGTCATACGTTGGAATGAAGGGTTATGCCTCTTCCCCATAAGAGCTCGATTTCATCCCGCTGCAACGGCCCCCTATTGCTTCGCAGGGAGGCTTCCGACACTCTCCCCGTGGGAGGGGGCATGCGCGACAACGGCAATTTTCCGGCTGAGGCGGTCTCCACCGTCACCGAGACGATCTACCGGCGCATCCGCCAGGAGATCCTCGACGGTGCCTTCAAGCCCGGTGCCAAGCTGAAGCTCGACACGCTCAAGGCGCGCTATCACGTCAGCGTCAACACCTTGCGCGAGACGCTCTCGCGGCTGGTGGCGGACGGGCTGGTGCAGAATGAGGGACAGCGCGGCTTCACCGTCGTTCCCGCCTCGCTCGCCGATCTTCGGGACATCACCGAGGTGCGGCGCATGCTTGAATGCGAGGCGGCGCGCCGCTCGCTGCAGCGGGCCAGCCTCGACTGGGAATCCGAGCTGGTCGCCGCTTATCACAAGCTCTCGAAGGTCGAGGCGGTGGTCGACGCCGAAGGCACGAAATACGGCGGGCTGCTGGAACAGTACAATCGCGAGTTCCATGCAGCGCTGATCGCCAATTGCGGATCGCGCTGGCTGGTCCAGCTGCACCGGATGATGTACGACCAGAGCCTGCGCTATCGCATGCTGGCCTTCCAGGTGAAGGACTTTCCGCGCGAGCAGTCGCGCCGCGAGCATCGCGAGATCCTCGATGCCGCGCTCGCCCGCGATGCCGAGCGCCTGGCGGCGGTGCTCTCGGCCCATGTCACCAAAGGCGCCGAGCTCTACGTCGACGTCGAGACGAAAGGACGGGCAGCGGGAGCCGTCAGGCGGCGCAAGCGGCGCTGAGCCTCCCGAGTTTTCGTTGACCGTCCGACAAAGGATGCTTTATCCAATCGGGAGAGAATAAGCGGCGCGCTGCAAAGACGCGTGCCGGCGCAAGGGAGGCTCGGCCGCAGGGCCAATTCCGTGGCAGGTTTCGTGCAGCTGCTGATCTCGGGCCTGGCGACCGGCGCGATCTACGCGCTGGCAGCGATCGGCTTCACCCTGCTGTGGCAGACCTCGCAGACCATCAACTTCGCCCAGGGCGAATTCGTCATGGTGCCGGCCTTCTTCGTGCTGGCGGCGATGCGCTTCCTCGATCTCGGCTTCTGGCCGGCGATGCTGTTCGGCCTTGTGGTGTCGTTGGTGCTGCTGGGCGCGGTCTTCAAGCTGGTTCTGGTCGATCCCATGCTGAAGCACGGCGTGCTGCCGCTGGTGATCGCCACCATCGCGCTCGCGATCTTCATCAAGGAATGGGTGAAGAACCATTACACCGGCGAGGCGCAGCGCTTTCCCAGCATGGTGCCGGACGTCATCTGGCGGTGGGGCGGGGCCGCGATCTCCAGCTATGACATCCTCGTGCTGGTTGTCGCGGTCGCCGCGGTAGTGGCGCTCCAGCTGTTCCTCACCCGCACGCTGACCGGTCGCTCCATGCAGGCGACGGCGCAGAACCGCGCCGTCGCGATCGTGCTCGGCATCAATGTCGAGCGCATGATCCTCCTGACCTTCCTGCTCAATGCCGCCCTGGTGTTCCTCGCCTCCGTGCTGATCAGCCCGATCTACCTCGCGAAGTTCGATAACGGCGAGACATTGGGGCTCGTTGCCTTCACCGCTGCCATCGTCGGCGGCTTCAACCAGGTGCGTGGCGCCATCGCTGGCGGCTTCATCATCGGCCTCGCCGACAATCTGACCGCCGCCTATGTGTCGACGCAGTACCGGACCGCGGTGCCGCTGCTGTTGCTGGTGGCAATCATCCTGTTCCGCCCGCAGGGCCTGCTCGGCCGGGCCGAGGAGCGGACGGTATGAGCGCGCTCTGGGGCCGTGCCGGCGCAGTTGCAGGGATCGCGCTGCTGATCGCGGTGCCGCAGGGCCTCAAGCCCTACGGCATCCTGCTCTTGAGCCAGTGGGCGGTGTTCTCCATCGCCGCCGTGGGGCTGAACCTCACTCTGGGATATGCAGGCCAGGTATCGCTGGCGCAGGCGGCCTTCCTCGGCGTCGGCGCCTATGCCTCGGCGCTGATGACCACCCACGGCTGGCCGCTCTGGTCGGCGATGATGGCGGCGAGCGCGCTCGGCTTCGCCATCGGCTGGCTGCTGGGCTATCCGGCGCTTCGCGTGCAGCACCACTATCTCGCCTTCGTGACGCTCGCCTTCACCACCCTCGCGTTTCTGGTGTTCCGCAACGAGGCCTGGCTCACCGGCGGCGTCTACGGGATCAACCGCATCCCGCGGCCGACCCTCTTCGGCTGGCCGACGGCCCGCGATCCGCTGCTCTTCTACTATTTCTGTCTCGCCATGCTGCTGCTGGTGCTGGCGGGGATGTGGCGGCTCACGCGCTCGCCCTGGGGCCGCGCCTTCATGGCGCTTCGGGAGAACCCCGTCCGCGCCTCGAGCCTTGGCGTCGACACCCGTGCCTATACGCTGCTCGCCTTCGCGATCGGCGCGGGCTTGGGCGCGCTCGCCGGCTCGCTCTATGCGTCCCTGGTGCAGTACATCGATCCGAGCTCCTTCACCCTCGCCGAGTCCCTCAAGTTCCTGCTGATGGTGGTGGTCGGCGGATCGGGATATTTCCTGGGTCCCCTGGTCGGCGCGGTGATCTCGGTGCTGCTGCCGGAATGGCTGCGCTTCACCGAGGGCTGGTATCTGATCCTCTACGCCCTGCTGGTGATGGTGCTGATGGCCTATTGCCCGTCGGGTATCCTGGGCCTCGTCGATCGCATCGCCCGCCGCGCCCAGCGCCTGGCGCAATCCGCCCCGGCGACGCCGCTCCTCGGCAAGGAGCCTGGCGGATGAGCACGGTGCTGGAGGTCGAAGGGCTCGGCAAGAGCTTCGGCGGCATTCGCGCCGTCGACGGCGTTTCTTTCCAGGTGAAGGAAGGCGAGATCGTCGGCGTCATCGGCCCCAACGGCAGCGGCAAATCGACGCTCTTCAACTGCATCCTCGGCCAGCTGCAGCCGACGTCGGGCAAGGTGCGGATCGACGGCCGCGACGTCACGGGGATGCGACCCTGCGATCTCAATCGGCTCGGCGTCAGCCGCACCTTCCAGCTCCTGCAGGTTTTTCCGCAGCTCTCGGTGCGGGAGAACCTGATCCTTGCCGGTCAGGAGCATCGCGGCGGCATGCTTGCGCGGCTCGTCGGCACGCGCGATGCGGGCCTCGGCGGCGCCGCCAGCCGCATGATCGAATTCTTCCGCCTGCAGCATGTGGCCAATCATCCCGCCGGCGAGCTCAGCTATGGCCAGCAGAAGCTGCTGGATGCGGCGATGGCCTTCATGTCGGGGCCGCGGCTCACGCTCCTCGACGAGCCGGCGGGCGGCGTCAACCCCACCATGCTGGCGACGCTCCGCGAGCGGCTGCGCGAGATCAACCGTGCCGAGCGCGCCACCTTCGTGGTGATCGAGCACAACATGGACTTCGTGATGTCGCTCTGCTCTCGCATCGTCGTGCTGGCGGAAGGCCGCATCATCGCCGAGGGCGATCCCGCCGCGGTGCGCGGCAATCCTCAGGTGATCGAGGCTTATCTTGGCCACTGACGTGACGTTGGAGCTCGATCGCGTCGTTGCCGGCTACGGCAAGATGACGATCCTCAACGAGACCACCTTCCGGGTTCGCCGCGGCACCGTCACCACCATCATCGGCCCGAACGGCGCCGGAAAATCGACCGTGTTCAAGACCGTCTTCGGCCTCTTGGGCGTGCGCTCCGGCCGCGTCCGCTTCGAGGGGCGCGACATCACCAACCTGAAGCCGCGGGCGCTGCTGGGATTCGGCATCTGCTACGTCCCGCAGGGCCGCAACATCTTTCCCGAGCTGTCGGTGCGCCACAATCTGGAGCTCGGTGGCGTCGCGCTGATGACGAAGCCCGAGATCCACAAGCGGATCGAGACGGCGATGGATCGCTTCCCCATGCTCCGCCGCAAGGCCGACGCGCAAGCCTCCACGCTCAGCGGCGGCGAGCAGAAGCTGCTGGAGATCGCCCGCGGCCTGCTGCTCGATCCCAAGCTCATCCTGATCGACGAGCCATCGATCGGCCTCTCGCCGCTGCTGGCGCGCGAGGTGCTGGGGATCGCGCGCTCCCTCCGCGACAGCGGCGTCAGCGTGTTGATGGTGGAGCAGAACGCCAAGAGCGCGCTCGAGATCTCCGACGAGGGGATCGTGCTGGAGCTGGGCCAGGTGCGTCGTCAGGACGACGCGCGGTCGATCCTGGCGGATCCGCGGATCGGGCATCTCTTCCTCGGCGGTAGCGCGGAAGGGAATGCCGCATGACACCGCTCGCGATCGGCGTCATCGGCGCCGGCATGATCGGGAAGAAGCACATCGAGGTGATCCTCGCCGATGCCGGTTGCCGGCTCGCTGGCATCGCCGATCCCGCGCCCGCCGCCAAGGCGCTGGCGGAGAGCGTCGGCGCGCCCCATTTCCCGCGCTGGGAAACGATGCTGGATGAGGCCGAGCTGCAGGGCGTCATCGTCGCGATCCCGAACGCGCTCCACGTGCCGGTCTCGCTCGCCTGCCTCTCGCGGCGCCTGCCAGTGCTGGTGGAGAAGCCGGTCGCCGAGAGCCTCGAGGCCGCGCAGAGGCTGGTGACGGCGGCGGAGACGGCCGAAATCCCGATCCTGGTCGGCCATCACCGGCGCCACAATCCGCTGGTGCGCAAGGCGCGGGAGATGATCCAGGCCGGTGCGATCGGCCGTCTCGTCACCGTGGTGGCGCTCGCCACCTTCCTCAAGCCGGACACCTACTTCGACCAGAGCTGGCGCCGCGAGGCGGGCGGCGGGCCGGTGCTGATCAACCTCATCCACGACATCGACTTCCTCCGCTTCATCGGCGGCGAGATCGCGAGCGTGCAGGCCTTCACCTCGAGCGCCGTGCGCGGGTTCGAGGTCGAGGACAGCGCGGCGGTGGCGGTACGCTTCGCCAGTGGTGCGCTCGGCACGCTCACTATCACCGATACGGCGACGGCGCCCTGGAGCTGGGAGCTGACGGCGGGCGAGAACCCGTTCTTCCCGCCGCCCAATGGCGAGAACTGCACGCTCTTCACCGGCACCGAGGGGTCGCTCACCCTGCCACGCCTCGATCACTGGCGCTATGACGGCGCGCGCGGCTGGACCCATCCGCTCACCCGTCGCACAGTCGAAGTGACCCGCGCCGATCCCTACGAGGAGCAGCTCCGGCATTTCTGCCGCGTGATCGACGGCGCCGAGACGCCGGTGGTGAGCGGTGCCGACGGCCTGGCGACCCTCAGGGCGACGCTGGCAGTGAAAGAGGCCGCCGCGACCGGTCGTCCCGTCGATCTCGTCTGAGATCTATTCCAATCCCTGGGTTGCGCATGCCAAGGCTGCGCCCCTGGCGGCTGGTCAAGGGCGCCGTCCCATGATCCACTAGCGCGAGATCGTTGGGGATCGGAGGCATCATGGCGGTGATGGCGGGAAAGCGGGCGTTCCTGGAGCTCCTGAAGCAGGAAGGCGTCGACGTCATCTTCGGCAATCCCGGCACCACGGAGCTGCCGCTGATGGACGCGCTCGCCGTCGAGCCGAAGCTGCGCTACGTGCTGGCGCTGCAGGAGGCGGCAGTCATGGCGATGGCGGACGGCTACGCCCAGGCCTCGGGGCGCCTCGCCGTCGTCAACGTGCATGTGACGCCGGGTCTCGGCAACGCCATGGGCATGCTCTACGACGCCCAGAAGGCAGGCTCGCCGATCCTGGTCACCGCCGGCCAGCACGACCAGAGCTTCACCGCCACCGAGCCCATCCTCTGGGGCGACCTGCCACCGATCGCCCGGCCGCTGGTGAAGTGGTCCTCCGAGGTGCAGCGGCTGGTGGACCTGCCGCGCGCCATCCACCGCGCCGCCAAGACCGCGCTGGCGCCGCCGACCGGGCCGGTGTTCCTGTCGCTTCCCGGCGACGTGCTCACCTCCGAAGCCGACATCGATCTCGGCAAGCCGACGCGCGTGGCACCAGGAATGCGCGGCGACGCGGCGGCGATCGAGGCGGCAGCGGCGCTGCTGCTGAAGGCCGAGCGGCCGGTGATCATGGCCGGCGACGCGGTGGCGCAAAGCCGCGCCCATCCCGAGATCGTCAAGCTCGCCGAGCTGCTGGGCGCGCCGGTTTATCCCGAGGGCGTCGCCAGCACTGCCTCCTTCCCGTCCTCCCATCCGCTCTTCAAGGGGCCGGTGACGCGCCTCGCGCCGACGCTCCGCGCCATGCTCGAGCAGCACGATCTCCTGTTCTCGGTGGGCGGCGACCTCTTCACCATGTCGCTCCCTTCCGACGTCGATCCGATGCCGCCGGGTCTGCCGATCGTCCACATCGACACCGATCCCTGGGAGCTCGGCAAGAACTATCCCGCCGACGTCGCGATCCTCGGTGATCCCAAGCCGACATTGGCGGAGCTGCTGACCGCGATCGAGGCGAGCATGACCGCGGCGCAACGCGCAGCGGCGCGCGCCCGCTCCGAGACGACGCGCGCCCAGATCGCGGCCGATCTCGCCAAGCTTAGGGCGCGCGCCAAGGCGGAGGCGGAAATCACGCCGATCCGGCCGCTGGCGCTCATGCATGCGATCGGCGAGACCTTGCCGCCGGAGACCATCGTCATCGAGGAGGCGCTCTCCTCCAATCCCGGCCTGCGTCAGTTCCTGAGGAGCGACGATCCCCAGAGCTTCTTCGGCCTGCGCGGCGGCGGCATCGGCTGGGGCCTGCCGGCAGCGATCGGCGCCAAGCTCGCGATGCCCGACCGTCCCGTGGTGGGCATCATCGGCGACGGCAGCTCGCTTTACACGATCCAGGCGCTCTGGACCGCGGCGCATGAGGATGTCGCCGTCGTCTTCGTCATCCTCAACAACGCCTCCTACCGCATCCTGAAGCAGCGCGCCAACAACATGCGCGGCCACGCGGCGCAGACCGATCTCTATGTGGGCATGGATCTTGTCAATCCCCGCGTCGACTTCGTGGGCCTCGCGCGCTCGCTGGGCGTCGCCGCGGAGCGCGCCACCACGATCGCGGAGGCGATGGCGCTG
>DATJOK010000287.1:0-10448 GCA_035507155.1 Allostellaceae bacterium
AGCTCCGCGAGGCAGGCCTTGCGGGGAGCGCGGAAGTCGCCCGCCTCCCACCAGCGCTCGAGCTCGGCCAGCAATTCGCCGATCCGCGGGCCCGGCTTGATGCCGAGCGCGGTCACGTCGCGCCCCTTCAACGGGAATTCCGGCAGCTCGATCTTCTTGGCGGCCGCCAGCAGCGCGCGGGCGCGCTTCAGGGTCTGAGGACCGGTCGCCGCCGCCTTCAGCAGCAGGAGATCGGCATAGCGCTCGGGCCCGAGATGATGAAGCGCGCGGCGCTGCGCCGGAGCGTCGCCGTCGAGATCGACGGCCCATGCCGGCGCCGCCATCGCCGCGAGCCGGTCGCGGTCCTCGTTGGAGAACTTCAGCCGCTCGGCGAGCGCCGCCGCCCCCGCGCCGTCGACCTCGATGAGCGCTGCCAAGCGCCGGAGCGGATCGTTCCAGGGATCGATGGCGATCAGCGCCGCGAGCCGGTCGGGCCGCGTCGCTTCCGGCAGCAGGACGGGGAGCACCTCGTCCACTGCCATCAGCACCAGGGTCGGCAGCGGATCCGCCGCCGCCAGCAGCTTCAGAAGCTCGGCGGCGACGCGCTCGGCGGAGAGCGTCGGCAGCAGCGAAGCGAGCGCGCGGCAGGCGGCGCGCGCCGCCTCGTCGGCGGCGCCGCGCTCGATCTGGGCGTGGAAGCGGTAGAAGCGCAGGAGCCTCAGCACGTCCTCGCGGATCCGCGTCTCCGGATCGCCGACGAAGCGCACGCGCCGCGCCGCGACATCGTCGAGGCCGCCGACGTAGTCGTGAATAGTGCCGTCGGCATCGAGGAAGAGCGCGTTCATGGTGAAGTCGCGCCGCTCCGCATCCGCTCGCCAATCGTCGGTGAAGGCGACGCGGGCGTGGCGGCCAAAGGTCTCGACGTCGCGGCGGAGCGTGGTGATCTCGAAATGCTTGGGCGGCACCACCGCTGTCACGGTCCCGTGCTCGATGCCGGTCGGCACCGCCTTGATGCGCGCCTTCGTGAGCAGCGCCAGCACCGCCTCCGGCGGCAGCGGCGTCGCGATGTCGACGTCGGAGACCGGCCGGCCCAGGAGCGCGTCCCTCACCGCGCCGCCGACGAAGCGCGCCGGCGCCTCGCCGGGCTTCAGTGCCTTCAGCACCTTGCGGGTCTGCGGCGCGGTCATCCAGGGCTGCGGCTCGAGGCGCGGCGCCTGCGGGAGCTTGCGGCGGGCGCGGCGCGGCGCCGGGTCGGGCATCAGGGCTTCGCCGCCGGCGCGAGATGGCCTGGCACCAGCTTGCCGTTCACGATCTGCGGCGGGACATAGACGCCGCCCCCGTTTCCGCCAAATCCCAGCGGCAGGGCGATGAGCGCGATCGC
Organism: Allostellaceae bacterium; assembly: GCA_035507155.1. Lineage (GTDB taxonomy): Bacteria > Pseudomonadota > Alphaproteobacteria > ATCC43930 > CGMCC-115725 > DASZHJ01. The sequence continues at coordinate 1,361 of DATJOK010000287.1, forward strand.
CACCAGCGCCACCCCCGCCGGCACCAGCCAGACCCAGGGCAGGCTGCGCAGCACCTCGACCATGCCGGTCGCCTCGATGCGACGCATGGCGAGCGCCCAGACGAGATAAAGCAGGGTCGGCAGGAGCAGCGGAAGGATCACGGTAAGGAGGGCGCGCATCATCGCCCTCCCAGCACCTCGGCGAGATTCACCAGCATGCCGGCGGTGGCGCCCCAGATGTAGCGGCCGGGATAGGGCAGCACGTAGAAACTGCGGACGCGCCCCTTCACCTCGCGGCTGTGCCGCTCGTGGTTCCTGGGATCGAGGATGAAGGAGAGCGGCACCTCGAAGACGTCGGCGACCTCGTCGGGATCAGGCCGCATCGGATAGGGCGCGCGCACCAGGCCGACGACCGGGGTGATCTCGTAGCCGGTGCCCGTGATGTAGGTATCGAGGCGGCCGATCACCTCGACGTAGTCCGCCGGCACCCCTACCTCCTCGTCGGTCTCGCGGAGCGCCGCATGGATCGGATCGCGATCGCTCTTTTCGATGCGGCCGCCGGGAAACGCCACCTGCCCCGCGTGGTCGTTGAGATGCGCGGTGCGCTGGGTCAGCAGCACGGTGAGCTCGGTCTCGCGCTTCACCAGCGGCACCAGCACCGCGGCGAGCGTGAGCCGCACCGCCGGCGCCTCGCCGCCCGGCATCAGCGAATGGTCGCCCCGCACCCCGGCCGGCAACCAGCCGTCCCGCTCGGTGCCGAAGCCGCGGCGGCCCACATCGAGACCGGCGAAGCGCGACTGCACATCCTCCGCGGTGAGCGTGGTCAGGCGATCTCTCCCAACGGGAAGAAAACGTTGCGGCTCCAGACGCCGAATTTGGTCACGCCCGCGATCTCCTCTTCCCGACCGAGATCGACGAGTTCGTAGAATACCGGACGAGCGAGCTTGGCCTCCAGCCCGTCACGCACCAGTATATAGGGACGGGGTCCGCCATCGGTGTCGGCCCCGGCAATTATCGTTAACGGGTGCTCGGAGTCGGCAGTCACAATTTCGTCGATATTGGTCCGGAAGCTCAGACTCTGCCGGGTTCCGGTGCCTTCGACCGTCAGCTCCACGGCCAGGAAGGGCGCGTCGTCCACGGTGACTCGCGCGCGCTCCGCCGGCGTGACCATCCAGTAGGCACCATCTGCCTCGCGCCGCAGCACGGACGCAAAAAGCCGCACCAGGCTCGCGCGTGTGATTGGAGACTCCCGATAGAACCAGCTACCATCGGAGCCGATGCGGATGCCGATATCGCCCAGATCGCGGGGCGGCGGGCGGCCAGAGCGCTGGCCCGGGCGCGCTGCCTCGGCGGCCAATCGCCGGAGTTCCTCGGCCTGCCCCGCTTTGCCCTTCATTCCGCCGACCTATTTGTCAAGGCGTGCCCGTCCCTCTTGCGCCGATATGCCCCTTCACGCCCGCAGGTTTCACGCTCACAGGTTTCACGCTCACAGGTTTAAGGAGTCGCCGCCGTGACCGTCCCCGAGCCCCTCTCCGCCACCACCAAGGACGTTGTCGACGAGGTCGAAACACTGGGTCAGCGCCTGCGGGTGGTGCGCGAGCGCATCGGCCGCGTCATTTTCGGCCAGCGCGAGGTGGTGGATCAAGCCCTGATCACCATCCTCTCCGGCGGCCATGCGCTGCTGATCGGCGTGCCCGGCCTCGCCAAGACCAAGCTGGTGGAGACGCTGGGCATCGTGCTCGGCATGGAAGACAAGCGCATTCAGTGCACGCCCGACCTGATGCCCGCTGACATCCTCGGCGCCGAGGTGCTGGAGGAGAGCGACAGCGGCCGCCGCTCCTTCCGCTTCATTCCCGGTCCGGTGTTCTGCCAGCTGCTGATGGCGGATGAGATCAACCGCGCGAGCCCGCGCACCCAGTCGGCGCTGCTGCAGGCGATGCAGGAGGGCCGCGTCTCGGTCGCCGGCCAGTATCACCCGCTGCCGCGGCCCTTCCACGTGCTGGCGACGCAGAACCCGCTCGAGCAGGAGGGCACCTATCCGCTCCCCGAGGCGCAGCTCGACCGCTTCCTGCTGCAGATCGACGTGGGCTATCCCGATCTCGACTCCGAGCGGCAGATGCTGCTGGTCACCACCGGGCTTGCCGAGGAGCGGCCGACCGAGGCGATGGGCACCACCGAGCTGCTGGCGGCGCAGCGCCTGGTGCGCCGCATTCCCGTCGGCGAGAGCGTGGTGGAGGCGATCCTCAAGCTGGTGCGCGCCGGCCGGCCCGAGGGCGCCGGCACCGAGATCCAGCGCCACATCGCCTGGGGCCCAGGTCCGCGCGCGAGCCAGGCGCTGATGCTGGCGAGCCGGGCCCGCGCGCTGCTCGACGGCCGCTTGAGCCCGTCGGTCGACGACGTGATCGCGCTGGCGGCGCCGGTATTGCGCCATCGCATGGCGCTCACCTTCGCGGCGCGCGCCGACGGCGTCACTGTCGCCCAGGTGATCGATCGCCTGGTCGAGCCGCTGCGCTGATCCCGGCAGGCGAGGGCAAGCACCGGAGCCAAATGGCCGTCACCCCCGCGTCCGGCACGCTGAAGCACCGCGCCGAGGAACTTGCGGCACCACTGCCGCCATTGCTGGTGGAGGCCGAGCGCGTTGCCGCCACCGTCTCCCAGGGCGTGCACGGGCGCCGGCGCGTCGGCCAGGGCGAGACCTTCTGGCAGTTCCGTCAATACGAGCCCGGCGAGCCGGCCCAGCGCATCGACTGGCGCGAGAGCGCGCGCTCGGAGCGGCTCTATGTGCGCGAGACCGAGTGGGAGGCGTCGGAGAGTGTCTGGATCTGGCGCGACACCTCACGCTCGATGGATTACAGCTCGAGCGCCGGCCATCCCACCAAGCGGCTGCGCGTCGACCTGGTGGCGCTTGCGCTCGCCGCTCTGCTGATCCGCGGCGGCGAGCGGGTGACCTTGTTGGGCTCGGGCCTGACGCCGGCCAGCGGCAACGCTACTCTCAATCGGCTGGCGCTGCTGATCGACCGCGGCAGCGAGCCGGGGCCGAGCCTCCCCGGATTCGAGCCGCTGCCGCGCTACGGCCAGCTGGTGCTGATCGGCGACCTGCTGTCGCCGCTGCATGAGATCGAGGCGCTGAGCCGGCGCTTCGCGGCGCTTGGCGTCAAGGGGCACCTGCTGCAGGTGCTGGATCCCGTCGAGGAGACGCTTCCCTTCGAGGGCCGCGTGCGCTTCGAAGGGCTGGAGAACGAGGACACGCTGCTGATGGCGCGGGTCGAGACCATTCGCGGCCAGTACGAGGAGCGCCTCAAGCGCCATCGCGACGGGCTGGCCGCGCTGGCGCAGACGCTGGGCTGGACCTTCGGCATGCATCGCACCGACCGGCCGGCAACCACGGCGCTGCTGGCGCTCTATGGCGCGCTGGCGCGCCCGAAGGGACCCTAGCGCCATGCTGAGCCTCGGCAGCCTCGCTTTCGCCACGCCCTGGATCCTGCTGGGCTTCGCGGTGCTGCCGATCCTCTGGTGGCTGCTGCGGGTGACGCCGCCGGCGCCGAAGCGGGTGGTGTTTCCGGCGCTCCGCCTGCTGCGCGACCTGGTGCCGCGCGAGGAGACGCCGGCGAAGACGCCGCTCTGGCTCATCCTGATGCGGATGGTGCTTGCCGCCCTCATCATCCTGGCGCTGGCGCATCCGCTCCTCAATCCGAACGCGCGCTTTGCCGGCACCGGACCGCTGGTGATCGCGGTCGATGACGGCTGGAGCGCGGCGCCGCGCTGGAGCGAGCGGCAGTCGGCGATGACCCAGCTGGTGGCGCAGGCAGAGCGCGAGAACCGCCGCGTGGTGCTGCTGGGCACCGCGCCGCAGCCGGGCGACACGGCGCCGACGCCGCTCTCGCTGCTGCGCCCCGAAGACGCCCGCGCCGCCATCGCCGAGATGGCGCCCAGGCCGTGGCCGGTCGATCGCAAGGCGGCGCTGGCGCGGCTCGACGGCGTGCCGCTCGACGGCGCCGCCGTGGTCTGGCTCAGCGACGGCCTCGAGGACGGCACCGCCTACGACTTCGCCCAGGGGCTCGCCCGCTACGACAGCCTCACCGTGCTGATGGACGATCCGGGCGCGCTGCCGCATCTGCTGTCGCCCGGCGACAGCGACGCCAAGGACCTGACGGTGGTGGTGCATCGCGCCAAATCGCCGGCCGAGACGCATCTGATGGTGCGCGCGGTCGGCGACGACGGCCGCCTCCTCGCCCGCGACCAGGCCGACATGGCGCCCGGCGAGGACAGCGCGACGGTGGCGCTGAAGATGCCGGTGGAGCTCCGCAACCGCGCCACCTCGGTGGTGATCGAGGGCGAGGCCTCCGCCGCCAGCACCCTGCTGCTGGACGAGCGCTGGCGCCGGCGGCCGGTGGGCGTCGCCGCGCCGCCGCCCGGCGAGGCGGCGCAGCCGCTGCTCTCCGGCGCCTTCTATCTCGAGCGCGCGCTGCAGCCTTTCAGCGAGGTGCGCCGCGCGCCGATCTCGACGCTCCTCAAGGGCGAGATCGCGGTGCTGCTGCTGCCCGACGCCACCGCTACCGACGCCGGCGACCGCGCGGCGCTGGTGAAATGGATGGAGGGTGGCGGGCTAGTGCTGCGCTTCGCCGGACCGAACCTCGCCGAGAACCCCGACGATCTGCTGCCGGTGACGCTCCGGCGCGGCGGCCGCGTGCTGGGCGGCGCGCTCTCCTGGGAGAAGCCGGCGCATCTCGCACCCTTCGACAATGACAGCCCCTTCGCGGGATTGCCGATCCCCGCCGACGTCACCGTGACGCGCCAGGTGCTGGCGGAGCCTTCCCTCGATCTCACCAACAAGACCTGGGCACGGCTCACCGACGGGACGCCGCTGGTCACCGCCGAGAAGCGCGGCAAGGGCTGGCTGGTGCTGGTGCATACGACCGCCGATCCCGAGTGGTCGTCGCTGCCGATCTCCGGCCTCTTCGTCGACATGCTCCGCCGCATCGTGGGATTGAGCCAGGGCGTCGCCGTCGCCTCGGAAGGACCGCTGCCGCCGGTGGAGACGCTGGACGGCTTCGGCCGCCTCAACGCCGCGCCGGCGACGGCGCAGCTCATTCCCGCCGGCGCCTTCGCCACCACCAAGGTGGACGGGCGCCATCCGCCCGGCTTCTACGGCACCACCGACGCGCGCCGAGCGCTCAATCTCGCCGGCGCGGTGCCGGGCCTGGCACCGCTCACGCGACTCCCCAACTCGGCGGCGCTGCAGCCCTATGCGCGGAGCCGCGAGGTCGACTTCCGGCCCTGGCTGCTCGGCGGCGCGCTCAGCCTCGCGCTCATCGACCTCGTCATCGCCTACGCGCTCCGCGGCCTCCTCGGCGGTCTCTGGCGGCGGCGTCGGACGGGCGGCGCGGTCGCCGGCGCGCTGCTGGCGCTGGCGCTGGTGGGCACGCCTTCCGGCGCCAACGCCGCCAACGACGACGACTTCGCCATCCGCGCCACCAGCGAGTTCCATCTCGCCTACATCCGCACCGGCGTGTCGGAGGCGGATGACGAGGCGCGTGCCGGCCTCACCGGGCTTGCCGACATGCTGAACCGGCGCACCGCCGTCGAGAGCGCGCAGCCGATGGAGGTCGACGTCGAGAACGACGAGCTCGTCTTCTTCCCGCTCCTCTACTGGGTGGTGGTGGACGGCGAGCAGCAGCCCTCGGCAAAGGCGATCGACAAGCTCAACCACTATCTCGCCAGCGGCGGCACCATCCTCTTCGACACCCGCGACCAGGGCGAGCGCAACGCCGGCAACGCCTACGAGACCCAGCAGCGGCTGCAGCGGCTGGTCGCCGGCCTCAAAGTCCCGCCGCTGGAGCCGCTGCCGCCCGACCACGTGCTCACCAAGGCCTTCTACCTGATGCAGGACTTCCCCGGCCGCTGGAGCGGCGGCCGGCTCTGGGTCGAGCCGGTCGAGGGCAAGGTGAATGACGGCGTCTCCTCGATCATCGTCGGCAGCAACGACTACATCGGCGCCTGGGCGGTGGACGGCGACGGCCGGCCGCTCTACGCGGTGGTGCCGGGCGGCGAGCCGCAGCGCGAGCAGGCCTTCCGCTTCGGCATCAACCTCGTGATGTACACCCTCACCGGCAACTACAAGACAGACCAGGTGCATGTGCCGGCGATCCTGGAGCGCCTCGGACAATGAGCTTCACCGGCTTCACCGTCGCGACCTCGCCGCTGCTGCCCTGGTGGGCGATCGCGGTGTTCGGCGGCGTGGCCTTGCTGGCGCTCGCGATCGGCGTCTTCCGCCGCGCCCGCGGCACCGTCTGGCGCCTCCTCGCCATCGCGGTGCTGCTGGTGATCCTCACCGATCCCTCCCTGGTCGAGGAGGACCGCAAGCCGGAGCGCGATGTCGCCGCCGTCGTGGTCGACGACAGCCCCAGCATGCGCATCGGCGACCGTCGGGAGATGGCGCAGCATGCGTTGGACGCGGTGACGGCGAAGCTCAAGACCTTCCCCGATCTCGACGTCCGCGTCGTCCATGCGGGGGCGCCGGAGGCGGGCGCCGGCCTCGCCGATACCGGGACCCAGCTCTACGCCGCCCTCCAGCACGCGCTCGCCGACGTGCCGAAGCAGCGCATCGCCGGCGCCGTCATGATCACCGACGGCGAGGTGCACGACATGCCGGCGAAGGACCACCTCGACTTCCAGGCGCCGCTGCACGCGCTCCTCACCGGCAAGCCCGGCGAGAAGGACCGCCGGCTGCTGGTGAAGGCGGCGCCGAGCTTCGGCCTCGTCGGCAAGGAAGTGGCGGTGACGCTCCGCGTCGACGACCTGCCGGATACACTGACGGCGCCCGGCGGCCAGGCGCGGGTCACCATCCGCAAGGACGGCGGCCCGCCGCGCGTCCTGACGCTGCCGATCGGCCGCGACAGCCAGGTGCAGATCCCGATCGACCACGGCGGACCCAACGTGGTCGAGGTCGAGGCGGAGCGCGGGCCCAACGAGCTCACCCTCGACAACAACCGCGCCGCCTTCGTGGTGAACGGCGTGCGCGACCGGCTCAAGGTGCTGCTGGTGAGCGGCGAGCCGCATCAGGGCGAGCGCACCTGGCGCAACATCCTGAAGTCGGATCCCTCGGTCGACCTCATCCACTTCACCATCCTGCGCCCGCCGGAGAAGCAGGACGGCACGCCGATCCGTGAGCTCTCGCTGATCGCCTTCCCGATCCGCGAGCTGTTCGATGTCAAGCTCGACGACTTCGACCTCATCATCTTCGACCGCTACCAGCGCCGCGGCGTGCTGCCGCAGACCTATCTCGAGAACATCGTGCGCTACGTGAGGAAGGGCGGCGCGCTCCTCGACAGCGCCGGCCCCGGCTTCGGCACGCCGATGGGGCTCTATCGCACGCCCTTGGGCTCGATCCTGCCGGCGGAGCCGACGGGTCAGGTCTTCGAGCAGGGCTTCAAGCCGATGGTCACCGCCGAGGGGCTCCGCCATCCCGTCACCGCCGACCTGCCGGGCGGCACCGGCGCCGACGCCAAGGACCCGCGCTGGGGCCGCTGGTTCACCACCGTCGACACCACGCCCAAGGAAGGGGCGACGGTGATGACCGGCGCCAATGACCGGCCGCTCCTGGTGCTGGACCGCGTCGGCGACGGCCGGGTGGCGCAGCTCCTTTCCGACCAGATGTGGCTCTGGACCCGCGGCTACGAGGGCGGCGGGCCGCAGGCGGAGCTCCTGCGCCGGGTGCTCTACTGGCTGATGAAGGAGCCCGATCTCGAGGAGAACGCGCTCACCGCCCGCGTCGAGGGCAACCGGCTGCAGATCGCGCGGCAGTCGCTGGAGCCCGACGACCGGCCGGTGCACGTGACCGGTCCCGACGGGCAGCTGAAGATCGTACCGCTGACGCCGGAGAGCGGCGGCCGCAGCGCCGCCACGCTCCCCATCGAGGAGAGCGGCCTCTACCGCATCACCGACGGCACCAACACCGCGCTCGCCGCGGCGGGCGCGCTCAACCCGATCGAGATGTCGGACGTCCGCGCCACCGACGAGAAGATCGGCCCGGCGGCGAGCGCCACCGGCGGCGGCATGTTCTGGCTGGGCTCCGGCTCGCTCCCTGACATCCGCCGCGTCGGCCCCGACCGCGCCGCCTCCGGCCGCTCCTGGATGGGCTTCCGCGCCAACGGCGACTACGTGGTGACCGGCGTCCACGAGACGCCGCTGCTGCCGGGCCTTCTGGCATTGCTGCTGGCGCTCGGCACTTTCATCCTGGCGTGGCGCCGCGAGGGGCGCTGAGCCTCGCCTTCTCCAGGATCCACTCCCGGAACGCCTTGACGCGGGCAAGGCCCGCGTTGGCGCGCGGATAGACCAGGTAGTAGGCGCTCCGCCGCGGCACCTTGTCGGGAAAGAGGCGGATCAGCCGTCCGGCGGCGAGATCCGCCGCCGCCATGGCGCCGCGGGCGAGCGCGATGCCGATCCCCTGCGCCGCCGCCTGCAGCAGCAGCGTCTCGTCGCTGTAGGCGGGCCCGCGCTCGGGCTCGCGGAGGTCGAGGCCCAGGGCCTTGAACCAGGGCGCCCAGGGCTCGCGCTCGCTCCGGAGCAGGGTGAAGCGGCCGAGCTCCGCCGGCTTCAGCGGCAGACCGCCCTTCAGGCGCGGGCTCGCCACCGGGAACACCTCCTCGTCGAAGAGCTTCTCGGCGGTGACGCCGGGCCAGCCGCCGCGACCGATGCGGATCGCCGCGTCGACGCCGTCGGCACTGAACTCGGCGAGCGCGAAGGAGGCGCGCACGTTGACGTCGATCTCGGGATGGCGCGCGTGGAAGGAGGCGAGCCGCGGGATGAGCCAGAGCGAGGCGAAGGACGGCAGCACGCTCAGCGTCAGCGCCTGCTGCTCGCCGGGCGTCGTCACCGCGGCGACGGCATCGGCGAGCTCGTCGAGGGCATCGCGCAGCCGGCTGGCGAAGAGCTGCCCGGCGTCGGTCAGCAGCATACGGCGCCCCTCGCGGCGGAAGAGCCGGACGCCGAGCCCCGCCTCCAGCGCCTTCATCTGATGGCTGATGGCGCCGTGGGTGAGGTGCAGCTCGTCGGCGGCGCGGCTGAAATTGAGATGCCGCGCCGCCGCCTCGAAGGCGCGCAGCGCGGC
>DATJOK010000288.1:0-20328 GCA_035507155.1 Allostellaceae bacterium
AATCACCACCTCTCCAAGCCGGTGATGATCGGCGAGATCCGTCCGGACGGTCAGTTCGACGTGGTGTGGAAGACCAAGACCACGATCAAGGCCGACGCCTGGAGCCCCTACCTCGCGGAGGACAAGGGCAAGGTGGCCGACCAGGTTCTTGGTGTCGATGCCCGAGAGCTCCTCCTCGCCGACCGAGAACGCGACCACCGGGATGTCAGACGCCTTGATGCCCTGGTTGGCGAGCTCCTTGTAGAACGGCACGTTGGCGTCGCCGTTGATGGTGGAGACCACCGCCGTCTTCTTGCCGCCCGAGGCGAAGGTCTTGATCGCCGCCACCTCGGTCTGCCAGTCGGAGAAGCCGAACGGCGTGTAGTTGATCTTGATGTCGTCCGCCGCGACGCCCTTCGACTTCAGGAACGCCTCGAGGATCTTGTTGGTGGTGCGCGGATAGACGTAGTCGGTGCCTTCCAGCACCCAGCGCTTCACGTCGCCGCCTTCCTTGCTCATCAGGTACTCGACCGCGGGGATCGCCTGCTGGTTCGGCGCCGCGCCGGTGTAGAAGACGTTATTCGAGCTTTCCTCGCCCTCGTACTGGACGGGGTAGAAGAGCAGACCGTTCAGCTCCTCGAACACCGGCAGCACCGACTTGCGGCTGACCGAGGTCCAGCAGCCGAATACGACGGCCACCTTGTCCTTCTGCAACAGCTCGCGCGCCTTCTCGGCGAAGAGCGGCCAGTTGGACGCGGGATCGACGACCACCGCCTCCACTTTCTTGCCGAGCAGTCCGCCCTTCTTGTTGATGTCGTCGACCATCATCAGGACGGTGTCCTTCAGCGTGGTCTCGCTGATGGCCATCGTACCCGAAAGTGAATGAAGCACGCCCACTTTGATGGTGTCCTCGGCCTGCGCCGCTCCCCCGAAGAGCGATGTGCCGGCGAGCGTGCCGGCGATTGCCAGCGCCCGTATCCGCTTGCTGATCCCTCGCATGCGAAGCCTCCTTGCCCCACGTCGTGTTTGACCACGACGAGCAACGCAAGGCCTGTGCCACACCGGCTAAGTGCCCGTGGGACCCGCTCTAGAAGTTTGGAATGGCGTCGGCGAGATGGGGCAACATCACCCCCAATATGACACTCGATGCCCAAGGATTGGGCGCCCCAATCTATGCTGCGCGAATTGCGGGCACCGAAACTTCGAAAATAGCCGCCGAATTTGTGGGCTCGGCGGCCGCTCAGCCGACCTGGAGGTAGTGGACGCTGAACAACCGGGCCTCGTCGGTCCAGCAGTCCACCGGGCGGAAGCCGGCGCGCCGTGCCAGCTCGCCGAACTCCCCGATCGTGTACTTGCAGGAATATTCCACATGGAGCCGCTCGCCGGCGGTGAACACGATCGGCCGTCGCGCGACGGTGACGATCTGGGCCATGGTGCTGCGGATATAGATCTCGATCCGGCCGGCCGCCTCGTTGTAGGAGGCCTCGTAGCGGAACCGGGAGCGGTCGAAATCGGCGCCGAGCTCACGGTTCATGCGATCGAGGATGTTCAGGATGAACTCGGCGGTGATGCCGGCGGCGTCGTTGTAGGCGTCGTGGAGGACGCGCGGATCCTTCTTGAGGTCGACGCCGACGATCATTCCGCTCTGCGGGCCCAGCGCCTCACGGCAGCCGCTCAGGAACGCGATCGCCTCTTCCGGTGTCAGATTGCCGATGGTCGATCCCGGAAAGAAGCCGACGCGACGACCGCCCCGAACGACCGGCAACACCGGCAGGCGGCGCGGCTCGCTGTAATCGGCGCAGATCGCGCTCACCTCGACATCAGGGAAATCCGCCGCCACGCTGGAAGCCGCCTCGCGGAGAAAATCCCGGGAGATGTCGACCGGCACATAGGCGGAGAGGTCGCGGAGCGCCTGCAGCAGCAGCCGCACCTTGCGGCTGGCGCCGCTGCCGAACTCGACGAGCTGTGCCCGCGGCCCCACCCGCGCGGCAATGGCTGCGGCGCGCTCCGCGAGAATCGCCATCTCCGTTCGGGTGACGTAATACTCCGGCAGCTCGCAGATCTGCTCGAAAAGCGCCGATCCCCGCTGATCGTAGAGAAAGCGGCAGGGGATCGCCTTCTCGCTCCGGGACAGGCCCGCGAGTGCCGCGTCGTGGAAGCTCTCTTCCACCGGCGCGAGATCGAGGAAGGCCGCCAGGCTGCCATCGCGCATTATGCATCCTCCGCCAGTCGAATGCCGCTGAACGCCCAGCGCGCCGGCGGCGGAAAGAAGTTCCGATAGGTGATGCGGACATGGCCCGGCGGCGTCACCGCCGCGCCGCCGCGCAGCACCATCTGCCCGCTCATGAATTTGCCGTTGTATTCGCCGATGGCGCCGTTCACGGCACGGAAGCCGCGATAGGGCGAATAGGAGCTCGCCGTCCATTCCCAGACATCGCCGATCATCTGCTGGAGCGCACCCCTTCCGCCGACCGCCGCCTCTGGATGGAACCGACCGCCGTCCGCAAGGTTCCCGGCGAGCGCTGCACTGGCGCCGGCGACCTCCCACTCCGCCTCGGTGGGCAGCCGGCGCCCGGCCCAGCGCGCGAAGGCATCCGCCTCGTAGAAGCTCACGTGGCAGACCGGCTCCCCGGATTCGAGCGGCAGCAGGCCGGCGAGAGTGAAGACCGACCAGCCGCCTTCCGGCTCGCGCTCCCAGTAGAGCGGCGCCTGCCAGCCCTGATTCTGCACCGCCGCCCAGCCATCGGAGAGCCAGAACTCCGGGCGCCGATAGCCGCCATCCTCGATGAAAGCGAGATACTCGCCGCAGGTCACCGGCCGCGATGCGAGCCGGAACGGCTCCAACCATTCCCGGTGCCGCGGCCCCTCGTTGTCGAAGGCAAAGCCGTTGCCCGCATGGCCGATCTCCGCCATTCCGCCGGCGAACTCGATCCATTCCGGCTCGCCAACCACCGGGCGCAGCGGGGCGCCCGCCGGACGCCGCCGGTAGACCGGTTTCAGCGGGTTCACCGAGAAGACGTGCTTGATGTCCATCAGGATGAGCTCCTGATGCTGCTCCTCATGGTTGAGTCCGAGCTCGATGAGGGGTGCGATCTCGCGCCATTGCGGGTCCGCGGCGCTGCCGATCAGGTCCAGCATGCCGCCGGTGATCGCGCGGCGATAAGCACCGATCTCCGCCACTCCCGGCCGCGACAGCAGCCCGCGCTGGGGCCGCGGATGCCGCGGCCCGACCGCCTCATAGTAGGAATTGAAGAGATGACCGTAGGCGGGATGGTGGATCCGCCAGCCCGCCAGATGCGGGGCGAGCAGGAATGTCTCGAAGAACCAGGTGGTGTGCGCGAGATGCCACTTGGTGGGACTGACATCCGGCATGGATTGGATGGTCTGGTCTTCGGCGCTAAGGTCCGCCGCCAGGAGCTCGCTGGCGCCGCGGACGCGCCGCAAACGCTCCGCCCAGGCCGCCCTGTCCGCGCCTGGTGCGGACTCCGCAACCGTCGAGATCACGATCGCCTCCTGACCGGCTGGATTCCCAGCCTGGCTTTCCACCCTAAGCCCGCCGCAGACGGCGACGATCCCTTATCGCTCCGGAGGGCACTGGTGATAATTATGGAACCTCGCGGGGACGGCGCCAAGCCAAGTCGCCGGAGCGTCCGGAATGGACGCGTCTGGTCACCTATGCGAAATTTTCGCAGATTCAACCCTTCCCAACTTCGGAAAGCGCTGTCATGCCGGAAGCCCCCACCAATTCCAGAATAGTCGCCGCCTATCGCGAGCGTACGCCCGGTTCCGAGCGGCTCGCCGCCGAGGCGCAGGAAGTGCTGCCGAGCGGCATCGCCCATGACGCGCGTTACCTCAAGCCCTATGGGATCTACATCGACCGCGCCAAGGGCGCGCGCAAATGGGACGTGGACCGCAACGAGTATGTCGATTACTTCGGCGGTCATGGCTCGCTGATTCTCGGCCACAACCATCCGAGCGTGGTCGCGGCCACCCATGCGGCGCTCGAGCAGGGCACTCATTTCGGCGCCAACCACGCGCGGGAGGTGCGCTGGGCGGAGCTGGTGCGCAGGCTCGTGCCATCGGCGGAGCGGGTGCGCTTCACCTCCTCCGGCACCGAAGCGACGCTGATGGCGGTGCGGCTCGCGCGCGCCTTCACCGGCAAGCCGAAATTCATCCGTTTCCTCACTAATTTCCACGGCTGGCACGATCACATGACCACGGGCCATGCCAATCATTTTGACGGCACGCCGACGACGGGCGTCCTGACTGGGATTGCGGAGAATGTGGTGCTCTTGCCGCAGGGCGACGCGGCGGCGCTGCGGCAGACCCTCGCGAGCCGCGACGACATCGGCTGCGCCATCCTGGAGCCGACCGGCGCCAGCTTCGGCGCCGCACCGCTGGCGCCGAGCTTCCTGTCAATCCTTCGTGAAGAGACGCAGAAGCGCGGCATCCTCCTGATCTTTGACGAGGTGATCACCGGCTTCCGGGTCTCGCCCGGCGGCGCCCAGGCGGAGTTCGGCGTGACGCCGGACCTGACCGCGCTCGCCAAGATCCTCGCTGGCGGTCTGCCCGGCGGTGCCGTCTGCGGCCGCCGGGATATTCTCGACGAGCTCGACTTCGAGGCGGCGGAGCGGAAGAAGCGGGAGAAGATCGCGCATCCCGGCACCTACAACGCCAACCCGCTCTCGGCCGCGGCCGGCATCGCGGCGCTGGAGCTGGTGGGCAGCACCGACGCCTGCAAGCGCGCCAACGCTACCGCGGCGACGCTGCGCGACCGCCTCAACGAAGTGCTGGCGGAGGAACGCGTGCCCTGGGCCGTCCACGGCACCTTCAGCGGCTTCCATATTTTCCTCAACCCGCAGCGCCGGCCGATCGACCCTCTGCGCTTCGATCCCTTCGCCCTCGACTACCGCGAGATGCTCTCCAACCCGCCCGCGTCGGCGCGGCTCACTCGCCTCGCACTGCTGGCGAACGGCGTCGACGTCAACGGCCGGCTGAGCGGTTTCACCTCCGCCGCGCACGGACCCGACGACATCGATGCCACCGCCGCCGCCCTCAAGGCCAGCATCCGCATGCTGCGCGCCGAGGGCGAACTGCAGTAAGTCGCTAGTTTTTAAGCCCCTCTCCGCACTTCGTGCGGAGAGGGTTTCTCACTTCTCCACCAGATCCTGCGCGTAGGCGAAGGTGGCGGGGTTGCCGCCCGTGTGGATGAAGACGACGGTCTCGCCCTTGCCGATACGGCCCTGGCGGATGTGGTCGATGAGGCCCGACATCGCTTTCGAGGTATAGACGGGATCGAGGATGATCCCCTCGGTCTCCGCCACCAGGCGCAGCGCAGCCCGGCTCGCCTCGGTGACCAGGCCGTAGCGTTGGCCGATATAGTTCTCGTCCACGGTGACGTCCTCGGGCGCGATCGTGAAGGCGAGGCCGAGGCGGCGCGCCGTCGCGGTGGCGGTCGACGCGATGTCGGTCGCGCGATCGTCGGCCCAGCGGATCGGGCAGATGCTCACCAGCTTGGTCGCGCGGCCGAGCGCCCGCAGCCCCACCTGCATGCCTGCCGGCGTCATGTTGGCGCCGGCAAGATAGATATAGTCCGCCTTGAGCCCGGCAGCCGCCAGCTGATCGTCGAGCTCCGCCACCTGGTTCACGTAGCCGAGGGCGGAGGTCGAGAGCACATCGGGACCGAAGGGCTGCACCACGAAGGGCTTGCGTCCGGCCCGGCGCAGCTCCTCGGCGGCGGCCTCGAGCAGCGGCGCCAGCTCATGCATGTCGTCGAGCTTCACCACCGTGACGTCGGCGCCCATCAGTCTGTCGAGCAGCAGATTGCCCTGCAGCATCGGGCCTTTCTCGCCATGGACCAGGATCAGCTTCACGGCGAGACCGTGCTTCACCGCGGCCGCCGTCATCTGGCGACACCAGTTCGACTGGGTGTAGGCGCCGGCAACGAGCGCGTCGGGCTTCTGCTCCAGGATGCGCGGGAAGAGGAATTCGAGCTGGCGCGTCTTGTTGCCGCCGAAGGCGAGGCCGGTGAGATCGTCGCGCTTGATGTAGATCTCGGGTCCGCCGAGCGCCTCGGTGAGCCGCGGGCAATGCTCGAGCGGGGTCGGCAGATGCGCCAGCCGCAGCCGCGGCAGTGCATCGAGCCGTGCCCTCAGCTGCTGGGTGGTGAGGTGGTCGGGGATCGCCGAGGCGGCCATGGCTCTCCTCAGGCTGTCGCGGCGGTGGGAGCAGCGGCAGCCGCTGCCGGGTAAAGATGGCAGGCGACGCGATGGCCGGGTTTCGGCTCGGCGACGGCTGGCTCGAGCTCGCGGCAGATCGGCATCACATGGGGGCAGCGGGTGTGGAAGCGGCAGCCGCGCGGCGGATTGAGCGCGCTCGGGATCTCGCCTGAGATCGCCGAGCGCCGGCGGCCGGCGCGCGGCTTCGGCTCGGGGACCGCGGCGATCAGCGCCTGGGTATAGGGATGCAGCGGCTCCGCATAGAGCGAGCGCTTCTCGGCGATCTCGACGATCTTGCCGAGATACATCACCGCCACGCGATCGGAGATGTGCTTCACCACGCCGAGATCGTGGGCGATGAAGAGGTAGGCGAGCCCCATCTCGTCCTGCAGATCCTGCAGCAGATTGACGATCTGCGCCTGGATCGAGACGTCGAGGGCGGAGACCGGCTCGTCGCAGACGATGAAGCGCGGGTTGAGCGCCAGCGCGCGGGCGATGCCGATGCGCTGGCGCTGGCCGCCGGAGAACTCGTGCGGATAGCGGCGCGCGTGGGCCGGCGAGAGCCCGACGCGATCGAGGAGCTCGGCGACACGGCGGCTCGCGGAGCGCCCGTCGAGCGTGCCGTGGATCTCGATCGGCTCCTTGATGATGTCCTCCACGGTCATGCGCGGATTGAGGGCCCCGTAGGGATCCTGAAAGATGATCTGCAGGTGGCGGCGCTTCGCGCGGAGCGCCTCGGACTGCAGCGCAAGCAGATCCTCGCCTTCGAAGATGATGCTGCCCGCGGTCGGCTCGATGAGACGCAGCAGCATGCGGCCCACCGTCGACTTGCCGCAGCCGGATTCGCCGACCAGCCCCAGGGTCTCGCTCGCCGCTACCTCGAAGTCTACGTCGTCGACCGCGCGCAGAAGCCCGCGGACGCGGCCGAAGACGCCACCGTGCCGCACGGCGAAATGCTTGGTGAGGCGCTGGGCGCTGAGCAGCGGCGTCATGGGTTCGCCAGCTCGCGATGGCGGATGCAAGCGCTGTCGTGGCCGCCGCCGATATCGGCAAGCGGCGGCACCGCGGCGCGGCAGGCCTCGAGCCGGAAGCCGCAGCGCGGCTCGAACCGGCAGCCCGGCGGCGGCGCGGCCGGGTTCGGCAGCGCGCCGGGTATCGTCTTCAGTCGCTGGCGGTCGTCCTCGAGAGAGGGAATGCTCTCAAGGAGACCACGCGTATAGGGATGCGATGGATGCTCGAAGAGCGCCTTGACGCCCGCGCGCTCGACGATCTTGCCGGCGTACATGACGATGACGCGGTCGGCCACCTCCGCCACCACCCCCATGTTGTGGGTGATGATCATGATCGCCATGCGGAATTCCTCACGCAGATCGAGCAGCAGCTCCAGGATCTGCTGCTGGATGGTGACGTCGAGGGCGGTGGTGGGCTCGTCGGCGATCAGCAGCTTCGGCCGGCAGGCGAGCGCCATGGCGATCATCACCCGCTGCCGCATGCCGCCAGAGAGCTGGTGCGGATAGTCGGCAAGCCGCCGTTCGGGCGCCGCGATGCCGACCTTGGTCAGCATCTCGACCGCACGCTCCCGCCGCGCCCGTGGGCTGATGCGCTCGTGGACACGGATGGTCTCCATCAGCTGGTCGCCGATGGTAAAGACGGGATTGAGCGACGTCATCGGCTCTTGGAAGATCATGCCGATGCCGGGTCCGCGGAGATTGCGCAGCTCGCGCTCGCTGTAGGTCAGGATGTTCTCGCCCTCGAACCAGATCGAACCGGCGCCGATCCGCGCCGGCGGCTGCGGCAGCAGGCCCATGATTGAGAGGGCGGTGACACTCTTGCCGCTGCCGGACTCGCCGACGATGCCGAGCACCTCGCCCTCGGCAATATCGAAGCTCACGGAATCGACCGCGGTGATGGCGCCGGCGCCACCGCCGAACTGCACTCGGAGGTCGCGGACCGAGAGCAGCGTCACTGCTGGATCTTGAGGCGCGGGTCCAGCACGTCGCGGAGCCCGTCGCCCAGCAGGTTGAGCGCCAGCACGGTCATTGCCAGAGCGCCGCCGGGGATGGTGATGATCCAGGGCGCTTCCCGCATGTACTGGCGCCCTTCGGCCATGATGTTGCCCCAGGTCGGCGTCGGCGGCTCGGCGCCGAGACCGAGGAAGCTCAGCGTCGCCTCCGCCAGCACCGCATAGGCGAAGAGGAAGCTCAGCTGCACGATGAGCGGCGCCATCGAGTTCGGCAGGATATGGCGCCGGAGGATACGCCAGTGCCCGGCGCCGGCGGCGACCGCCGCCTGCACGAACTCCATCTGGCGGATCACCAGTACCGAGGCGCGAACGATGCGCGCCGTCCGCGGCACATAGACGATGCTGAGCGCCAGGATCACGTTGGGGATCGAGCGGCCGAGCACGGCGGTAAGAGCGATCGCCAGCAGGATCGCCGGGAAGGCCATCAGCGCGTCGTTGAAGCGCATGAGGGGATTGTCGAGCCGGCGGAAGTAGCCCGCGAGCGCGCCCAGGAGCGTGCCGAAGACCGCGTTGAGGAGCACGACAGCGGTGCCGATGAGCAGCGAGAGCCGTGCCCCATAGGCGACGCGCGCGAGCTGGCTGCGGCCGAAATTGTCGGTGCCGAAGAGAAAAGCGGCGCCCGGCGGCATGAAGCGGGTCCGCATGGAGAGCTTATCGGGATCGACGCCGCTGATGATCGGCACGAAGATCGCCGCCAGCACGATCAGCGCCGTCAGGATGATCCCCGTGCGGAACGAGGGATGCCGCAGCAGCCGGAAGAGCGTGTCCCAGCGCGTCGAAGACCGCCGCGCTTCCACCGGCACGGCTGCGACGGTATCGAGGGTGGCGACGTCCTCAGCCATCGTACCTCACGCGGGGATCGAGCCAGGCATAGGCGATGTCGACGAGGATGTTGATGCCGACCAGCACGAGAGTGACGAAGAGCAATCCGCCCTGGATCATCGGATAGTCGCGATTGAGGATCGCCGAGGTCAGGAGCTGACCCACGCCCGGAATCGAGAACACGGTCTCGGTCACCACCGAGCCCGAGATCAGCAGGCTCACGATGATGCCGATGATGGTCACCACGGGAATCATGGTGTTGGCGAGCGCGTGCTTGCCGACGACGAGATAATTCGGCAGGCCCTTGGCGCGCGCCGTGCGGACGTAGTCCTGGCGCAGCACCTCGAGCATGGTCGAGCGCGTGATGCGCGCGAGAAGACCCACCTGCAGCAGCGCCAGCGAGATCGCCGGCATCGTCGTGGTGCGCAGCCAGCCGATCGGATCCTCGGTGAAGGGCACGTAGCCGCCGGTCGGCAGCCAGCCCAGATGCACCGAGAACAGCACGATCATCATCAGTCCCAGCCAGAAATTCGGCAGCGATATGCCGAGCATGGCGAAGACCATCGCCGCCTGGTCGAGCCAGGTGTTCTGCCTGAGCGCGGCCAGAATGCCGCTCAGCAGCCCCAGCACGAGCGTCAGCACCAGCGCATAGGCGCTGAGTGCCAGCGAGATCGGCAGGCGCTCGAAGGTCGCCTTGGTGACGCTCTGCCCGAGCAGGATCGAGCGGCCGAGATCGCCTCGCGCCAGATCCGCATACCACTTCACCAGCTGCACATAATAGGGCTGGTCGAGGCCGAGATCCTTGCGGAGCTGCTCGCGCTCCTGCGGCGTCCCGCTGAGACCGGTGAGCGCCGCGGTCGGATCGCCGGGAACCAGCCGCATCAGTCCGAAGGTGATAAGCGTCACCAGCAGGACGACGGGGACGGCCCCGATGATCCGATTGAGAACGACGCGGCCCACTCCGGTCTCACTCCCCTCACTTGTCTATCCAGACATTGGCAAAGCGGGGAATGCGGAAAGGCTTGAAGTTCTTCACGTCGGCACGCACGCCCTGCACCTTGGTGAGCGAGCCGAAGGGAATGGCGTAGACCCGCTCCAGGATCGTCCGCTGCATCTTGACGAAAGCCTCCTGGCGTCCCTCCGCCGTCGGCAGGCTGATCATGTCGTTGTAGTCGGCCATGAGATCGGGATCCTCGTGGCCGGGCTGCGCCTTATAGGCGTTGATCGGCGGCACGAAGAATTTCATCGTCGCCAGCGGGCCGAGCGCCGGCTGCGTCCCGTAGCCGGTGAAGAAGAAGTTCCAGCCGGTGGTCTCTTTCTCCTGTCGCTGCACCGAGGTCGGCCAGTCCACCACGTCCAGCCTGACATTCATGCCGATCGCCTTGAGCTGCTCGGACATCACCAGCGCCGCATTATACATGCTGGTATAATCCTTGTTGGTGAGCAGGATCAGCTCCTCGCCCTTGTAGCCGCCCTCCTTGAGCAGCTTCTTGGCGAGCTCGGGATTTTTCTGGTTGTAGGTCTCCTTGCCGGCGTCGGTGTAGGTGGCGCGGCCGGGATACTGGAAGCCGACGTTGAGCTTGTAGGCGCCGTCGGTGGCGGCATCCATGATCTCGTCCATGTCGAGCGCCGCCTGGATCGCCTGGCGCACCTTCAGATTGTTGGTCGGCGGAAAGGACGTGTTGGGAAGCGCGATGTGCACCCACCAATTCTCCAGCGGCAGCAGCACGATGTCCTTGTGCGTCTTGAGCTCAGCCATCGACTTCGTCGGCAGATCCTCGACGCCGCTGAGCTCGCCGGTCTCGAGGCCGGCGACCCGCGCGCCGGGCTCGGTCACGATGCGATAGGTGACGGTGTCGACGCAGGCGACCTTGTAGCCGCCGAAGCCGGTGCGATCCTCGAAGCCCTCATGGGGCTTGTAGCCATCGAAGCGCTTCAGCTTCACGTGGCTGTCGGCGACGAATTCCACGAACTGGAAAGGACCGGTGCCGATCGGCTCCAGCCGCATCGGTGGCGCGTCCTTCTGCTCCGAGGGAATGATCACGATCGGCACCGAGAAGGAGCTCAGATCCTCGATGAAGGTCGGCTGCGCCTTCTTCATGCGGATCACGAAGGTGTATTTGTCCGGCGCCTCCCACTTGTCGACGTTGACCAGCATGCTGCGCTCGAGACCGACCTTGGAATAGCGATCGAAGGACGCCATCACGTCCTCGCTGGTCATGTCCTTGCCGTTATGGAACTTGACGTTCTGCCGCAGCTTGAAGGTGTAGACCAGGCCGTCGGGGCTCTCGGTGTAGGACGCTGCGATATCGGGGATCGGCTTGTTGGTCTCGTCGCGGGTCAGCAGCGCCTCGAAGATGTTCATGGCGACGTTGCGCGTCGAGATGGTGTTGGAGGCATACTGGTCGAGGCTGTTGATCTTGGCCTCGCCGGCGAAGACGAGATCGCCGCCCTTCTTCGGGCAGGTGAAGGGCGCCGCCAGCGCCGGCGCCGCGAATCCCACCACGCCGGCGAGCACGCCGAGCTGCACCCAATGCTTCGTTGCCATGTTGCTCTGTCCCCCGGTTATCGATGTCTCTGTGTTACGCCAGATGCCGCAGATATTGCGCGACGAAGTCGCAGTCGACGAAAGCGACATAGGCGTCGATCAAGCGCTTGGTCACCGGCCCCGGCACCCTGCCGTCGCCGACCTTCTGGCCGTTGAACTGCGAGACCGGGCAGATGCAGAGGCTCGTCGACGTGATGAAGATCTCGTCCGCCGTCGAGGCATCGTAGAGATCGAGATCGGCCTCGCGGGCGGGAATGCCGAGCTCACGGGCAAGATCGAGCGCGGTGGCACGGCTGACGCCCGGCAGCACATAGCGCTCCTGCGGCGTCGCAATCTCGCCGTTCCGCACCAGGAAGATGTTGCTGCCGGTGCCCTCCGCGAGATTGCCGTTCTCGTCCAGCAGCACCGACCAAGCCTCGGGATCGACCGCCTTCGCCTCCATGTCCGCGACGGTGAGGTTCAGATACTGGTGCATCTTGGCGCGCGGGCTCAGCATGCTGGGCGCCACGCGCCGCGTCGCCGGTACGATCACGCGCATGCCGTCGCGATAGAGTTTGGCGCGCTGCTTCAGCGGCAGCGGCGTGCACTCCACCACTACATTGGGGCCGGTGTGCTCCCAACCCTCGTCACCCACTGCATCGACGCCGCGGCTGATGCGCTGGCCGATCCAGTAGTCCTCGCCCTTGCCGAGGAGATGCCGGTTGCGGCCGAGCACCTCCTCGCTGATGTCCGTCATCTCCCGGGGCGAGAGGCCGGGATCGATGCGGAGATAGCGGAGCGAGCGATAGAGCCGCTCCACGTGCTCCTTCATCTTGAAGCTGCGGCCGTTGAAGGAGCGCGTCATGTCGAAGACGCCATCGCCGCGCGTCCAGCTGCGGTCGCGGAACGGCACCACGACCTCGCGCTCGGGCACGTAGTTCCCGTTGAAATATGCGATGCGCTGATTGGACAGTGCGCTCATGGCCCCCTCGCCGGCTCGCTGCGGATCACCGGATCTCAGCTTTCCCCAAAGCACGCTCCATGCCAAGCCCCCGCTCTCGCCGGTGCATCAAGGAGCGCTTGACGCCACGTCTTCGGCGACGACACTCTCTCCCTCCAATGCGGATCGATCACCAGCGGCTGCGCCGCCTCACCAGCGACCTTCTGCGGACCACCGGCAGCAGCGCCGAGGAAGCCGAGATCGTCGCGGATCATCTGGTGGAGGCCAATCTCGCGGGACACGACAGTCATGGCGTGGGGATGCTCCCCCATTACGTGCGGAACTTCAAAGCCGGCACGCTGATTCCAAACCAGACGCCCGAGATCGTCAGCGAGAGCGGCAGCTTCGCGGTCTGGGATGCGCGCAACGGCTACGGCCAGGTGATGGCCCGGAGCGCGATCCGCTGGGCGGTGGGCGTTGCAAAGCAGCACGGCGTCGCTGTCCACGGGCTCAGGAGCTCGCACCACGTGGGCCGGGTCGGCGCCTATGGCGAGATCGCCGCCGCCGCCGGTCTGGTCTCCGTGCACTTCGTGAACGTCAATTCCGGGCCGCCGAAGGTGACGCCGTTCCGCGGCCGCGAAGGCCGCTACGGCACCAACCCGGTCTGCATTGCCGTGCCCGGCACTCCCGCCACGCCGCCGATCATTCTCGACATGGCGACGAGCCGCGTCGCCGTCGGCAAGGTGCGGGTTGCCTACAACGAGGGCAAGCCGATGATTCAGGGAGCGTTGATCGGCGCGGACGGCAAGCCGACCACCGATCCCGGCGTCATCTACAACGAGCCCCAGGGCGCCGTGCTGCCTTTCGGCGAGCACAAGGGATACGGGCTTGCCCTCATCGCCGAGCTGCTCGCCGGCGCGGTGGTGGGATCGGGCACCGTGCAGCCGGCGAACCCGCGCGACCGCGGAATTGTCAATGCAATGCTGTCAATCATTGTTGATCCCGCGCGGCTCGGGGAGCGGAGCTTCCTGGAGCAGGAAATTGATCAGCTGATCACCTATATCAAGGCGACGAAGCCCGCCGATCCGGCGCTCCCGGTGCTGATCCCTGGCGAGCCCGAGCGGATCGCCCGGGAGAAGCGCCGCGCCGAGGGCATCGAGATCGACGCCACCACCTGGGCCGAGATCGGCGACGCGGCGAAGAGCGTGGGCGCCAGCTTCGAGGCCGCATGAGCAAGCCCGTCATCGATCCCGCGCGCCTCGATCTCGCGCGCGAGTTCCGCGCCCGGCCCTTCGGCCGCCACAGCCCGGAGCTGCAGGCGCTCCTCGACATCATGCGCCGCGCCGAGAATTGCCAGAACCTGATCCTGGTCGCGGTCGAGCCCGGTCGCTGGATGCTGGGCGAGCGGCTCGCCGATCACCGGCCGCCGCGCCTCTTCACCGAGGAGATCTTCGATAGCCTCGAGGCCGGTGAGTGGGCGGCCTTCCGCCGCCGCTGGCGCGCGCTCGCCGGCACGGAGCTGGATCTCCCGTGACCCCCAGGATGCCGGGTGTCGTCGGTTATGTGGACGCGCTCTACGCGCGACCGGGCGACCTCGTCACCCTGCGGGCGAGCGTCCTCGACGGCAGCCCGCGCTATCGCGCGGAGCTGGTGCGCCTCATCTGCGGCGAGACCGGCCCCAAGGGACCAGGCCTCAAGGAGGAGGTCGTCGCCACCAGCATCACTGGCGAGCATGCAGGCCAGCGGCAGCCGACGCCGGTCGGCTCCTACGCCATCGTCGAGAACCTGCCGCCGCTCCGCAGCGTCACCCTCTCGCTCCTCGCCTGGCCGACGCTTCCTGGCCGCGGCGTGGCGACACTGGTCTCGCTGGGTCCCCTGCGGCTCATCCTCGACGCGACCGGCGCCGCGGCGCTCGAGGTCAACGGCGAGATCGTCGGCACCGGTCGCCCGCTGCGCCCGCGCGCCTGGACGCGGATCGAGGCGCGCTACGACCCCGCGACCGGCGAGGCGGAGATCGGCAGCATGCCGGTGCCGGGCTGGCATGCCGACCATGCGGCCACCGCGCGCGGCCGCATCGGCAACGGTGCCCGTGCCACCGGCCCCCTCGTCTTCGCCGCGACGCCCGCGGCGGAGGGCTGCACTGCCGATCACTTCGACGGCAAGCTCGAAGCGCCGCGGCTCCTCTCGGACGAGCTCGCCGCCGAGTGGGATTTCTCCCGCCGTATCGGGAGCGCCGACATCGAGGACCGCTCGCCGCACGGCCTCCACGGCCGCACCGTCAACGCGCCGAAACGCGCCGTCACCGGCGCCCGCTGGGACGGCAGTGTGCACGACTGGCGGCAGGACCCGAGCCATTATGGCGCCATCCATTTCCACGGCGACGATCTCTACGATGCCAAGTGGAAGCCGAGCCTCGAGTTCCGCCTGCCGGACGATCTCAGGAGCGGCATCTATGCGGTGAAGCTCAGCGCCTCTGGCCCCGCTTTCCACGTCGGCCTCGTGGTAACGCCGGCGCCCGGCAAGGCCACCGCCAAGCTCGCCGTGCTCGCCTCCACCGCGACCTATCTCGCCTATTCGAATTACCGCCGGCGCATGTCGCCGGGCGCCTTCGAGCTCTCCATGGGGGCGCTCCCCACCGTCGACATG
Source organism: Allostellaceae bacterium (assembly GCA_035507155.1). Lineage (GTDB taxonomy): Bacteria > Pseudomonadota > Alphaproteobacteria > ATCC43930 > CGMCC-115725 > DASZHJ01. The sequence continues at coordinate 15,156 of DATJOK010000288.1, forward strand.
ACCGACGTGCTGCTGGCGCACCACCCCGAGTTCGCCAGCTCCACCTACGACGTGCACCGCGACGGCTTCGGCGTGGCGCATGTCTCAACGCGCCGGCCGCTCTTCAACATGCGGCCGACGGGACGGTTCTGGAACTTCTCCATGGACCTCTGCCTGATCGACTGGCTGGAGGCGCAGGGCATCGCGTACGACGTCATCAGCGATCACGAGCTCCATGAGCGTGGGCCCGCGCTGCTGGCGCCCTATCGCCTGGTGATGAGCGGCAGCCATCCCGAGTATCACTCGCTGGAGATGCTGCAGGCGATCGAGAGCTTCCTCGGCGCCGGCGGCCGCTTCATGTATATGGGCGGCAACGGCTTCTACTGGCGCGTCAGCTTCCCGGAAGCGCATCCGGGCCTGATGGAGATGCGCCGCGCCGAGGACGGCACGCGCGCCTGGGCCGAGAGTCCCGGCCAGTACTACCATGCGACCGGCGAGTATGGCGGCCTCTGGCGGCGCATCGGCCGGCCGCCCAACGCCCTCGTCGGCATCGGCTTCATCGCCCAGGGCTTCGACGCCTCGACCCATTACCGCCGCACCGCCGCCTCGCGCGATCCGCGCGCCGCTTTCCTGTTCCAGGGCATCGAGGAGGAGATCCTTGGCGATTTCGGCGCCTGGGGCGACGGCGCTGCCGGCCTCGAGATCGACTGCTACGACACGGCGGTGGGCTCGCCGCCGCATGGGCTGGTGGTCGCCTCCTCGGAGGACCACACCAACGCCTTCCTGCTGGTGAACGAGGAGATCGCCTCCAATTCCCGCGGCGTCGATGGCACCCTCAACAGCCGCATCAAGGCGGACATCGTCTTCTTCGAGACGCCGGGCGGCGGCGCCGTGCTCTCCACCGGCTCGATCGCCTTCGTCGCCAGCCTCGCCCATGACAATTATCGCAACAACATCTCGCGACTCATTCGCAACGCCGTCGACCGCTTCCTCGATCCACGGCCCTTCGCCGTCCCCGAATAGCGCCTGTTGCGTCCCGCGGAACGACGTCATGGCCGCGCGCTCGCGAATCGCCCGGGAGGATCCAGACAAGACGCCTCCAACGGGTCGAGGTGTGGCTCCGATCCTTAACCATCTGCCAATCTCTTCCATGCCATCCATCACCGCCACGTCAGTCTCAGCCGGAGTCAGCCGCTGGTGACCATGCTCCGCAAGCTCCACATCGATCATCCGCGCTTTCCCGCAGGATCGCCGCAGGCCTATCTGGTCGCGGCCGCGATCGTCGCCGTTGCCACCATCGTCCGGATCATGCTCAACCCGTGGCTGCCCGGCCTCCCCTACTTTCCGCTTTTCCCGGGCATGGTCCTCGCGACCTTTCTCTGCGGCTCGGCCGCCGGGCTCCTGGCTTTTGTCCTGTCGGTCGCCGCGGCCTGGCTCTTCGTCTTCCCGCCGGAGCTCGCCTACCTGCCGCTCTATCAGACCCTCATGTTCGCCGGCGGCTCGCTCACCATCGTGATCGTGGTCGGCGCCATGCGCGCCGCCACCGCCGACGTCCGGCGCCTGAACGAGACCCTCCGCCTCAGCGAGGCGCGGCTTGCCGAGGCAAGCCGCGCCAAATCCGACTTCCTCGCCAGCGTGAGCCACGAGCTCAGGACGCCGCTCAACGCCATCATCGGCTTCTCCGAGATGATCCGCGACGCGGTGATCGGTCCGCTCGACGCCCGCTACCGCGGCTATGGCAGCGACATCAACGAATCGGGACGCCATCTCCAGAACATCATCAACGACATCCTCGATATCTCCAAGATCGAGGGCGGCCGCCTGGAGCTGCGCGAGGAGACGGTGTCGATCGGCGAGACCCTGCGCAGCTGCCGCCGGATCGTCGAGGGCATGGCGATATCGGCCGAGGTCTCGCTGGCGATCGAAGTCTCGAGCGCGCTGCCGCTCATCCGCGCGGATCAGCTGCGCTTTCAGCAGATCCTGCTCAACCTGATGTCGAACGCGGTGAAGTTCACGCCGGCGGGCGGTCGCGTGAGGGTGTCAGCGGCGATCGAGACGGAGGACGTCGTGATCGCCGTGGAAGACACCGGGATCGGCATGAAGGAAGCGGATATCGCACTCGCGCTCGAGCCCTTCCGCCAGATCGAAGGGCCGCACAGCCGCCGCTTCGCCGGCACCGGCCTCGGCCTGCCGCTGGCGAAAGCGCTGGTGGAGCTCCATGGCGGCCGCCTCGACATCCGGAGCGCGCCTGCCGCGGGAACCACCGTTCTCGTCCGTCTGCCGTCGGACCGGCTGCTGGTCGCCGCCGCCTGAAGGCGGCGGCCGCGCAGAAACTGCCGCCGACGGGCGCGCGGCCGACGCCAGCGCGTCACCAGACGAGCCGCGCCGGTGGACAGTGCCTCCACCGAGGGCCGTGTGCGCCTGGTCGGCAAAGCCGCAAGCGTACGCCGGCGGTTTCCCACGCCTTCCCTTGCAGAGCCATGCTCCCCGGCGGCCGGCTCGTGAGGGATCAGGGAGGCGCGGCCTTCGCCGGCACCGCCGCGAACAGCGAGCCCAGGCCTTCCGCCATGGTCGGGTGCGCGAAGATCGCCGCGTCGCGAAGCCTGGGATAGGGAATGCCGGCGAGTATCGCCATCTGCGCCGCCGCCATGACCTCGCCGGCCTCGGCACCGATCATGGTGAAGCCGAGGATGCGGTCATCCTCGCCGACCAGCGCCTTCAGAAAGCCCTTAGTCTCGCCGGTGGCCTGCGTCCTCAGCACGGCAGCGGTCGGCATCCGAGCCACGCGCACGGACACGCCTTGCCGCCGCGCCTCGGTCTCGTTCAACCCGACATGGGCGAGCGGAGGATCGGTGAACATGCAATAGGGAACGAGGCGCCCCTCCTTCCCGCGGCTCGCGCCAGCGAGGTTGTCGCGGACGATGCGGAAATCGTCCTCGGAGACGTGGGTGAAGTGCGGGCTTCCCGCGCAATCGCCGAGCGCCCAGACGTCCGGCGCGCTCGTCTCGAGGCGGTCATTGACCCGGACATAGCCGCGCGCGTCCAGCTCGACGGCAGCCACATCGAGGCCGATGTCCGCCGTGTTGGCGACGCGTCCCGCCGCCACCAGAACGTCGCTGCCGTCGATCACGCGCTCGCGGCCACCCGCACGGACGGCAATAGCGACCTGCTCGCCGGATTTGCCGCGCACCTGCAGCAGCTCGGCGGCCAGCAGGATCTCGATGCCCTCGCCGCCGAGGAGATGGGCCATCTCTGCCGAGACGTCGGGATCTTCCTTCCCCATCAGCTGCGGCCCAGGCTCAAGGATGGTGACGCGGCTGCCGAAGCGGCGATAGACCTGCGAGAGCTCGAGGCCGACATAGCCGCCGCCGAGCACGATCAGGTGCGCCGGCAGGCGGTCGAGCTCGAGCGCCTCGATATGGGTAAGCGGCCGCGCCGCCTCCAGCCCAGGCACCGGCGGGATCGCCGCGCGGCTGCCGAGATTGAGGAAGACCTTGTCGCCGGCCAGCAGTCGCGTGCCGCCGTCGTTGAGAGCGACCTCGATGGTCTTCGGCGCCACGAAGCGCCCCGATCCCATGATCAGCTCGGCGCCGCTCTCCTGGTACTTCCGCAGATGGATCGCCGCCAGTTCGTCCACCATGGCGCGCTTGCGCTGGCGGACCACGCCCATATCGACCGTGACGGGACCGGTCTTCAACCCCAGCGCGGCGCCGTGGCGCGCCAGATGCGCCGCCTTGGCGCTCCAGATCTCGTTCTTGCTGGGAAGACACGCGACGTTGGGGCAGGAGCCGCCGATCCAGCGGCGCTCCACCACCGCGGTCTTCCGGCCGGAGCTCGCCATGTGCCAGGCCAGCAGCTTGCCGCCACCGCCGCTGCCGAGAATGAGAATGTCGTAGCGTTCGGGTTGAGCCATGTCGCCCTCCGTCGGAAGGCTCCAATAGGCCGCATTGGCGCGACGCCGGCTTCACTCCGATTGCTGTGATGCTTCCGCTTTTGCGCGATCAGGCCGCAGCAGCGACGGTGGGGCGCATCGCCTGCTCCGGCGATGCTCCCAGGATGTCGTTGAAGTCGCGGATCATATGCGCCTGATCGGCGAAACCGCAGGCATGCGCGACATCCGCCCAGCTCGCTCCGCCGCGGCGCGCCATCAGTGCTTTCTCGACGCGGGCGGTGCGCGCGAAGTGCTTTGGGCTCATGCCGAACATCGCCTGGAACTTGCGCGACAGGCTCCGCTCGCTCATCCCTAGCGCGGCGGCGACCCGGCTCACCCGAAGCGCCGGACGGCGGCGGAGCAGCGTCGCGGCTCGGCAAACGAGGGCATCAGGCTCCCGCTCCAGCATGTTGTCGGCGAGGAAGCCGAGCATATGGGCGAACCGCGCCGCACGGCATGGCGCCTCCGCGATCCGCTCCTCCAGCAGCGCGATCTTCCGATCGCCGAAAATGTCCCCGAGACCGATCTTGGTATCGGCGAAGTCCTGAAGATGCTGACCCAGGAGCCGCACCGCGGCCTCCGGCCGCAACCGCAGAATTACCGCGCCGACCGGACCGTCGCCCCAGGCGGTGACGATGCCGCTCTGCACTCGCGTCGCCATGTGACGGCGATTGCCGTGCGGGTGAACCGCCGTTCCGTATCGCCGCGACGACCAGACCGGCACTCGATACTGCAGGATGAAATAGACGCCCGTGCTCGGAAACGCCTTGGCGGCAACGATGCGCCCGGTATCGGCGTCCGGAACGTCCCAGTCGACGCCGTCGGCGACGATCTCGGCCCATCGCGATGAGGGTGACACGATCTTGCCGAATTCGGGCGCATCGGCGTCTGCGGGCCGCTGCGCCATCGTGCCGGAGGCAAGCTCGGGCGATTGCCAAACCGGCGACGAAAACGAAGCTTCTCCCTCAAAGATCCGGGAATCCAACGAGCTCACCCATATCCGTTGCGACCACCTCGTCTTCTATGTCGATCGGCCCGACGGTCCTGTGAAGAACTTCACTCCGGCGGGCTGAGCTGCCGAAAGCTCATGCGGCTTCACGGCCATGTGACACTTCCGCGCAACCCTGCGCTGCCTGTCCCCGACGCCGCGATCTGTCCGATTTTTTCAATCCCGTTGCCGCTTCCTCGTCTAGCGTCCGGCGCAGAAGATGGTAGCTGAGGATTGCTTCGCATGAACGCTCTGTCACTGCGGCCCGCGCCCTT
>DATJOK010000289.1:0-8930 GCA_035507155.1 Allostellaceae bacterium
GAGCGCCAGCATCATCCGCTCCGGCTTTCGAGGCCGCTGCTGCGGGTCGGTGACAAGGGCGTGGGCTTCGATGCCTTCAGGCCGATCTCCTGGGAGGAGGCGCTCGACCGCGTCGCCGACGCGTTTCAGCGAGCGGCGGCGCGCCATGGCAGCGAGGCGGTCTGGCCCTATTTCTACGCCGGCACGATGGGCCTCGTGCAGCGCGACGGTATCAATCGGCTGCGACATGCCCTGCGCTATTCGCGCCAGCATTCGACTTTCTGCGTGACGCTGGCGGATGCCGGCTGGAATGCCGGCACCGGCGCCAAGCGCGGCACCGATCCGCGCGAGATCGCGGAGTCCGATCTCGTGGTGATGTGGGGCGGCAATCCGGTCTCCACCCAGGTCAACGTGATGACCCACGTCACCAAGGCGCGGCGCGAGCGCAAGGCGCCTTTCGTGACGGTGGATCCCTATCGAACGCCGACGGCGGAGATCGCCGACATCCACCTGATGCCGAAGCCCGGCACTGACGGCGCGCTCGCCTGCGCCGTGATGCATGTGCTGTTCAAGGAGGGCTTCGCCGACCGCGAGTACTTGGCGAAATACGCCGCCGGCACCGCCGAGCTCGAAGCGCATCTTGAGACGCGAAGCCCGGCATGGGCGGAGGCGATCTCCGGCGTCCCGGCGCAGCAGATCATCGATTTCGCCCGGCTCTACGGCCGCACCAAGCGCAGCTACATCCGCGTCGGCTACGGCTTCTCGCGCTACCGCAACGGCGCGGCGCAGCTCTTCTCGGTGAGCTGCCTCCCCGCGGTGACCGGCGCCTGGCAGTATCGCGGCGGCGGAGCGCTCTACGGCAACAGCGCGCTCTACACCGACCTCGACCGCAGCCTGATCGAGGGGCTCGACGTCCTCGACAAGTCGACGCGCATCTTCGACCAGTCGCGGATCGGCGCCGTCCTCACCGGCGACAAGCGCGATCTCGGCGACGGACCGCCGGTGACGGCGATGCTGATCCAGAACACCAATCCGATGGTGGTGGCGCCCGACACGCTCCGCGTGCGCGACGGCTTCCGCCGCGACAACCTCTTCACCTGCGTCCACGAGCAGTTCATGACCGAGACGGCGGCGATGGCGGACGTGGTGCTGCCCGCCACCACCTTCCTCGAGCATGACGACATCTACACGGCGAGCGGCCACACCTTCCTGCAGATCGCTCGCAAGGTGGTGGAGGCCTATGGCGAAGCGCGCTCCAACCACTACGTCCACTGCGAACTGGCGAAGCGGCTGGGCGCCCGGCATCCGGGCTTCGAGATGACGGAGATGGAGATCATCGCCGCCTCGCTTGCGAAATCCGGCCTGCCGTCGCCCGACGCGTTCGACCGCGGCCGCTGGATCGACAAGGCGCTCCCCTTCGAGCGCGCGCACTATCTCGACGGCTTCGCGCACAAGGACAAGCGCTTCCACTTCAAGGCCGACTGGGCGTCGCTCGGGCCGCGGCACGAGGAGCTGCCGGCGCTTCCGGATCACGTCGATATCATCGACAAGGCGGATGCCGAGCATCCCTTCCGCATGATGGCGCCGCCGGCGCGCTCCTTCCTCAACACCAGCTTCAACAACACGCCGGCGAGCGTGGCGCGCGAGGGCAGGCCCTCGGTGCTGATCCACCCCGATGACCTGAGGGCGATGGGCGGTGACACCGGCACCCGCCTCCGTCTCGGCAACCGCCAAGGCAGCGTGGTGGTGCATGCCAAGCCCTTCGACGGGCTGCAGCGCGGCGTGCTCGTCGTCGAGGGGATCTGGCCGAACCACGCCTACGAGGAGGGCGTCGGCATCAACACCCTCATCAGCGCCGAGCCCGGCCGGCCGAACGGCGGCGGCGTCTTCCACGACACTGCGGTCTGGGTGCGCCTCGCTTAGTCACTTGCTCCGGGGCTTGGCGGCGCTAGCCTGTCGGGGTGAGCCAGCAAACCGTATTGATCTCCGGCGCCGGCATTGCCGGGCCGACCCTCGCCTTCTGGCTGAAGGCGGCCGGCTTCGCGCCGACCCTCATCGAGCGCGCGCCGGCGCTGCGCAGCGGCGGCTATGTCATCGATTTCTGGGGGCTCGGCTACGACATCGCGGAGCGTATGGGGCTGCGGCGGGCGATCCATGACATCGGCTACCACATGCGGGAGCTGCGCATCGTCGATGATCGCGGGCGGCGCGTCGCCGGCTTCGGGACCAGGGTCTTCGACGAGCTGACCGGCGGGCGGTTCGTCACGCTCGGGCGCAGCGATCTCTCGCGGCTCCTCTACGAGAAGATCGAGGGCGAGATCGAGATCCTGTTCGACGAGGAGGTGATCGACCTGCAGGATGAGGCGGAGGGCGCGCGGGTCCGATTGCAGCGCGCCGGAGAGCGTCGCTTCGACCTGGTGATCGGTGCCGACGGGCTCCACTCGGAGATCCGCCGGCTGGCGTTCGGGCCGCAGGACCAGTTCGAGCGGCAGCTCCACTACGCCGTCGCGGCTTTCGAGGTGCGGGGCTACGAGCGGCGGGACGAGGACACCTACCTCATCCGCAGTGAGCCAGGACATATGCTAGGGCGCTTCGCGCTCAGGGACGACCGGACGCTGTTCCTGCTGGTGTTCGCCACCAACGGCTCCTCGCTCCCCGCCACGCTCGATCGCCAGAAGGCGCTGCTCGGCCGGGAATACGGCGGCGACAGAGGCGAGGTCCCACGCGTGCTGGAGCTCCTGGAAGGCATCGACGAGCTCTATTTCGATCGCGTCAGCCAGATCAGGATGCCGCGCTGGTCGAAGGGACATGTCGCCCTCGCCGGGGACGCGGCGTTCTGTGTCTCGCTGATGGCGGGGCAGGGCTCGGCCCTCGCCATAGCCGGAGCCTATGTGTTGGCGGGCGAGCTGGCCCGCGCCGGCGGCGACTGCGGGGTCGCCTTCAGCCGGTACGAATCGCTGATGCGCGACTATATCGAGCGGAAGCAGCGCGCCGCCGAGAAGTTCGCCGTCGCCTTCGCACCCAGGACCCAGTGGGGCCTCTGGGTCCGCAATCAGGTGATCAAGGCCTTCGCGATCCCGGGCCTGTCGCGTCTGGCGGTGGGCAGGGATATCGTCGATCGGCTGGTGCTGCCCGACTACCGCTGGCCATCGCTCGACGCGCGCACCGCCTAGTATCTTCCGTGGCCCGGGTGGTCGAAGGCCATCTGGGTGGGTTCCACCGAGACCGACATTCAAAGGGGGAGAATATGCTGAGGATTCATTATTTCCCGCCGAGCCCGCGCGCCTTCAAGGTGCTGGCGCTGGCGCATCACCTCGATCTCGCCTTCGAGCCGCGCGTCATCGATCTCTTCAAGGGCGAGCAGAAGCAGCCGGAGTTCGCTGCGCTCAATCCCAACATGCTGATGCCAGTCATCGAGGAGGACGGCTTCGTGCTCTGGGAGGCGAATGCGATCCTGCAGTATCTCGCGTCCAAGGATCCGACGCGCACGCTGCTGCCGGAGCTGCCGCGGGCGCGCGCCGATGTGAGCCGATGGCAGTTCTGGGATCTCGCGCATTGGGAGCCGCCCCTCGCCACCATGATCTTCGAGCATGTGGTGAAGAAGCTCGCCGGTCTCGGCGAGCCCGACCTCGGGCGCGCCGAGGAGGCGCAGACGCGCTTCCACCGTTTCGCCAAGGTGCTGGAAGGTCAGCTTCGCGGCCGGCGCTTCGTCACCGGCGAGCGGCTCACGGTGGCGGACTTCTCGCTCGGCCCCATGCTCAACCTCGGCGAGCCGGCGCGCATCCCGCTGACGGACTATCCGGAGATCCGCCGCTGGCACGGCGAGCTGATGGCGCTGCCGGCCTGGCAGAAGACGCTGGCGGTGGTGGCACCACGCTGACTTTCGCTTGAAGACGCTAGCAAAGGCGGGGCGACCCTCCCAAATCTAGGCGATGGCCGAGGACGACAAGAAGACCGGCGACCAGCTGCCCGCCGCCGCCAAGCAGGCGGAGGTCGATGCATTCCTGAGGAAGGTGGCGGCGATGCCGGCGGTGCAGCCGGCCTCGGGCCGCGGCCGTCTGATCTTCGCCCTCGATGCGACCGCGAGCCGCGATCCCACCTGGGACCGGGCCTGCCAGCTCCAGGGCGAGATGTTCGAAGCGACCCAGAGCCTCGGCGGCCTCGACGTGCAGCTCGTCTTCTATCGCGGTTTTTCCGAATGCAAGGCGAGCCGCTGGCTCGCCCGCGCCGGGGATCTGCAGCGCGCCATGCGCAAGGTGAGCTGCGTCGGCGGCGAGACGCAGATCGCCCGCGTGCTGGGCCATGCCCTCACCGCCGCGCGCGCGGGGCGGGTCAGCGCGCTGGTCTTCGTGGGCGATGCGATGGAGGAGGAGGCGGAGGGACTCTATCGGCTTGCCGGCGAGCTCGGATTGCTGAACGTGCCGGCCTTCCTGTTCCACGAGGGCGTCGACCCCACTGCCGGCAGCACCTTCAAGGAGATCGCGCGCCTGACGCGCGGCGCCTATTGCCCCTTCGATTCCGCCAGCGCCGATCAGCTCAAGGCATTGCTCGGCGCCGTCGCGGTCTACGCCGCCGGCGGGCGCAAGGCGCTCGCCGATTACGGCAAGCGCACCGGCGGCGCGGCGCTGCTGCTCACTCGCCAGATGGGCGGGAGCTGATGCTCTACCTCGTCGGCGGCATCGCCGTGCTGGTGGTGGTGCTGCTGGCGGGGCGTGCCTTCGTCAACGCCAATCCCGCGACCGTGGTGCGCTGGCTGATGTGGATCGGCATCTTCGCCGCGCTCGCGCTGGCGCTGCTGCTGGTGGAGAGCGGCCGCTTCTTTCCGCTGGTCTTCGCGCTGGGCGGCGCCGCGCCCTTTCTCGCCCGCGCGCGAACACTGTGGCGGCGGTGGATACCGTCGCGGCAGGGGACATCGCGCGCGCGGGTCTCGGAAGTGGAGACCGACTACCTCCGCATGAGCCTCGACCACGAGACCGGCACCATGAGCGGCTTGGTGCGCAAGGGGCGGGAGCAGGGGCATCGGCTGGAGGAGCTCGATCTTCCCCGTCTGCTGGCGCTCTGGCGCGAGGTGCGGGCGGAAGATCCGGCCTCCGCCAATCTGCTGGAAGGCTATCTCGACCGCATCCATCCGGACTGGCGCGAGGCGGCAGCTCCGCCGGGAGGCGGCGCGGCCAGGGCGGCCACGGGCATGACGGTGGAGGAAGCCCTCTCGGTGCTGGGGCTCAAGCCCGGCGCCGGTCCGGCGGAGATCAAGGAAGCGCACCGGCGGCTGATGATGAAGCTGCACCCGGACCAGGGCGGCTCCGACGTGCTGGCGGCGCAGGTCAACCGTGCCAAGGACGTGCTCCTGGGCAAGTAGGCCTCCCGCTCTTGGTTACCAAGTGTTAGGGAAGTTTTCCTAGCATTTGAGCCAGTTGCATGCCGGGGCGCGCAACGCCCGGTTTCCGACTTGCGGCCGCCGGTCGCGGCCCTGTGGCTGGCGCCAGCGGGGCCTCCCGGGCTATAACCCGGCGGCCGGATGCCAGAGCGGGCCCGTCCTTTCCCAAGGGCGTGGAACAACCGATCGGGACTGTGCGTTATCCCGGCACCGTCAACCGCCGCAACGCCTATAAGAGCGAGATATGACATCGCACGTTCGCAAAGCTGTCTTCCCGGTCGGAGGCCTCGGCACCCGTTTCCTTCCCGCCACCAAGGCGATGCCGAAGGAGATGCTGCCAGTGGTGGACAAGCCGCTCATCCAGTATGCGGTGGAGGAGGCGCAGGCGGCGGGGATCGAGGAATTCATCTTCGTCACCGGGCGCTCCAAGACGGCGATCGAGGATCACTTCGATCACTCCTACGAACTCGAGAGCACGCTGCGCGAGCGCGGCAAGACGGCGCAGATCACCGAGATCAACGGCTGGCTGCCGAAGCCCGGCCAGGTCGCCTATACCCGCCAGCAGCAGCCGCTGGGCCTCGGCCACGCGGTCTGGTGCGCGCGCGATCTCGTCGGCAATGAGCCCTTCGCGGTGCTGCTCGCCGACGATCTGATCCTGGCGAAGACGCCGTGCCTCAAGCAGATGGTGGATGCCCGCAAGCCCGGCGGCGGCAGTGTCATCGCGGCGATGGATGTGGCGCGCAATCACGTGAACCGCTACGGCATCATCGATATCGCCAGCGATGACGGCCGCCTCGTCGAGGTCAAAGGGCTGGTCGAGAAGCCGGCGCCGGAGAAGGCGCCTTCGACCCTTGGCATCATCGGCCGCTACGTGCTGGAGCCCGAGGTGTTCGATCATCTGGGCCAGATCGGCCGCGGCAGCGGCAACGAGATCCAGCTCACCGACGCGCTCGCGCGCATGATCGGCGGCAACAAGCCGTTCCATGGGCTCCGCTTCGAGGGCCGCCGCTTCGACTGCGGCGACAAGATCGGCTTCCTGCACGCGAATCTCGCCTTTGCGCTCGCGCGGCCCGACATGGCCGCCGACATGAAGCAGATCCTCAAAGACTTTTGCTGAAGGACGGCACCATGGCTCCGGACAGTGGCAGCGGCAGCGGCCATCGCTTCGACGCGACCATTCTGCGCGAGTACGACATCCGCGGCGTGGTGGGAAAGACGCTGTTCCCCGCCGACGCGCGCGCCATCGGCCGCGCTTTCGCGGTCTGCCTCGCCGAGCAGGGGGGCCGGCGCGTGGCGGTGGGCCGCGACGGGCGGCTGAGCTCGCCGGAGATCGAGCAGGCGCTGGTGGATGGCTTCGCCGAGAGCGGCATCGACGTCGTCCGCATCGGTTTGGGCCCGACGCCGATGCTCTATTTCGCCACCGCGACCCTCGAGGTCGACGGCGGCATCATGGTGACGGGCTCGCACAATCCCTCCGACTACAACGGCTTCAAGCTGGTGCTGGGGAAGAAGTCGTTCTTCGGCGCCGACATCCAGCGCCTCGGCGAGATCGCGGCCTCGGGCGAGTTCCGGAGCGGCAAGGGCAAGGTCACCGAGAAGGCGATCCTTTCCGCCTATGTGGACCGCATCACCCGGGACTATGACGGCAAGCGCGCGCTCAAGATCGTCTGGGACGCCGGCAACGGCGCCACCGGCGAGGCGCTCAAACTGATGGCGGCGAAGCTGCCGGGGACGCACATCCTCCTCAACGAGGTGATCGACGGCAATTTCCCGGCGCATCACCCTGATCCGACCGAGCCCAAGAACCTGGTGCAGCTGCAGCAGGCAGTGGCGAAGGAGAAGGCGGATCTCGGCATCGCCTTCGACGGCGATGGCGACCGCATCGGTGTCGTCGACGCCAAGGGTCGCATCCTCTGGGGCGACCAGCTGATGACCGTGCTGGCGGCGGACGTGATCCGCGCCCAGCCCAAGGCCACCATCATCGCCGACGTCAAGGCAAGCCAGGTGCTCTTCGACGAGATCGGTCGCATCGGCGGCACGCCGCTGATGTGGCGCACCGGCCATTCCCTCATCAAGACCAAGATGGCGGAGACCAAGGCGCCGCTCGCCGGCGAGATGAGCGGCCACATCTTCTATGCTGACCGCTACTACGGCTATGACGACGCGCCCTACGCGGCGGTGCGGCTGATCGGCATTCTCGGGCGCATCCCCGAGAGTCTAGACCAGCTCCGCGACCGGCTGCCCCAGGTGGTGAATACGCCGGAACTTCGTTTTCCTTGCTCGGAGACGCGGAAGTTCGCGGTGGTGAACGAGGTGCGCGATCGCCTCAAGAAGGCCGGCGCCGAGCTCTCGGACATCGACGGCGTGCGGGTGCGGACGCCTGACGGCTGGTGGCTGCTGCGCGCCTCCAACACTCAGGATGTGCTGGTTGCGCGTGCCGAGGCGCGGGACGACCAGGGCCTCGCCAGGCTGAAGGCGGCGCTGGTTGCCGAGCTCGGCCAGAGCGGGATCGCCCCGCCGAAGTTCTGAAGCCGCAATTCTGAGTTTCGGTAAGATTATTTCATTCGCGCTTTACTAGTCATTTAGGCGCGGCCCCCTACACTCGGCCCCCACCTCTGGAACCGGATGTCGGGATGGCGGAAACCAAACACGAGAATCTTGCTGTCGTCGCCAAGGTCGCGGCCGAGGTGGACCGCCTCAGCATCGGCATCGCCGACGTAGCCGGCAAGGTCGACGACTTAAGCGCCCGCGTCGAGGCCGAGGCGCGCCTCTTCGCCGGTCTCGGTACCGCCGCCGCGGAGGTCAAATCCGGCAGCGCCGAGATCACCGAGCTCGCTCGCGGCGCCGAGGCGACCGCATCTCGCTCCCATGACGAGATCGAGCGCTCGCGCGGCACACTGGAGCAATCGCTGGCGGCGATCGCCAACCTGCTGGAAGCGATGGGGGGCATCGCGGAGCAGGCGAGCACCCTCGAGGCAGCGCTCTCCCGGGTCGGCAAGGTGGCCGAGCGCATCTCGGCGATCGCCAAGCAGACCAATCTTCTGGCGCTCAACGCCACCATCGAGGCGGCGCGCGCTGGCGAAGCGGGCAAGGGTTTTGCGGTTGTTGCCTCGGAAGTGAAGTCGCTCGCCAATCAGACGGCCAAGGCGACCGGCGATATCGAGCAACAGATCAAGGGCATCCAGAACGCCAGCCAAACCACGGCCGAGGCGATCCGCGAGATTGGCCGGATTGTCGCTCAGGTGAGCGAGATCAGCACGTCGATCGCGGGGGCAGTCGAGGAGCAATCGGTCGCCACCAAGGATGTCTCAAGCAACATCAGCGGCGTCAGCCAGGCCACCCAGGAGGCCGGCCGGGCCACGGCGACGGTCGTCGATGTCGCCCAGGTGCTCTCGCAGCAGGCAGCCGATCTCGATCAGAAGGTCGACCAGTTCCTGCTCCGGGTTCGCTCGATGTAGACGATCGCAAACATAGCGGCCTTTGTGGGGCGGCCGAGGCGGATCCACCAAAAATTGGTAAACCGCCCCGGCCGCCCCTTTTTCTTTGAGGCATTGGTCGTAACATAAGCTTTGGC
>DATJOK010000290.1:0-25844 GCA_035507155.1 Allostellaceae bacterium
CGCCGCCGCTCGCTGAAACGCGTCGGCGACGCGGTCGAGCGCCTCCTCCCAGGAGATCGGCCTGAAGGCATCGAAGCCCACGCCCTTGTCACCGACCCGCAGCAGCGGCCTCGAAAGCCGGAGCGGATGATGCTGGCGCTCGGCGTAGCGGCCGACCTTGGCGCAGACGACGCCCGCCGTATAGGGATTGTCGCGGGCGCCATGGATGCGGCCGATGGTGCGCGCGTCGAGGCGCTCCACCTCGAGGGCGCAGGTGCTGGGACAGTCGTGCGGACAGACCGACGGAACGGTATCGAGGGGCAAGTTCGGCTCCTTCGAAGCTTTCCAGACTATAGGCTGACGGGCACGCGAGCGGAAGTCGCCGCAATGGCGTGATCTGGATATCGAATTCCCGCATCGAAGGATCTCCTCGGCCGAGAACCGCGGGAGAGCGCACCGCGCCCAGGCAGATCTTCCTGGGGTGTCTTAGCCGCCCCGCTGCGATCGTGAAAACTCCCTGCCGCGGCGGGCGGGCGCACATTAGTGCCACCAACTATGACGAAGATCACCTCCGTCCCGGCGTGGTTTCGCCATATTCGAGGGCAAACCTTTGTCGCATGGCCGGCTCGACTGATGACCGCGATAGGAGGGTTACCGTGTTCGCTCGCTCGCACCGCCCCAAAGATCCGAGTACGCCGACGCTCGCGCTGATCGCGTGCCTCGCGGCCTTGCTATGGTCGGCCGCTCTTATTGTCGCGCAGCAATGGTGACGTGTCGCCCAATGCGACCCTCGTCTGGGGCCCGCATGGCGCCGGATCGAGGGATTGCGGGCACTCAATCCGCCGCCACGACGACACGCGGCATCTGCGACATCAGGCGGCCGCCGAGGCGGACGGGCTCGATGCGGCGGGCGAGGCCGGTCGCGTCGTCGGTCTCGACGAAGACGGCACAGAGCGTGCCCTCGCCGTCCGCCACCTGGATGCGCTCACCCGGCATCTTGCGGACGAAGCGCGCCATCGCCGCCTCCTTCCGCATGCCGATCACGGAATCGTAGTCGCCGCACATGCCGGCGTCGGTCTGATAGCCGGTGCCCTTGGGCAGGATCTGCGCGTCGGCGGTTGGCACGTGGGAGTGGGTTCCCACCACCAGCGAGGCGCGGCCGTCTGCGAAATGACCCATCGACATCTTCTCCGAGGTGGCCTCGCCGTGGAAATCGATCACCACCGCGTTGACCTCGCCGAGGGGATGCGCCGCGAGCTCGCGCTCCACCGCGCGGAAGGGACAGTCGATCGCGTCCATGAAGAGGCGCGCCATCGGGTTGAGCACGAGGACGCGCCGGCCGTCGGCGAGCTCGAAGACGCGGGCGCCGCTGCCCGGCGTTCCCGGCGGCAGGTTGAGCGGACGCAGCAGCCGCGGGTCACCGTCGATATAGGGGATGATCTCGCGTCGATCCCAGGCGTGGTTGCCCGAGGTGATGACGTCCGCCCCAAGCGCGTAGAGCTCGGCGCAGATCTTGTCGGTGATGCCGAAGCCGCCGGCGGCGTTCTCGCCGTTCACCACCACGAAATCGATGCCGAGATCGCGGCGGAGGCCAGGCAGGTATGTCGCCACCGCCTCGCGGCCGGGCCGCGCCATCACGTCACCGCAGAGGAGTATCCGCATGCGTCACCTCTTGGCACTCAACTCGGCGCCGCTCCCCCGCCGGCGAACCGACCGAACCATAGCACATCGATCTCGGTGACGAGCGCGTCGAGCATGACATCGCGCGCGCTCACCGGTACCGCTTCCACCTCCTGGGTGCTGAACGCGATACCGACCGCAATCGACGCGCGCTGGGCCCGCAGCAGGGTCAGCGTCACGTCGTAGAAGCCGGCGCCATAGCCCAGCCTCTCGCCTTTGCGATCGAAGGCCAGCATCGGCACCAGCAGCAGATCGGGAGCGAGCTGCTCGGCCCAGACCGGCGGCGCCGGAATATGGAAGGCGTCGGGCTCCAGCACGGTCCCCGGCAGCCACTCGCGGAAGATCAGCGGCTCGTTGCGCGCGATCACCACCGGCAGCACCAGGCGGAATCCCCGCTCGCGCAGCGCCTCCAGCGCCGGCCGCGGATCGATCTCGTCGCGGATCGGCAGGAAGCCCGCCACCACCGCGCCCGCCGGCAGCGCGAGACGCGGCAGCATCTCGATCAGCCGGTCACGCACGACGAAGGCGGCGGCGGCGCGCATGTTCGGCTCGAGCGCGGCGCGGCGCTCGCGCATCACGCGGCGAAGGGCGGTCTTCTGCTCGGTGATTCCGCCGGGCATCAGCAGGCGGCAGAAAGGGAACGGGCGGAAGAAAGGGGCGGATGGAGCCACCTCGGCCGTCGGCATGACAAACCCTCTAGGCCCGCTTTCGCAGGTGGGCACCGTGTGTCGGGACCAAGATCCCGGCAGGGACAGCTCCCAAGAGGTCGATATCGGCCCCGGGGTCTTGTGCGACCTAACGCACCGCGCAGCCCCATCCTAGGAATGAATGTGGGGCGTTTCGAGCCGTTCCGCAATCGCTTCGATGCGCTGGGCGAGATCGACCAGCCCGTGCGCCAGAGCATCCGTATCGATTCCGTTACCGGAGCCGTTGCCCGATTTGCGCAGCGTGGCATGGGTATCCGCGAGCTCGTCGGTGATGGTGAGCGCCGCCAGCACCAGGAGGCGCGCCTCGCCGATCTGGCCGAGCTTCCTGGCGAACTCGGCGGTCTTGCGGTCGACGTACTGGGCGAGCTCCTTGAGCCGCGCCTCCTGGCCCTCGTCGCAGGCGACGGGATAGGTCCTGCCGTTGATGGTGATGTGGATCTCGGGCATCACTCCTCCAGCACGCGGTCGAGCCGGTTGATCGCCCGGTCGAGGCGCAAGGCCACCGTCTGCGTGGTCCGCGCCAGCGCGGCACACTGCGCACGGGCCTCGGCGAGCGCGCGCTCGGCGTCGCGATTGCCACCGCCGTCGCGACGCTCCAACGCCGCCTCCAGCCGCAGCACGGCCTGCTCAAGCCGATCCGCTGCTTCCACTACCTTGGTCAGCCCGGTCATGGCGTGGATCTATCCCCCGCGAGTCGCCGACCACCTTACGCGCCGCCGGAAGCGGCCGTCAATGCGAGGGGAATGTGACAGCCGCCGCCCGCGAGGGGCGCAGCTTGCCTCCGGCAACGGCTCGAATTTCGCGGCATTAACCACGCTTCCCGCCGGGCAGCCGCGACCGGAAAGCTCACCACCCCTGCGCCACTGGGCGATTGACGCGAGCCCCCCTCCTCGGCAAGGTGCGCCTCACCCGTTCACGACCTCTCAGGACATGACTGCAGCCGACACGCCCCGCGCCACCGCGCCGGCTCTCCCGGAGCCTAAAAGCCGCGAGCTGCGGGACATGGCGGATGCCATCCGCGCGCTTGCCATGGATGCGGTGGAGCGCGCGAAGAGCGGCCATCCCGGCATGCCCATGGGCATGGCCGATGTCGCGACGGTGCTGTTCTCCAAGTTCCTGAAATTCGATCCCGGCGATCCCTCCTGGCCCGACCGCGACCGCTTTGTGCTGTCGGCTGGCCACGGCTCGATGCTGCTCTATGCCCTCCTCCATCTCACCGGCTATGCCGACATGACGATGGAGGAGATCAAGCGCTTCCGGCAGCTCGGCAGCCGCACCGCGGGGCACCCGGAATATGGCCATGCCGCCGGCATCGAGACCACCACCGGACCGCTGGGCCAGGGCCTTGCCAACGCGGTCGGCATGGCGCTCGCCGAGCGCATCATGAACGCCCGGTTCGGCGACGGTCTCGTCGATCACTATACCTACGTGATCGCCGGGGACGGCTGCCTGATGGAAGGCATCAGCCACGAGGCGATCTCGCTTGCCGGCCACCTCAGGCTCAACAAGCTGATCGTCCTCTTCGACGACAACTCGATCTCGATCGACGGGTCGACCGGCCTCGCAGTCTCCGACGACCAGCTGCAGCGCTTCGAGGCGCATGGCTGGGACGCGGTGCGCGTCGACGGCCACGACACCGACGCGATCGCCGCCGCCCTCGAGCGGGCGAAGCGCAACGAGCGGCCGTCGCTGATCGCCTGCCGCACCATCATCGCCTTCGGCGCCCCCACCAAGGCCGGCAGCGCGGCGGCGCATGGCTCGGCGCTGGGCGCTGCCGAGATCGCCGGCGCGCGCGAGCGGCTCAACTGGCCCTACCCGCCCTTCGAGATTCCCGGCCCGATCGCCGCCGCCTGGCGGAAGATCGGCGCGCGCGGCGGCAAGCACAGGAGCGCCTGGAACGAGCGCCTCGCCGCAGCCTCAGGCGACGTGCGGCAGGAATTCCAGCGCCGGATTTCCGGCGAGCTCCCCAAGGGCTGGCGCGAGGCACTGCGCGGCGCGGCGCAGAAATTTGCCGCCGAGGCGCCGAAGCTCGCTACCCGCCAGGCCTCGGGCATGGTGCTGGACGCGCTGGCGCCGGCGATCCCCGAGCTCGTCGGCGGCTCGGCCGATCTCACGGGCTCCAACAACACCAGGGCGAAGAGCCAGAAGGTGCTCGACGCCTCGAACTACGGCGGCAGCTACATCCATTACGGCGTGCGCGAGCACGGCATGGCAGCGGCGATGAACGGCCTCGCGCTCCATGGCGGCGTTGTTCCCTATGGCGGCACCTTCCTGATCTTCAGCGACTACTGCCGGCCGGCGATCCGCCTTTCGGCGCTGATGGGCGTGCGCGTCGTCTATGTGCTGACCCATGACTCGATCGGCCTCGGCGAGGACGGCCCCACCCATCAGCCGGTGGACCAGCTCGCGAGCCTGCGCGCCATTCCGAAGCTCCGCGTCTTCCGCCCGGCGGATCCCGTGGAGACGGCGGAGTGCTGGGAGCTGGCGCTGGAGGCGTCGAAGGCGCCCTCGGCGATCGCGCTCACGCGCCAGAACGTGCCGCCGCTCCGCCGCGATGCCGGCGAGAACCGCTCCGCGCGCGGCGCCTATGTCTTGGCGGAAGCCGAGGGCAAGCGCCAGGTGACGCTGCTCGCCACCGGCTCCGAGGTCGGCGTCGCCATGGCGGCCCGCGATCTCCTGAAGCAGAAAGGCATCGCCGCCGCCGTGGTGTCGATGCCGTGCTGGGAACTCTTCGACGCCGAGGACGCTTCCTACCGGAAGGCAGTGCTGGGGAGCGCACCGCGCGTCGCCGTCGAGGCCGCGACATCCTTCGGCTGGGAGCGCTATGTCGGCGAGGCCGGCGCGGTGATCGGCATGCCCGGCTTCGGCGCCTCGGCGCCGGCGGAGGATCTCTTCCGCCACTTCGGCATCACTGCGGAAAAAGTGGTCGACGCGGCACTGACGCGGATCTGACACTCAGCGGCGCCACGAAATTAGGACGAAGATACTGGAGGAAGCGATGGCTGTTCGGGTTGCGATCAACGGGTTCGGCCGCATCGGTCGGCTGGTGCTCAGAGCGCTGCACGAGGCGAAGCGCGACGACGTGGTGGCGGTGGCGATCAACGATCTGGGCCCGGTGGCCACCAACGCCCATCTCCTGAAGCACGACAGCGTGCACGGGCCGTTCCACGGCGAAATCAAGACCGGCGAGGACTGGATGGACATCGGCAGCGGCCGCATCCATGTGAGCGCCGAGCGCGATCCCGCGAAGCTGCCGTGGAAGGACCTCAAGGTCGACGTCGCCCTCGAATGCACGGGCATCTTCACCAAGCGCGAGGCGGCGGCGAAGCATCTGGAGGCCGGCGCCAGGCGCGTCCTCGTCTCCGCCCCCGCTGACGGCGTCGACATCACCATGGTGATGGGCGTCAACAGCGACCAGGTGAAGGCCGACCACAAGGTGCTGTCGAACGGCTCCTGCACGACGAACTGCCTGGCGCCGGTCGCCTATGTGCTGAGCGAGGGCGTCGGCATCGATCACGGCTTCATGACGACGATCCACTCCTATACCGGCGATCAGCCGACGGTGGACACCCTCCACAAGGATCTGCGCCGCGCCCGCGCCGCCGCGCTCTCGATGATCCCGACCTCGACCGGCGCCGCCAAGGCGCTGGGGCTGGTGCTGCCGTCGCTCAAGGGCCGGCTCGACGGCACCTCGATCCGGGTGCCGACGGCGAACGTCTCCTGCATCGACTTCAAGTTCACCGCCGGGCGCGACACTTCGGCGGAGGAGATCAACGAGCTGATGGTGACCGCCTCGAAGTCGAACCGGCTGCGCGGCATCCTCGCCGTCAACAACGAGCCGCTGGTCTCCACCGACTTCAACCACAATCCCGCCAGCTCGACCTTCGACCTGACGCAGACGGTGGTGCTCGGCAAGCGCTTCTGCCGCGTCATGTCCTGGTACGACAACGAGTGGGGCTTCTCGAACCGCATGGTCGAGGCGGCCGCCCTCGTCGGCAAGCTCGGGTGATCGGCAAGCGCGTCATCATCCATTCGCTCGCCGATGCCCTGGCGGCGCTCGCCGCCGCCAGCGAGCTGAGAGCCGCCGTTACCCTCGAGAGCGCCGCCGGCGCCGGCGGCTTCGCCGGGCCCGCCTGGTTCAAATCCGTCGTCGATCAAGCCTGCGCCGAGTTTCCAGACGTCCCGGTGACCGCCCTCCTCGATTGCGCCGACGAGGCCGGCACCGTGCTGGCAGCGCTCCGGCACGGGCTCGGCTCGGTGCGCTTCACCGGCAAGGCAACCGCACTCAGGCGCCTCAAGGACATCGCCCGGCAGTCGGGCGCGGTGATCGAGACCGGACGGCGCAAGCCGGCGCTCGATCTCCTCGACCGCCGCGATCGTGACGCCGCCCTTCGCGCCTATCTCCAGCCATCCCGGGCGCGGCCGGTCCGAAAAATGTCGGTTCGGCGCAAGGCCGCCGTTCGTTAAATTAACCACGGTTGCCGGCGCCGTTCTGGCGCTTTGCCGGTCGCGGACACCTCTGTAATATCGCCGCCAAATCGGTCTCGGCTCAGGAGCAAAGGCCCCATGGAAATCACCAAGACGGTCAAGCACATCCTCGACGGCTACGAGGGTGAGACGCCCGGCACCAAGGCGAACATCGCGCGCATCCTCTCGCACGGCCGCCTCGGCGGCACCGGCAAGGTGGTGATCCTGCCGGTGGACCAGGGCTTCGAGCACGGTCCCGCGCGCAGCTTCGCGCCCAACCCGCCGGCCTACGATCCGCACTATCACTATCAGCTGGCGATCGACGCCGGGCTCAACGCCTATGCGGCGCCGCTGGGCTTCCTCGAGGCGGGCGCCGATACTTTCGCCGGCGCCATCCCCACCATCCTCAAGGTGAACAGCGCCAACAGCCTGGCGCGCGCCAAGGAGGGGCCCTCCCAGGCGATCACCGCCAGCGTCAAGGACGCGCTCCACCTCGGCTGCGCCGCAATCGGCTTCACCATCTATCCGGGCTCCGACGCCGCCTACGACATGATGGGCGAGATCGCCGAGATGACCCGCGAGGCGAAGTCCTACGGCCTCGCCTCGGTGATCTGGTCCTATCCTCGCGGCGGCAACCTCTCCAAGGCCGGCGAGACCGCGGTCGACATCTGCGCCTACGCAGCGCACATGGCGGCGCTGCTCGGCGCCCACATCATCAAGGTGAAGCCGCCCACCGAGCATCTCGAGCTCGAGGCGGCGAAGAAGGTCTACGAGGCGCAGAAGATCGATATCTCGACCTTGGCAGCGCGGGTGCGCAACGTGGTGCAGGCGTGCTTCAACGGCAAGCGCATCGTCGTCTTCTCCGGCGGCGAGGCGAAGGACCTGGACGGCATCTACAACGAGGTCCGGGGCCTGCGCGACGGCGGCGCCAACGGCTCGATCATCGGCCGCAACACCTTCCAGCGGCCGCGCGCCGACGCCCTCAAGATGCTGGATACCATCATCCAGATCTATCAGGGCAAGGCTTGAGCGACCCGCGCGAGCGCTGCCGGCTCTATCTCGTCACGCCGGCCGCGCTCGACCCCGCGACATTCAAGAACGCTCTCGCGGAGGCGCTCGACGCCGGCGATGTCGCCTGCGTGCAGCTTCGCCTCAAAGACGTCAGCGATGATGCGATCCGCCGCGCCTGCGACGTGCTGAGGCCGGTGACGCAGAAGCGCGGCGTCGCGTTCATCCTGAATGACCGGCCCGACCTTGCGGCGGCGACCGGTTGTGACGGCGTCCATGTGGGCCAGCAGGATGCGCCCTACGCCGAGGCGCGGCGCCTCATGGGGCCCGACCGTACGGTGGGTGTCACCTGCCATTCGAGCCGCGACCTCGCCATGGACGCCGCCGAGGCGGGCGCCGACTACGTCGCCTTCGGCGCCTTCTATCCCACCACCACCAAAGTGAGCGGCTATCGCGCGGAGCCCGAGCTCTTGCGCTGGTGGAGCGAGCTCATGACCGTCCCCTGCGTCGCCATCGGGGGCATCACCCCGGCGAACTGCGCGCCGCTGGTCGAGGCGGGCGCCGATTTCATCGCCGTGGTGACCGCGGTCTGGAACCACCCGGAGGGACCAGGGGCGGCGGTCAAGGCGTTCAACAAGGCGATCGACGCAGCTTCACCCGCCCCTACTTGACCACCGCCAGCAGGGCCGGCGAGACGATATAGAATCCCACCCCGATCACGATGAGGTAGAGCAGCAGGACGAAGGTCCAGCCCATGTTGTGGCGGATCACCTCGCCCTCGTTGCGCACGAAGCGGCTGGTGGAGACGCCGACGCTCGCGGTCTGCGGCGCGATCGGCTTGCCGATCTCGGCGCCCACCGAGTTGAGTGTCGGCAGCAGCAGCGGCGGGAATCCGAGCTGCACGCCCACCAGCGCCTGGAACTTGCCGAACATGGCATTGGTGGAGGTGTTGGAGCCGGAGAGCGCCACGCCGATGAAGCCCAGCACCGGCGCCACCACGACGAAGGCGACGCCGAGGTCGGCGAAGCCCCGCGCCAAGGACGAGGCCATGCCGGAGAAGTTGAAGACATAGGCGAGGCCGAAGATGAAGATGCCGACGAGGCAGGCGCCCCACATCTGATGGAAGGTCTTGCCGGCGATCTCGCCGAGATGCTCCGGCTTGAGCTTGCCGGTGAGCATCAGCAGCACCGCGATCACGATCCAGGACGCGCAGATCGCCGAGCCGCCGACCCAGGGCGCGAAGTTGAAGAGCGCGGTGATGGTGGCCTTGGTCTCCGGCGCGGTGGCGGCGACGCTCGCCTTGTACCAGCTCACGGCGGGGAGCGGCGACCACGGGCCGGTCCAGAGCGCCACCACGATCACCAGCACGCCGAACGGCATCCAGGCCTGCAGGATCTCGGCGCCCGAGAGACCATGGCCCTCGCTCTGCCGCGCCTGGCTCGCCGGGATCGGCTTGCCGCCGTAGCCCAGCACCGTCTTCGGCCGCCACACCTTGAGCAGCAGCAGCAGCGCGCAGAAGCAGACGATGGCGCCGATCACGTCGGGAAGATAGGGCCCCCAGAAGAAGGCGGTCGGCCATTGGCCGATGACGTAGCCGATCGAGCCCACGACGGCGAGCGGCCAGCCGTCCTTCAAGCCCTCCTTGCCGGAGACGAGATAGATCAGCACCCAGGGCGGCAGCAGAGCCAGCACGGCGACGACGGAGCCGACCGAGCCGGAGAGCGACAGCAGCGGATATCCCGTCACCGCTGCGAGCGCGATAATCGGCGCGCCGAGCGCGCCATAGGAAACCGGCGCGTTGTTGGCGATGGCGGCGACGCGGATGGCGTCGAGATCGGAGAGACCGAGCGTGATCAGGATCGGCGCCACCACCGCCCAGGGATAGCCGAAGCCCACCAGCCCCTCGAGGAGCGCGCCGAAGGCCCAGGCGAAGAGCATGGTCTGCACGCGGACGTCGAGGGTGCCCTGGGAGATCAGCCAGCGGCGGAAATTCTCGAACACGCCGGTGATCGACAGCGTATTGAAGAGGACGACGCCCCAGATGGTGATCCAGTCGACGTTCCAGAAGCCGGTCGCCGAGCCGTAGATGTAGGCGCGGAAGCCATCGCCGAGCGGCATGTGCCAGACCCAGAGCGCGAGCAGGAAGGTGACGATCGAGCCGATGAGCACCGCGAGCCAGGCGGAGACCCGGTAGACCGCCAGCAGGACCAGCAGCAGCACCACGGGCACGAGCGCCACCAGGCAGGTGAGCGCCAGGTTGCCGATCGGATTCACGATCTGCGTGAACATCGTCTCCTCCCCCAAGGAGTCTCTCTCCAGCGCCTTCTCGGACGCCCGCTGGCAACACTAATCGCTGCCAATGGCCATTCACAGGGGAATTACCGGCGACTCCGCGGAGTCGAGGTCAAATGCTCGCGACTTCCTGCGCCGCGCGGATTCGGGCGACCGGTGGTACGCCGCTCGCGTCTACTGCGCAGCGAGGTACGCGGAGACCTGACTGATCTCGGCAGCGGTCAGATTCTTCGAGTTCTCGTGCGTTGGCGCGGGACTCCGTCGCGAACGCGTTCAGCTGATCTTCGAGGTAGCTCCGATGCTGCCCGGCAAGCCGCGGGAAGGCGACCTGGCCCTCGGCCTTCTCGCCATGGCAGGCTTTGCAGGGTGGCACGTTCTTCGCGGGAATGCCCTCCTCGAAGATCTTCTGCCCCACTACGATCTCCGCGCGGTCGCCGCCGGTACTGCCCGCCGCCGGCGTCTGGGATGAGAAGAATTCCGCGAGGCCGTCGACGGTCGTGTCGCTGAGCTTGGCCGCCATGCCCCACATGTAGGTATGGGCGTGCGGATCGGCGCGCGTCTTGTCGCGAAACGCCTTGAGCTGGGATGAATGAGGGTGCGTGAGGCGCTACGCCGGCAGTGCGCGCCACCTCACTTCAAGCAACAGGTGCCCAGAGCACGTCCTCGATCCGCTCGGCGGCGGTCGCCAGCATCACCAGCCGGTCGAAGCCCAGGGCGATGCCGGCGCTCTCCGGCAGGCCATGGGCAAGCGCCGCCAGGAAGTCCTCGTCGATCGGATAGTCGAAGCCGTAACGCTGGCGCTTCCGTGCCTGGTCCTGCTCGAAGCGGCGGCGCTGCACCGCGGCGTCGGTGAGCTCGCCGAAGGCGTTAGCGAGCTCGAGGCCGCAGACATAGAGCTCGAAGCGCTCGGCAAGCCGCGGATCTTCCGGCTTCGGCCGCGCCAGCGCCGCCATCGAAATCGGGTAGTCGTAAAGGATCGCGGGCGATCCCAACCCGAGCTCCGGCTCGACGCGCGCGAGAAAGATGCGGAAGAAGAGATCCTCCCAATCATCGCCGGAGTGCGGCGCGATGCCGAGGGGCCGCGCCGCCTCGGCAAGCAGCGCGAGGTCGGGCCGCGCCGAATCGGGCGCGGTCGCCAGCAGGTCAATGCCGCACCAGCGCTCGAAAGCCTCGGCGACGCTGATGCGGAGCCACGGCCGCGCGGGGTCGGCGGCGCGTCCTTGCCAGCGGAACTCCCGATTGCCTGCCACCGCGAGCGCCGCTCTGAGCAGCGCCTCGCAGTCCTCCATCAGGTCGAGGTAAGAGGCTTCTGCGCGATACCATTCCAGCATGGTGAATTCAGGATGGTGCGTGGTGCTGCGCTCGCCGTTGCGGTAGACGCGCGCCAGCTCGAAGAGCCGCGGCACACCCGCCGCCAGCAGCTTCTTGAGGGTGAATTCCGGCGAGGTGCGGAGATAGCGCCGCTCCCTCCCCTCGCCCGGCTCGTCGAGATCGGTGGCGAAGGCCATGAGATGCGGCTCCATGCCGGGGCTCACCTGAAGCGCCGGCGTCTCCGCCTCGACGAAGTCCCAGCCGGCGAAGGTGGCGCGGAGCGCCGCCGCGATGCGACCGCGCGCGGCGAGGAACGCGCGCTTGCGCTCGAACCGGTCCGGCCGCCACCAGCCTTCGCCAGTCACTTCCGGACTCCGAAATCGAAAAGATTGGTGAGATCGCCGATCGCCGGCCGGTTGGCCGGCACGTAGACATCGGGACCCGGCAGTGGGTTAGGCAGGTTGTCGCGGCTCCGCGCCGACAACGGCTTCAGGCCCCAGTTCATCTCGATGAATTTCAGGATCGAGGCGTGATCATAATAGGTGTGGTCGACCGCGCCCTTCCGGGCGAAGGGCGAGATCGCGATCATCGGAATGCGCGTGCCGTCGCCGAAGAAATCGAGGATCTGGATGTAGCCGCTGTCATAGTAGCCGCCACCCTCGTCGGTGGTGGCGAGGATCGCGGTGTCCTTCCAGATCTCCGGATGCGCCTCCACCTTGCTGACGAGCTGCTTCAGGAACGCCTCGTAGCGCGAGATCACCGAATAGGCGGGATGGCCGGATTCCTGGTTCGGCGGCGTGACAAAGGCGACCGCCGGCAGGCTGCCGTTGGCGAGATCGCCATCGAACTCCGAATAGCTCCGGAGATTGTTGCGGAGCGCGCCGGTCATGATCGCGGTCGAATGGGTGAAGGGATCGCAGATCGGGCAGTAATCCTCGCCGACCGTGCCGTCCGCCCGGCGGCCGCCCTGATACCACTTCCAGCTCACGTCCTTGGCGGCGAGCGCCTCGCCGATGGTGGGCGCGATCTGCGGCGGCAGCACGTACTGATCGGGACCGAGCGGGCGCCGCTCCCCCGCCGGGGTGAAGCCGGGCCGGTAGTTGTTCACGAGATAATAGGCGCCGGGCTCGCAATTGCCGTCGTTGAAGGTCCGGTAGGGCAGCCTCGCCAGATAGCCGCGGATCGCCTTGACGCCCGGTGCGGCGGGATCGGCGCAGGCGGTGTAGGAGCCGGAGAAGTAGCCCGACTGCGTGTACCAGTTGTTGCTGCCGCGGCGCGGATCGGGATTCTCGATCTGGTTGCCGGGCGGCATCGCGGGCTTGCCGTCGTCGGCGAGATAGACCGCAACGTCGCCGGTGGCGAGGGCGAAATAATTGGCGCCGGTGCCGCCCATGATCGGTTGATGGTAGTTGTCGGCGAGCGCGTAGGTCTCGGCGAGCTCTTTGAAGTAGGGGGCGTCGCCCGCCGCCATGTTGTAGAAGCCCATGGCGACCGCGCCCTGGTTGGTGCCGGAGCGCGGATCACTGTGCTTGCGCGAGCCCTCGCCGGAGGTCATGTCGACCCAGACGAAGAGATCGTGACGGCCGCCATCCACCTGCTGCCACATCTGGAAGAAGCGGTGCACGGGATCGCCCACCGTCGCCATCCAGTCCGCGTAGCGGGTGATCTGAAAAGGCGCGTTCGGGAGATCGTCGGGAAAGCGGCGGTCGGGCGCCCATTGCGGCTGGCCCGCCGCGTAGGTGGTGCCGGGCCGCGGCAGATGCCGATAGGTGCCGATGGTCCGCGGGGTCACCTCGTAGTGCCCACGCACCGTGGCGAGGCGCTGGCGCGCCAACGCCGCTTGTGGACCCGGGCTGCCGTCCGCCTTGACGATCCCTTTCGACAGCAAGTTGGCAACGCTCTGGCCGGCGGGCGGCCGATAGGTGGCGAACAGCGCGTCGAAGCTGACGTTCTCTCCCACCACAACGATGAGGTGCTTGATCGGGGTCGCTGTCGCCGACGGCGTCTGAGCGGGCGTGCCGGAGCAGCCGGTGATGAGCGGCAGCAGCGCTCCGAGGGCAAGGATGCAGGCTTGGCGGACCGACTGCATACGCTCATAGGTCCTTAGCGGAAGGTGGGATCCGTTGCATTCACGCTCTTCATGCGCAGATTTGCGCATACGTAGAATTACGCATGCAGAATCCCCGCATTCTCAAGAGAAATTTACCCTTCGGTCAGATACTTATCGCTTCGCAAAGCTGGAGCAACTCGAACCTAACCAGCGTGCCAATCGAGCTGGAACAGGGATGAAGTGCGAACCCTCATCGGGAGGGGCGGGTAGTTGCGAGGATTTATGAGTGTTGTGGCAAGTCTGACGAGCAGCCTTCGGATCGCGATCAGAGACCGGATCTCGCTGCAGACGGCCACGATCGGCTTCGTTGCGCTGGCCTGCGTGATGCTGATCGGGCTCGATCTCGTCCGCACCTGGAGTGCCAGGTCGGATGCGATCGCGCGTGGCAAGGAAACCACCGCGAATCTGGCGCGCTCCATTGCGCAGCATGCCGAAGATACCGTTCGAACCACCGACGGCATCCTCATCGGACTGGTCGAGCGACTGGAAGTGGATGGCAGGGATCCTCAGGCGCTGGAACGCCTGCGTCGACTTTTCAACGCGCAGCTGGCAGGACTACCGCAGATCAAAACACTCGCATTTTTGGACGAGAACGGTGACCTGCTGGTCAACTCGCGGCCGCTGGCGCAGACGACCAACTTTGCCGATCGCGACTATTTTCAATATCACCGGAGCCACCAGGACCGGGGACCCCATCTGGGAGCACCGATCCAGAGCAAGAGCATCGGCGACTGGATCATCCCGGTATCGCGGCGGATCAACCACCCTGATGGCAGTTTCGCCGGCGTCATGCTGGCGACGATCGATCCGGCCTATTTCCAGAATTTCTACGACTCCTTCGGCATCGGCCACCAGGGCTCCATTCTTCTGGCATCAAGTGATGGCGTCCTGCTGGTCCGCCGACCCTTTGAGGCGGCGAATGTCGGCAGAAGCCTCCTTTCCGGAACCATCTTCCACGACTACCTCCCGAGAGCGCCAATCGGCAGCGCGGAAATGCGTTCACTGACGGACGGCGTCGTGCGCCTGAACAGCTACCGGCGGACAGACACCTATCCGTTGGTTATCTCGGTCGCGCTCGCCACCGACGAGGTGCTGGCAGAATGGCGCGTCACCGCCTGGCATGACCTGATCACCGCCAGCGTCCTCGCGATCATCATCGCCGGCCTCGGGCTGCGGCTCATTCGTCAGATCCGCCGCAGCGCGAACGCCGAGCGGATGGCGGCCGAGGTTGCCGCATCCTACCGCCTCCTGGCGGACACCTCGACGGATATGATCTTCCGGCTCGACCTCACGTTCACGCGTCGCTACGTGTCGCCGGCATGCCAGGAGATTCTCGGCTTCGCCCCCGAGCAGCTTGTGGGCAGCAGGCCCATCAACCAGATCCATCCCGACGACGCCGACCGCGTCACCGAGACGTATCGCGGCATGGCGGCGGGGCTGGATCGCGCGACGCTGACCAACCGGATCCGCCATCGCGACGGCCATTGGGTATGGGTCGAGGTCAAGCTCAAGCTGATCCGAGATCCTCAGACCAATGCGCCATTCGAGATCTTCGGCACCATGCGCGACATCACAAAGTGGATGGAGGCGCTGGAAGCACTGCGCGACAGCGAAGCGCGTCGCGTCCGGGAGGCGAAGATACTCGAAGCCACGCTCGAGAACATGACTCAAGGCATCACGATGATCGATGCCGAGCGCAACGTGCAAGTCTGCAATAATCGCGCGATTGAGCTGCTCGGCTTGCCGGCAGAGCTGGTTCGTGGACAACCAAAGTTCGACGAAGTCCTCCGATGGCAATGGGAGGCAGGAGAATTCGGCAAGAAGGAAGGCGCTTTCGAGACATGGCTGCAGAGCTTCGCTTCCTCGGGTGGCATCTCGGACCAGCCGCAGAGCTATGAACGCCAGCGACCGAACGGCGTGTTTCTCGAGATCCGCAGCGTGCCGCTGAAGGGTGGCGGCGTCGTTCGGACCTATACCGACATCACGGCGCGCAAGACCAGCGAGGGACTGCTGGCCGCGGCAAAGGACGCCGCCGAGGCTGCCAACCGATCCAAGTCGGAATTCCTCGCGAGCATGAGTCACGAAATCCGCACGCCGATGAATGGCGTCATTGGAATGATTGGATTGCTGCTGGGAACGCGGCTCGATGACAAGCAGCACACCTACGCGAAGACGGCGCGCGATTGCGCGGAATCCTTGCTCTCGATCGTCAACGACATCCTCGATGTCTCGAAGCTCGAAGCCGGCAAGATCGCGCTCGAGAGCGTTGATTTTCGCCTCGATGCGCTCGTCCAGAGCGTGAGTTCGCTCCTAATGCCGCGCGCACGTGAGAAAGGCCTGGAATTCTCGGTCGAGATCGCGCCGGAGGCCGGCGGCAACTTCACCGGCGACCCAACTCGCATTCGCCAGATTCTGCTCAACCTCGCGGGGAATGCCGTGAAGTTCACGGATAAGGGCGGCGTCCGCATGCTGGTCTCCGCGCCGTGCCAAGCCGGGGGTCTCTATGTACTCTCATTTGAGGTGATCGACACCGGCATCGGCATTTCAGAGCAGGCACGATCACGGCTGTTCCAGAAGTTCAGCCAGGCCGACAGCTCGATCACGCGCCGATTTGGCGGCTCCGGCCTCGGGCTCGCCATATGCAAGCAGCTGGTAGACCTTATGGGCGGCACGATCGGCGTTTCGAGTACGCCGGGCGTCGGTAGCCGATTCCGGTTCGAAATTCCCCTGCAGCTGACGGCCTCCGGCGCGACTGACATAGCCGCTAGCGCCGCGTCCGCGCCCCGGCACGACCTGGAGAAGCCCAGCCACCTTCGGGTCCTGCTTGCCGAAGACAACGAGATCAATCAGCAGATCGCCGTTGCACTCCTGAGCGACGCTGGGCACCAGGTGGACGTCGCGAAGAATGGCATCGAGGCGCTGCAGGCGGCGCAGCGAGCCCAATACGATATCGTGCTGATGGATATACAGATGCCGGAGATGGACGGCGTGCAGGCGGCGACGCGGATACGGGCTCTGGCGCCGCCCGCGGGGGAAGTGCCGATCATCGCGCTGACCGCTCATGCGATGGCCAGCGCGCGGGATATGTGCCTCGCGGCTGGCATGGACGATTACATATCCAAGCCCTTCGACGCGGCGGAACTGGTCGAGAAAGTGCAGGCGATGGCGGCGATGCGCCGGGCTCCCGGTGCGCGTGCCGCCGAGCGGTCAGCCGAGATCGGCGCAATCGGCGATGCCCCCCCGGCCGAGATCCTAGACCCGGCGAACCTCAAGATGCTCGGATCGAGCATGCACCCCGATGATTTGGCGGCTTTCTTGCAGAGAACCACAGCGAACCTTGCCCAAAGGCTAGCGCGCATCGTCGAACTGATGGAGGCGTCGCGCCTAGCCGATGCGGCGCGCGAGGCGCACGATATTGTCGGCATCGCCGGGAACGTGGGTGCCAGACACCTCAGCGGCCTCGCGGCGCGGCTTGAATCGCTGTGCAAAGCCGGGAACGAAGCGCAAGGCCGCTCCGTCGTAGACGAGATCAAGATCGTGTCCACCGCAACTTTCGTTGCCTTGCGAAACTACAGCCGCGCAGAGGCGGCCTAAGAGCAGGATCATACCATGACTCAATCCCTGACGGCAGATCAGTCGAAGGACCGGCGGCAGTCCAAGATCGTGTTGGCGGTCGATGACTCGGCGGAGACCTTGGCGCTTTTGAAAGCGGCCATCACCTCGGCCGGCTACACGTTCATGGGCGCCCAAAGCGGGAAGGAATGCCTGGACCTCGTCGCGCGCGTCCAACCCCGCCTTATCCTGCTTGACTTGCAGATGCCCGAAATTAATGGCTTCGAGGTCTGCCGCCAGCTCAGGGCATCGCGAAACGCGCGGGACGTACCGATCGCCTTCCTGACCGCGTCGAAGACGGTGGAGGATGTCCGCGCGGGAATCGGTGCGGGCGGCAATGACTTTATTATCAAACCCCCCGACCTGGAGAAGCTGCTCGGACGCATCGCGCATTGGACATCCCGCCGCGTCTGACGTCGCGAGCGAAGCCGGGTAGCCCCGCCGAATTCCGCGCCTTGAAGCAGTAGCGCCCGGAACGCGAACCCGCATCCCCCTTCCTTTGGCCGGAGCAAGCTGCTAGGAAGCACCGCCGCCGGCGCGCGGATATCCCCCACCAAGAGCCTATCGTCATGAAGATCAACGCCATCGACATCAAGCCGGGCAACGTGCTCGAGCATTCCGGCAGACTCTGGATCGTGCTGAAGCGCGAGCTGATCCAGCCCGGCAAGGGTGGCGCCTTCGCCCAGGTGGAGATGCGCGACCTCAAGACCGGCACCAAGACCAACGAGCGCTACCGCACCCAGGAGACGGTTGAACGCGTGCAGCTCGACGAGAAGGAGATGCAGTTCCTTTACTTCGAGGGCGACCACGCCACCTTCATGGACAACGAGACCTACGAGCAGGTCATGGTGGACCGCGAGCTGATCGGCGAGCCCGCCGACTTCCTCAAGGACAACATGATGGTGACGGTGCAGCTCTACGAGGGCACGCCGATGTCGGTGACCCTGCCGCAGTCGGTGGTGATGACGGTGGTGGAAGCCGACGCGGTGGTGAAGGGCCAGACCGCCTCCTCCTCCTACAAGCCCGGCAAGCTCGACAACGGCCGGCGCGTGATGATCCCGCCGCACATCGCCGTCGGCACCCGCATCGTCGTCAATACCAGCGACGGCTCCTACATGGAGCGCGCGAAGGACTGAGGGCCCGGGCGGCTCTCTCTCCGTTTGCATCAGTCATGGCCGTCCGTTCCGCGCTCATCAACGTGATGACCTCCGCCGCCCTCAAGGCGGCGCGCGGCCTCATCCGCGATTTCGGCGAGGTGGAGCAGCTCCAGGTCTCGGTGAAGGGCCCCGGCGATTTCGTGACGCAGGCGGATCTCAAGGCGGAGAAGACGCTCCGCGCCGAGCTCTCCAAGGCGCGGCCGGGCTTCGGTTTCCTGATGGAGGAGAGCGGCGCCACCGCCGGGAGCGACGGCCGCCACCGCTGGATCGTCGATCCCCTCGACGGCACCACCAATTTCCTGCACGGCATCCCGATGTTCTGCATCTCGATCGCGTTGGAGCGCGACGGCGAGATCGTTGCCGGCGTCATCTACGAGCCGGTGCGCGACGAGATGTTCTGGGGCGAAAAGGGCGCCGGCGCCTTCGTCAACGATCGCCGGCTCCGCGTCTCGGGCCGCCGGCAGCTCACCGAGTCCGTCATCGCCACCGGCATCCCCACCATCCGCGGCGGCGGCATCGACCATGGGATGTACCTGCGCACCCTCACCGCGGTCATGGCGACGACCGTCGGCGTGCGCCGCTGCGGCGCCGCCGCCCTCGACCTCGCCTACGTGGCCGCCGGCCGCTTCGACGGATTCTGGGAGTTCGGCCTCAAGCCCTGGGACATGGCGGCCGGCACTCTCCTGATACGCGAAGCCGGCGGTTACATCAGCAACCTGACGGAGTCGCGGGATTTCATGGCGAGCGGCAACCTGCTGGCCGCCAACGACCATCTGCACCTGCCCCTGGCAGCGCTCCTCAAAGAGGCCATGCGGGCCGGCACAACCTCCGCGGGGCCCGCACCGACTCCCTGAAGCGTCCGCCGCCGCTTCGCGAGATTGGTATTAAGCGCCCGCTTGCGGTATTTTGGCCGCGCCGACGCGTCGGCAGGGGCACATAAGAGAACAGCGTAGGGGCATGAGCGGTCGTGCAGAATCCATAGTCCGGCGGAGCGCCGGCACGGCGGCGCTCGCATTCGCCATGCTGCTGGCCGTCGCCGGCGGCCCGGCGCGCGCGCAGGCGCCGATCATCGTCGGCGGCAGCGGCCAGCCAGACGTCTGGGTCGACGAGAGCGTCATCGACTCCCTGGGTCCGCCGCCGACACTCCCCGGCCTGCTGCGCGGCACCCTGCCGGGCGCGGTGGGACCCGACGGCAAGGCGATCCATCTCCGCCGGCCCGGCGCCAGGGTTAGCAGCAAGAGCAAGAAGCCCGCAGCCCACAAGGTGGCGTCCGCCGAGGAGGAACGGCCGAAGATCAAGCTGACCCCGCCGCCCGCCGCCCCCCGTCCCAAAGTCGCCCTGACGCCACCCAATCCGCGCACGCCGGTGGTAGCGCAGAAAGTGGAGCCGATGGCGCCGACCGCGACAGCGGCGGCGACTCCGGCCCCGCCCGCAACGCCGCCGCCCACGCCGCCCGCACCAAGCGCCGCTACGCCGGCTCCGGCACCGGCTCCCGGCGCGCCGATGCCCCTCACCCCGGCGGCACCGGCCCCGACGGTGGCCGCAGCATCACCGCCACCACCCGCGGCGAGCCCCGCTCCTGCTGCGGCCGCCCCGACGCTCCGCGGTCCGAGCGGCGTCGAAGGCGCGCCGAGTACGCCGGCCGCTGCCCCGGCGCCGGCCCAGGCCGCCGCGGCACCGCCACCGCCCGCGCCGCCGCCGCCAGCGGCTCCGAGCCGCGCGCCGCAGCAGACCGCGGCGCTTCCAGCGGGCGGCGGCCTCCCCGGCCGCATCACCTTTCCGCCCAACGTGACCGACGTCGCCGAGCAGGCGAAGCCCACCCTCGACGCGGTGATCCGCTCGATGAAGGCGGATGACCAGCTCCGCATCCAGCTCATCGCCTATGCGAGCGGCGCGCCCGACCAGACCAGCCAGGCGCGGCGCGTGTCGCTGTCGCGCGCGATCGCGGTGCGTTCCTATCTGATCGAGCAGGGCGTGCGCAGCACGCGCATCGACGTGCGCGCCCTCGGCAACCGCCCGGACAGCGGCGGCCCGGCGGATCGCGTCGACATCGTCGCGGTGGATCGGTGATGCGGGCTCTCCCCGCGCGAAGGAGGACCCGGCAATGATGACCCGCCCGCAGCGCTATCTCATCCGCATGGGCCTCTTCCTGCTGGGGGTCTGCCTGGTGGCCGCGCTGCTGGCGCCGGCGCTGGTGCGCTATTTCCTCGGCAATCCCGCCGTCAACGGGCTCATCCTCTTCATCCTCGTCGCCGGCATCATCTACATCTTCCGCCAGGTCCTGCTGCTCAATCCGCAAGTGGCGTGGATCGAGCGCTTCCGCCGCAGCAAGGCGGATCCCCTGCGCGAGCGCGTGCCGCGGCTCATCGCGCCGCTTGCCCACATGCTCGCCGAGCGCAAGGGCGGCCGCGTCAGCCTGTCGCCGGCCTCGATGCGCACCCTGCTCGACGGCATCGGCACCCGCCTCGAGGAGACGCGCGAGACTGCGCGCTATCTGATCGGCCTCCTCGTATTCCTCGGCCTGCTCGGCACCTTCTACGGCCTGCTGGAGACGGTGGGCGCGGTGGGTGGCGTGCTGGGCGCGCTCGGCACCTCCGGCGCCGACGCCACCCACGCCTTCGCCGACCTGAAGTCTGGGCTTGAGGCGCCGCTCGCCGGCATGAGCACGGCTTTCAGCGCCTCGCTCTTCGGCCTCGCGGGCTCGCTGGTGCTGGGCTTCCTCGATCTGCAGGCGGGCCTCGCCCAGAACCGCTTCTACAACGACCTCGAGGAGTGGCTCTCCGGCTTCACCCGGCTCACCGGCGGCGGCGGCATCGCCGATGGCGGCGATGCCTCGGTGCCCGCCTACATCCAGGCGCTGCTGGAGCAGACCGCCGACAGCCTCGAGGGGCTGCAACGCATCATGGGCCGCGGCGAGGAGAGCCGCATCTCCGCCAACACCAACGTGGTGGCGCTCACCGACCGCTTGAGCGCGCTCACCGACCAGATGCGCGCCGAGCAGAATCTGCTGGTGAAGCTCGCCGAGGGCCAGATGGATCTGAAGCCGGTGCTGCAGCGTCTTGCCGACGCCACCCAGCGCGGCCCGGCGCAGGACGAGACGCGCACGCATCTGCGCAACATCGAGATGCACCTGGCGCGGCTCTACGAGGACGTCTCCCAAGGCCGCGGCGCCGCGGTGCAGGAGATCCGCAACGAGATACGCCTCGTCGCGCGCACCATCGCCGCGCTTGCCGAGGAAGCGGAGCGGTCGGAGCGCTAGGCCATGCCGCTTGCCCGCCGCCACCGACGCCCCGGCATCGACATCTGGCCGGGCTTCGTCGACGCGCTGTCGCAGCTGCTGATGGTCATCATCTTCGTGCTGCTGATCTTCACCGGCGCGCAGTTCTTCCTGGTGAACGCGCTCTCCGGCCGCGACGCCGCGCTCTCGCGCCTCAATCAGCAGGTCGCCGAGCTCACCGGCCTCCTCGATCTCGAGCGCAAGGCGAGCGCGGACCTTCGCCTCAACTTGGCGCAGGTCTCGAGCCAGCTGCAGGCCTCGATCGCGGCCCGCGACAAGCTGCAGGCGCAGATGGCGGAGCTGACGCAGAAGGCCGACGAGGCGCAATCGACCGCCCGCGACAAGGGCGCCGCTCTCGACAGCGCGCAGAACCAGGTGGCGCTCCTCAATCAGCAGATCAACGCGCTCCGCGACCAGATGCAGCGCCTCGCTGCCGCCCTCGACGCCTCCGAGCAGAAGGCGAAGGACCAGGAGGTGCAGATCGCCGATCTCGGCAAGCGCCTCAACGTGGCGCTCGCCAACAAGGTGCAGGAGCTCGCCGAGTACCGCTCGGAATTCTTCGGCAAGCTGCGCGAGATCCTCGGCAACCGGCCGGACATCCGCATCGTCGGCGACCGCTTCGTCTTCCAATCCGAGGTGCTGTTCACCCCGGCCTCCGCCGATCTCGGCCCGGACGCCAAGCACGAGCTCGACCTGCTGGCGGGCGCCCTCAAGGAGATCGCCCCCAAGATCCCGAACGACATCCCCTGGGTGCTCCGGGTCGACGGCCACACCGACAAGCGGCCGATCAACACGCCGCAGTTCCACTCCAACTGGGAGCTCTCGACGGCGCGTGCCACGGCCGTCGTCAAGTACTTGATCGAGCAAGGAATTCCGCCCGACCGCCTGGCCGCCGCGGGATTCGGCGAGTTCCAGCCGGTTGATCCCGGCAATACCGACGAGGCCTACGCCAAGAACCGCCGGATCGAGTTCAAGCTGACCGAGCGGTGAGCCCCGCCCTGGGATTGCAACCGGCCCCCTCCTTCGCTATAAAGCCGCTCCTTTTGGCGAGGAGCGGCTCATGAAGGAAGGCATCCATCCGGACTACCACGAGATCACCGTGGTGATGACCGACGGCACCACCTACAAGACCCGCTCGACCTACGGCAAGGCAGGCGACACGCTGCGCCTCGAGATCGACTCCAAGTCGCATCCGGCCTGGACCGGCGGCCAGCAGAAGCTGCTCGACACCGGCGGCCAGCTCGCGCGCTTCAACAAGCGCTTCGGCG
Organism: Allostellaceae bacterium; assembly: GCA_035507155.1. Taxonomy (GTDB): domain Bacteria; phylum Pseudomonadota; class Alphaproteobacteria; order ATCC43930; family CGMCC-115725; genus DASZHJ01. The sequence continues at coordinate 22,869 of DATJOK010000290.1, forward strand.
GCGGCGGCTTCGGCGCCACGCCCAGCGCGCCCGCGGCGGCGAGCGGCGGCAAGCCGGCGGCCGCGGCCAAGCCCGCCAAATCCAAGAAGTAGGCTGAGCGGCTACTGCAGCCGGCGGCGCGCCAGCTCGTCGAGGCGGGCGACGCGCACGTAGAGGCGATGGCTGCGATCGAGCAGCGTCACCAGGCGCCCCGGCAGCCCGGACCACTCCTCCTCGCCCCGCTCCATGCAGATCCGTTCCGCCGAGAGGCCGGACTGATCGGCGAAAGCCGCTTCGCGGCTGATCTCGCCGGCGAAGATCGCGCGCTCCGCCAGCAGCCAAGCCATGATCTGGGTGAGACGCGCGGTCATCCGCATCGTCTCGACGCAGAGCCTGAGCTGTTCCGGGGCGCCGAGACGGCGGCGATCGATCGGCTCCAGCACCGAGAGATACCCTCGCGCCTGCTCGAGGAGCCCCATCGCCTCGTCGTAGGTCCGGTCGAAGAATGCGGTAGGCGCCTGCGGCGCCATCGCGACTGAAGGTGGTTCGCTCACGTCAAAGATGTAACACCCGGCGGGAGGGCGTGGCCAGCGCAAGCGCGGTTAACGGCCTCTTGAACGGGCATGGCCAGTGCTTATCTCAGCGATGTCGGACGCCCATCAGGGGTTCGGCATTAACCACGCGAGCGGTCCGGCCCCCGGGCGGGTTGCTCGTCCCATGTTGCTCAACAGAGGATATGGCCATGAACGCACTCGACTTCTCTCCCCTTTTCCGCTCCACCATCGGCTTCGACCGGCTGGCGCAGCTCGTCGACTCCGCGGCACGCCCGGAGCCCAGCTATCCGCCCTATAACATCGAGGTCGTCGGCGAGAACGCCTACCGCCTGACCATGGCGGTGGCCGGCTTCACGCCGGAAGAGCTCGACATCACCGCAAAGGACGACACGCTCGTGATCTCCGGCAAGGCGAAGAGCGAGGAGCAGGCGCCGCGCGCCCTCTATCGCGGCATCGCCCGGCGCGCCTTCGAGCGACGCTTCCAGCTCGCCGAGTACATCAAGGTGACCGGCGCCAACCTGGAGAACGGTCTCCTCAGCGTCGAGCTCGTCCGCGAGGTTCCCGAGGAGAAGAAGCCGCGCAAGATCTCGATCGGCGGCTCTCCCAAGGTGAGCCTGGAGCAGAAGGCGGCCTGACCGTCGCCGGCGCTCGCGTCGAGCGAATGATCAAAGCATAAGCGGCCGCACGATCGGCCGCGACCTCGAGCGGGTCCTTGCGCAAGCGAGGGCCCGTTTTCTTTTCCAATCTCCCCTTCTCGTCGCGCGCGCAGCGGGTGCGACTCGACTCCCTCGATTCATCATGGTAGCTGAATCGCGACGGCGGTCGCGCAGGGGTCGGTGCCGTTCTCGCTTACCGAGGTCGCTTAGGTGCCGTCGCCGACAGGCGCGCGAACTGCCCTCCAAACATCGTGGAGGACAAGAATGAAACGGCTTCTCTCCGCCATCGCGCTGCCGGTGATGGCCGCCGCGGCGATGACGGTCGCCACCCCGGCTCAGGCACAGAAAACCCTGGTGATCGGCATCCAGGCGGATCCCACCGGCCTCGATCCCGAAGCGGTGCTCAACAACACCTCCGGCTTCGTGATGGCGACCATCTACGACAGCCTGGTCCGCTACAAGCCCGGCACCGTCGACGTGGAGCCGGCGCTGGCGCAGAGCTGGGACGTCTCGCCGGACGGCCTCACCTATACCTTCCATCTGCGGAAGGGCGTCACGTTCCAGGACGGCACGCCCTTCAACGCGCAGACCTACGTGAAGGGCCTCAACCGTCTCCTCGACAAGAACGATCCCGATTCGATCTACAAGACCGGTCCGGTCGAAGGCTATATCGACACCACCTACGAGCAGGTCGCCTCCTACCGCGCCGTCGACGACGACACGGTCGAGTTCAAGCTCAAGACCGCCTACGCCCCCTTCCTCACCAACCTCGCCATGGTGTGGAACGGCGTGGTGAGCCCGGCGGCCGCCCATAAGTTCGGCAAGGACTTCCGCAACCACCCCGTCGGCACCGGTCCCTTCATCTTCAAGGAGTGGCGGCCGAACGACCAGATCGTGCTCGAGGCCAATCCGAACTACTGGGGCGGCAAGCCCAAGCTCGACCGGATCGTGTTCAAGGAATACCCGGACCCGCAGGCGGGGTTGCTGGCGCTGAAACAGGGCGATGTGCAGATCCTCGGCGATCTCAGCACGCAATCGATTCCGGCGCTCAAGGGCGATCCCAATGTGGTGCTGATGACGCAGCCCGGCCTCGCGGTGAGCGGCATCGGGCTTCCCTGCGACACCAAACCCTTCAACGACAAGCGGGTGCGACAGGCGCTCAACTATGCGATCGACCGCGACGCCATCGACAAGGCGCTCTACCAGGGCTACGCCGAGCCGATGACCTCGCCGCTCCCCTCCTCGCAGTGGGGCTTCGACAAGTCGCTAAAGGGCTACACCTATGATCCCGCCAAGGCGAAGGAGCTCTTGAAGGAGGCGGGGTATCCGAACGGCTTCAAGGTGGAGTTCCTCTCCTACAACAGCGCCCGCGGCTACAACCCAGCCGGCGCCGAGCTTGCCGTCGCGGTGCAGGGCTATCTGAAGAAGATCGGCGTCGAGACCGAGATCCGGAAGATGGAGATCGGCGCCATGCTGGCGCAGATCCGCACCGGCAAGTATGACGGCATCTTCACCGTCGGCTGGACCGGCGACAACGGCGACCCCGACAACTTCCTCTACGAGCTCTTCGGCACCGCGAAGATCCCGATCACCAACACGCCGCGCTACAAGAACCCGGAGGTCGACAAGATCCTGCTCGACGCCCAGAAGGAGCCCAACCACGACAAGCGCGTGGCGCTTTACGCCCAGGCGCAGAAGATCATCCTCGACGACGCGCCGTGGATCTTCGTCAACTCGGTGCTGCAGGTGCGCGCGGTCCGCAAGGAGGTGAAGGGCTACGTGCTGAA
>DATJOK010000291.1:0-3136 GCA_035507155.1 Allostellaceae bacterium
AGGAGGCGCGCGGCACGCAGCTTGGCGATCTCCATGAAGAAGTTCATGCCGATGCAGAAGAAGAACGAGAGCCTGGGCGCGAACGCGTCGATGTCGAGGCCGCGGGAGAGCGCGGCGCGCGCGTAGTCGAGGCCGTCGGCGAGGGTGAAGGCGAGCTCCTGCACGCAGGTCGCCCCCGCTTCCTGCATGTGATAGCCCGATATCGAGATCGAGTTGAACTTCGGCATCTCCCGCGCCGTGTACTCGATGATGTCGGCGACGATCCGCATCGAAGGGCCGGGCGGGTAGATGTAGGTGTTGCGGACCATGAATTCCTTGAGGATGTCGTTCTGGATCGTCCCCTGGAGCTTCGCCACCGGCACGCCCTGCTCTTCCGCCGCGACGATGAAGCCCGCCAGCACCGGCAGCACGGCGCCGTTCATCGTCATCGAGACGCTCATCTTGTCGAGCGGGATGCCGTCGAAGAGGATCTTCATGTCCTCGACGCTGTCGATGGCGACGCCGGCCTTGCCGACATCGCCGACCACGCGCGGATGGTCGCTGTCGTAGCCGCGATGAGTGGCGAGATCGAAGGCCACCGAGAGGCCCATCTGCCCCGCCCTCAAGTTATCGCGGTAGAAACGGTTGGACTCCTCGGCGGTGGAGAAGCCGGCGTATTGCCGGATGGTCCAGGGCCGGTTCGCGTACATGGTGGCGCGGACGCCGCGGAGATAAGGCGCGAAGCCCGGCAGAGTGCCGATCCCTTCCAGCCGCTCGAGATCGGACTGCGTGTAGAGCGGTTTGATCGCGATGCCCTCGGCGGTCTGCCACGCGAGGCTCTCCGCCGGCTTGCCGCCGAGCTCTTTCGATGCCAGCGCCTGCCAGTCAGCGAGCGAATGCTTGGGAAAATCAGCCATCAGCCGGTCCTCCAGACCCCGGCGGACTATAGCGCCGGCGGGCTCGGTGCGTCCAACTGGTGGCCCCGAAGCATTTTCCGCCGAAGCAGATGCCGGTTCGGCGCGGAAAATGCGACACAATCAATAATCTTGACGCACCCGCGCCGCGTGGCGCGCCACCAGCAGCGTGGTCAGCAGCAGGAGGGCGCCCGCCTGATGGCAGGCCGCGAGCGGGATCGGTACCACCAGCAGCAGCGTGGAGATGCCGAGCGCGAGCTGCAGCGTCGCCGCCGCCGCCAGCGCGTGGAGCGCGAGCCGGAGTTGCGGCGCGAGATCGCGGCGGAGCGACCAGAGCCAGAGCGCCATGACCAGAAGCCAGGTGACCTCCGCCAGTATGCGATGATCGAACTGCGCGCCCGCCAGGCTCTCGAAGGGCGCGCGATACCAGGGCAACCCGGCGAGATAGTCCGTCGGCACCAGATGGCCGTTCATCAGCGGGAAGCTGTTGTAGATGTAGCCGGCGCGCAGCCCCGCGACGAAGCCGCCCGCCATCAGCGTGAGGATCGCGAGGCCGAGGAGCCCACTTAGCTTCCGCCCGACCGCGGCGCTCCCGCCGCGGCGCTGCCACAGCAGGTCGAGCGCCACCCAGAGCGTCGCCAGGTAGATCGCCACCGCCGCCACCAGATGGGCGACGAGGCGGTACTGGCTCACCTCGATGCGGTTGGCGAGCCCGCTCTTCACCATGTACCAGCCGAGCACGCCCTGGAGCCCGCCCAGCACGAAGAGGCCGGCGAGCTTCGGCGCCAGCGCGCGCGGGATCTGCCGCCGCCACAGGAACCAGAGGAACGGCACCGCGAAGACGACGCCGATGAGACGGCCCCAGAGGCGATGGAGATACTCCCAGAAGAAGATGCCCTTGAACTCGGCGAGGGTCATCTCGGCGTGGATCGCCTGATACTGCGGGATCTGCCGGTAGCGCTCGAACTCGCGCGCCCAGTCGGCTTGGCTCAAAGGCGGGATCACGCCGGAGACCGGTTTCCACTCGGTGATCGAGAGGCCGCTCTCGGTGAGCCGCGTCACGCCGCCGATCACCACCATCAGGAAGATCATCGCGCAGCACGCCAGCAGCCAATAGGCGATGGCGCGCTCGGAACCAGTGGTGACAGGCGCGCGGGCGGCAACGCCGCGGGTGAGCGGAAGAACGGTCATGGGGCGGGGCGAGACTGCGCGCGCCGCCGCTGCCTTGGCAAGGGCCAAGGCGTCGCGCCCGCCGCCCCCGGGACGCCAATTTCGGAAGCGCTAGTGCAGCTGCAGCGACAGGTGGGCGTGGCGCAGCTCGCCCGGCGTAATCAGCGCCGCCTGCCCCACCTTCACGGAGTGCAGCTTGCCCTCGATGTTCCGGCTCCAGAAATCGAGGAACTTGCGCAGCACCGGGAATTCCGGCGCCAGATCGAGCTGCTGCCAGACGAAGCTCTGCAGCACCGCCGGGTGATCCGGCAGGTGATAGAGGATTTCCGCCGTGGTCAGACGGTAGTTTCGAAGCTGCAACGCCAGAGTAGACATCCCGACACTCCGAAGTTCGTCACCTGCATCACTCCTCAAGCATCAAGGTTAATCCCGGGTTCCTCAACAAAAACTTAAACCGAATCAAACGGTTAGCAGCCCGCCCCAGAGACTGCTGCCAAGCGCTTGACAGGCCGCCCCGGCTCGATTATCTCGCTGGCACTCGCCGGCCGAGAGTGCTAAGCGCACCGCCCCGGGCGGCTCCAGTGACCTGATGGGAGGATTTCCAGATGACTTTCAAGCCATTGCAAGACCGCGTCCTGGTTCGCCGGCTGGCCCAGGAAGAGAAGACCGCGGGCGGCATCATCATTCCCGACACGGCGAAGGAGAAGCCGATGGAGGGCGAGGTGGTCGCGGTCGGCCCCGGCGCCCGTAGCGAGGACGGCAAGCTCCATCCCCTCGACGTCAAGGCCGGCGACCGCATCCTCTTCGGCAAGTGGTCCGGAACCGAGGTCAAGATCGACGGCGAGGAGCTCATCATCATGAAGGAGAGCGACATCCTCGGCGTGATCACCGGCGGCGCCTCCAAGCGCAAGGCCGCCTGAAGCCAATTCATAAGGAGAAGACATCATGGCTGCTAAGGAAGTCCGATTCGGTAGCGATGCGCGCGATCGGATGCTGCGCGGCATCGACATTCTTGCGAACGCGGTGAAGGTGACGCTCGGTCCCAAGGGCCGCAACGTCGTGCTCGACAAGTC
>DATJOK010000292.1:0-29058 GCA_035507155.1 Allostellaceae bacterium
TGGACATTCGGCCCCTGGCTCGGTGTCTGGCTGCAGCTCAACGTGGCGGTCTGGCTGCCCTTCCTGCTGTCCGCCGCCAGCGGCATTGCCCTGTTGGTGAGCCTGCGCGGCTCCCTCACCGCTGCGCCCAATCGCCGGCAGCCGACGCGGCCCTCGCCGAGCCCGCTGCTCTCGGTGCGGCGCTTCTTCTCCCAGCCGCGGCTGCGGCTCGCCTGGGCGCTCGCCGTTGGTCGCTCGTCCTGGTGGGGGATGTTCCAGATCTATGCGCCGATCTATGCCGTCCAGAGCGGGCTCGGCGCGGAGGTCGGCGGCGCCATGGTGTCGATGGGGCTTGGCTGGATGTGGACGGTGCCGCTCTGGGGCTGGCTTGGCCGGCGCTACGGCGTCCGCAAGCTGTTCGTCGCGGGATACGCCGCCTCGGGCGCCGTCACGCTGGTGACCGCGCTGCTGATGCAGTCGGCCTGGATCGGTGCTGCCGCCATTGTGCTGGCGGCGCTGGCGACGGAGATGCTGGATGGCGGCGGCAACTCGCTCTATCTGCGCGCTGTCCATCCCTATGAGCGCAGCGAGATGACGGCGGTGTTCGCCAGCTACCGGGATGCCACCCAGCTGCTGCCGCCGGCGATCTTCGCCGCCCTGCTGACGGCGTTCCAGCTGCCCGCGGTCTTTGTCGCCGGCGGCGTGATGATGCTGGGAATGTCCGGTCTCGCGCGCTACATCCCCCGGCGTTTCTGACGGTTGCCGGCTCAGCCGCCGGCAAAGCGCGGCTCCGGCAGGCCTCGCGTCGGGGTTTCCAACGCGAAGAGATGACCGGCTCGGGGCTCCTGCGCCAGCTCCTCGGCGCTCATCCGCATGGTGCCGGAGGTGACATAGAGCGTCGTCAGATCCGGGCCGCCGAAGGTGCAGCTGGTGGGCCGGCGCACCGGCATCGCGATGACGCGCTCGATCCGCCCCTCCGGGTCGTAACGCACGACCCGGCTGCCGCTCCACTGCGCGACCCAGAGGAAGCCCTCGGCGTCGACGGTCATGCCGTCGGGAAGCCCGTGCTCCTCGGCGATGCGCACCAGCACGCGGCGATTGGCGACGGCGCCGGTCGCAGCGTCGAAGTCATAGGCATAGATCTCGCGCGGCATCGAATCGATGAAGTACATGGTGCGGTCGTCCGGGCTCCAGCCCATGCCGTTGGAGAGCTGGAAGCCCGCGTCCATGCGATGCACCGAGAGGTCTGCGTCGATGCGGAAGAGCGCGCCGATCGGGCTCGTCCAGTCGCGCGCCTTGCTGCCGACCCAGAAGCGTCCGCGCCGATCGCAGGCGCCATCGTTGAGATTGTCGTCGATGCCCGCGATCAACGCCGCAACGGGCTCAAGCGCGCCGGTGCCGAAATCGAGGAAGGATAGGCTTGCCTCGAAGACGGCGAGCAGGCGCCGGGTGTGGGTGAGGGCGATCGCGTGCACCTGCTCATGCACTCTTACCGCGCGGTTCTCGCCGGTGCGAGGGTCGTAGCGGTTCACCGTCCGCCCGCGGCCGTCGATCCAGTAGAGCGCGCTTTCGCGCGGATCCCAGACCGGGCTCTCGCCGAGCTCGGCGCGGAGCGGCACGACGGAGCGGATCTCGGTCATTGCGGCCGGGTGAGCGTCCTTCGCACCGCGTCCTGCCAGCCGGCATAGAGCCGGTCGCGCTCGTCGGCGGAAAGCCTGGGCTCGAAGGCGCGGTCGAGCGCCCAGTGCTGCGCGATCGCGTCGAGGGAGGGGTAGATGCCGCCGGCAAGGCCGGCAAGCGCCGCGGCACCGCGCACGGTGGTCTCGATGTGGCGCGGCCGCTCCACCGCGAGGCCCAGCAGATCCGCCATGCGCTGCATCAGCCAGTCGTTCGCCACCATGCCGCCGTCGACGCGCAGGCTCGCGGGCGCGGCGCCGTCGGCGCGCATCGCCTCCAGGAGATCGCGGGTCTGGTAGCAGGAGGCCTCGAGCGTCGCCCGCGCGATCTCGGCGCGCCCCACGTCCCGCGTCAGGCCGAAGAGCGCGCCGCGCGCCTCGGCGTCCCAGTAGGGAGCACCCAAGCCGGTGAAGGCGGGCACGAGATAGACGCGTCGCGCGGGATCGGCGGCAGCCGCGAGCGCCGCCGTCTCGCCGGCCTGCCGGACGAGGCCGAGCCCGTCGCGGAGCCACTGCACCGCCGCGCCGGCGATGAAGATCGCACCCTCGACGGCATAGGTGGGCTTGCCGCCGAGGCGATAGGCGAGGGTGGTCAGCAGGCGATTGCGCGACAGGACGGGCTTCGCACCGGTGTTGAGCACCGCGAAGCAGCCGGTGCCGTAGGTGGACTTGATCATGCCGGGCGAGAAGCAGGCCTGTCCCACGGTGGCGGCCTGCTGATCGCCGGCGATGCCAAGCACGGGAATGGGCGTGCCAAAGAGCGCGGCGGTGGTGGCGCCAAACAGGCCGGCGCTGTCCTTCACCGTCGGCAGCAGCGCCCGCGGCACGCGGAAGAGGGAGAGGAGCGCATCGTCCCATTCCTGACGGCCGATGTCGAAGAGCAGGGTGCGCGCGGCGTTGGTGGCGTCGGTCGCGTGGACCGTGCCGCCGCTAAGCCGCCACAGCAGGAAGCTGTCGACGGTGCCGACGGCGAGCTCGCCGCGCTCGGCGCGCGCGCGGGCGTCGGGCACATGATCCAGCAGCCATTCGATCTTGCTTGCCGAGAAATAGGGATCGAGGACGAGGCCGGTCTTCGCCTGCACCTCGGGTCCGTGCCCGGCGGCAGCGAGCGCGGCGCAGCGCTGCGCCGTCCGCCGGTCCTGCCAGACGATGGCGCGATGGAGCGGCACGCCCGTGGCGCACTCCCAGAGCACCGTCGTCTCGCGCTGATTGGTTATGCCGATGCCGGCGATGCCCTTGGCGCCGAGGCGAGCCGCCGCCAGCGCCTGGCGCGCGGTCGCCAGTACCGCCTGCCAGATCTCCTCGGCATCGTGCTCGACCCAGCCGGGGGCGGGATAGAACTGCTGCAGCTCCCGCTGCGCCTCGCCGAGCACGCCGCCCTCGGCATCGAAGACGACCGACCGCGTGCTGGTCGTCCCCTGGTCGATGGCGAGGATGGCGCGCGGGGCCACGGGACGGCGCGGCGCTCAGCCGTAGCGGCCGAGCCGCACCGCGGTCTGGCCACGGGTCAGGCGGCGCGACGGCATGATCAGCACGCAGTCGTCGTAAGGCGTGCGCACCTCGCGGTTGCCGTCGCGGCCGAGCACGGTGCCGGCCTTCGGGATCACTTCCAGGCCGTGGTAGTCGGCGGCGAACTCGAAACGGTCGTTCTCGATGGTGACGGCATGAGTGACGGTGATGACCCGTTGCGCGACCGGCGGCCGCGCGCGCTGACGCTCGGCCTCGGCGGGCGGCAGGATGCCGCTCGCCACCAGGAAGCGCCAGGTGACGTCGTGCGCCACGTCCGCCGCCGCGCGCTCCCAGTGCTGGCCGCATTCGATGAGGGAGGCGACCTTGGGAGAGGTGGGATCGCCGAAGCCGGCATAGTCACGGAGCCGCCGGCCGGCGGCGTGGCCCTCGTCGCGCACGATCAACCGCGGCGCGCCGATCGCCTGGGCGAGCGCCAGGGATTTATCCTGGAGTCCCGCGAGGCTCAGCGCCTCGGTCGCGTGCTGCATCGAGTGGATGTCGAGCAGCATGTCGACAGTGTCGATGAAGGACCGCATCTCCCGCGCGCGCGCGAGCTCGGCGCTCTTGCGGGGACCATCGAGGGTCGAGGGATTCCAGAGCCGGTTGAAATCCTCGTCGATGAAGCGTGAGGCGGTGGGATTGCGCGGATCGAAGGTCAGGAACGCCGCCCAGTTGGCGAAGCTGAGGCTGAGCTTGCCACGCGCGGGCCGCACGGCGGAGCGGAAGACGCCGTCGACGGCGATGGCGCCGCAGATCTCGTTGCCGTGCGTCAGCGCGTTCACCAGCACGTGCGGGCCTGGCGCGCCGCTATCGAAGGTCGTGACGTAGTCGATCCCGGTATTGCCCTTGCGATAGGGCGAAATGTCCGGCGGGACGAGCTCGACAGGGTAGGCGGCATCGCGCATGGTCTTGCTCCCCATGAGGCGGCTCAGGCGGCGACGCGCTCGAGGAGGCGGCGCAGGAACGCCTCGCACTGGCGCACCTGGTCGATCTCGATGAATTCGTCGGGCTTGTGTGCCTGGTCGATGGAGCCGGGGCCGCAGACGACGGTCGGAATGCCCGCCTGCTGAAAGAGGCCGGCCTCGGTGCCGAAGCTCACCTTGCCGGTCTCGTTGGCGCCGGAGAGCGCGGCGGCGAGGCGCGCCACCTCGGACTCGGCCTCGGCGGAAAGCCCGGGCGTCCCGTTCAGCTCCTCGAAGGTGATGCCGGTGCCGGCCTCCGGCGAGCGCATCTCCGGCAGCAGCGTCGCGGCGAAGCGCTTCACCTCGGCCAGCAGCGGCTCCGGCGGATCGCCGGGCAGGGTGCGGAACTCGAAGATGAAGCTGCAGTCCTTCGGTACGATGTTGAGCGCAGTGCCGCCGTTCACCACACCGGTGTGGATGGTCGTGTAGGGCGGCGAGAATTCACGATCGAAGGGGCCCTGATCACGCTTTCTTCGCGCCATCCCTTTCAGGTAGGCGATGATCTCGGCGGCGGCCTCCACGGCATTGACGCCGAGATGGGTCAGGGCGGAGTGGCTCTCCAGCCCGCGCACATGGCAGGCGAGGCTGACCTTGCCCTTGTGCGCGATCACCGGCTTCATCAGGCTGGGCTCGCCGACGATGCAGAAAGTAGGCTTGATCGGACGCTTCGCCACCGCCGATATCATGCTGCGCACGCCGGTGCAGCCCACCTCCTCGTCGTAGGAGAGCGCCAGATGGATCGGCGTCTTCAGGCTGCGGGCCAGGAATTCCGGCACCATGGCGAGCGCCACCGCGACGAAGCTTTTCATGTCGGAGGTGCCGCGCCCATAGAGCTTGCCGTCGCGCTCGATCACCTCGAAGGGATTGCTCGACCATTCCTGGCCGTCGACGGGAACCACGTCGGTATGGCCCGAGAGCATCACGCCGCCGCGATCCCTGGGGCCGAGGGTGGCAAAGAGATTGGCCTTGCGCTTTTCGGCGTCATAGAAGAGCTCGCTCTCGACGCCGTGCTCCCCGAGGTAGCCGCGCACGAAATCGATCAGGGCGAGATTGGAATCCCGGCTGGTCGTATCGAAGCCGATGAGTTTTCGGATCATCTCGATGCTGGAATAGACCGGAGCGGGCACGGGAGAGGCACCTCGAAAAGTGGGCGGAAATGCGCGCGGCGATACTATGCCGGAACGGCAGGGCGGGCGCCAAGGCCGAATGGCGCGCTCGTGACGGCGCGCGAGGGCCGCGCCGGTTGCAAGGCCGACGGCTTTTGGTCAGAGTCTCGCTCTGGGGAGATTGCGGGCCGGGAGTGCCCGGGGGAGACGAGATGATCGCGCGAATCACGGGATTTCTTTTGCTGGCCGGCGTCGCGACGCTGTCGCCGCCGGCGATGGCGCAGGAGCTGAGGATCGCGCTCTCGGCGGAGCCGACCTCGATCGATCCGCTTTATCACACGCTCAATCCCAACAACCAGATCTCGCGGCACATCTTCGACCGGCTGGTGCTGCAGGATCCGCGCCAGCGGCTGACGCCGGGGCTCGCGCTGTCGTGGAAGCCGATCGGCGAGGCGACCTGGGAGTTCAAGCTGCGGCCCGGCGTCACCTTCCACGACGGCGCGCCGCTCACGCCCGAGGACATCATCTTCTCCATCGGCCGCGCCGACAAAGTGCCGAACAGCCCGGCCTCCTTCGCGATCTATACCAAGGCGGTGAAGAGCATCGAGGTGGTCGACCCGCTCACGCTCCACATCAATACCGGCACGCCCTATCCGCTGCTGCCGAACGATCTCTCCACCATCGCGATCCAGGAGAAGCGCGTGGTGGAAGGCAAAACCACGGAAGATTTCAACAAGGGCAGCGCCGCCATCGGCACCGGTCCGTTCAAGTTCGTGGAATGGGTGCCTGGCAACCGGCTCGTGCTGGCGCGCAACGACAAGTACTGGGGACCGAGGCCCGACTGGTCGAAAGTCACGTTCCGGCCGATCACCAACAACGCCGCGCGTGTCGCGGCGCTGCTGGCCGGCGACGTCGATTTCATCGAGAACGTGCCGACGGCGGATCTGAAGCAGCTGGAGGCCAATCCGAAGCTGCGCATCGTCAAGGCGGTGTCGAACCGCGTCGTCTATCTGCATCTCGACAGCAACCGCGACCACTCGCCCTTCGTCTTTGACAATGACGGCAAGCCGCTCGACAAGAACCCGCTGAAGGATCGCCGGGTGCGGCTCGCGATCTCCAAGGCGATCAACCGCCAGGCGATCGTCGATCGGGTGATGGAGGGTGCGGCGATCCCGGCGGGTCAGTTGCTGCCCGACGGCTTCTTTGGCGTCAGCCCCAAGCTCAAGCCGGAGAAATACGATCCCGAGGGCGCCAAGAAGCTGCTGGCCGAGGCGGGCTATCCCGGCGGCTTCAAGATCACGCTGCACAGCCCCAACGACCGCTACGTCAACGACGAGAAGGTGGCGCAGGCGGTGGCGCAGATGCTGACCCGCGTCGGCATCAAGACCGACGTTCAGGCGATGCCCCAGGCGGTCTATTTCACCCGCGCCTCGAAGCTGGAGTTCAGCTTCATGCTGCTGGGCTGGGGCGCCGATACCGGCGAGCCGTCCTCGCCGCTGAAATCGCTGCTCGCCACCAACAATCCGGCGAAGGGTTTCGGCACCGCCAATCGTGGCCGCTTCTCCGATCCCAAGCTCGATGATCTCCTGCAGCAGGCGCTGGAGACGGTGGACGACGGCCAGCGTTCGCTGCTGCTGCAGCAGGCGACGGAGGTGGGGATCGGCGACGTCGGCATCATTCCCTTGCACTACGAAGTGACCATCTGGGGCATGCGCAAAGATCTCACCTTCGAGGGCAACGCCAGCCAGTACACCCAGGCCTTCGACATTCATCCCGTGAAGAAGTGAGGCCTGCGTCGCCCCCCTCCCTGACCCTCCCCCTCAAAGGGGGAGGGGATTGCTCGGGTCTCAACCCCCATCACCCCTCCCCCCTTGAGGGGGAGGGTGGGGCGGCGGGGCGTGGGTCACGAACTCCGCAGATAGCCCGCCAGGACTCAACCTCGTGACCGTCTTCATCATCCGTCGGCTGATGCAGAGCGCGGTGGTGCTGGTGGTGATGTCGGCGCTGGTGTTCGTCGGCGTCTTCGCCATCGGCAATCCCGTCGACATCCTGATCAGCCCGCAGGCGGATCAGGCGGAGATCGCCCGCGCCACCGCCGCGCTCGGTCTCGACAAGCCGCTCTGGGAGCAATATTTCATATTTGTTATCAATGCCTTACACGGCAATCTTGGCGTCTCCTTCGTGTTCAACGAGCCGGCGCTGCGGCTGATCGCGGAGCGACTGCCGGCGACGCTGGAGCTCGCCTTCAGCGCGATCGTCCTCTCGGTTGTGCTCGGGCTCCCGCTCGGTCTCTACGTCGGGCTGAAGCCAGAGACGGCGGTCTCGCGGACCATCGCCGCCGGTTCGATCCTGGGCTTCAGCCTGCCGACCTTCTGGGTCGGCATCATGCTGATCATGATCTTCGCGGTGGAGCTCGGCTGGCTGCCGTCGACCGGCCGCGGTGCGACCGTGAACGTGCTCGGCGTCGATCTGAGCATCCTCACCTGGGACGGGCTGAGGCACATCCTGCTGCCGGCGGTCAATCTGGCGCTCTCGCGCATCGCTCTGGTGATCCGGCTCGCGGCGTCGGGCACGCGCGAGGTCGTCCACATGGACTATATCAAGTTCGCCCGCGCCAAGGGGTTGAGCCAGAGCCGCGTCGTCGGTGTCCACGTGCTGAAGAACATCCTGATCCCGATCGTGACCGTGCTCGGCCTCGAGACCGGTGCCGTCATCGCATTTTCCGTCGTCACCGAGACGATCTTCGCCTGGCCCGGCATCGGCCGGCTGATCATCTCCTCGATCACCGTCCTCGATCGCCCGGTGATCGTGGCCTATCTGATGATGACCGTGTTCCTGGTGATCCTGATCAACCTCGCGGTCGACATCCTCTACTCGCTCCTTGATCCGCGCGTGCGCTACGGCGAGGCCTCGGCATGACCGCAGCGGCCGACGACGAAATCGCGCCGGCAAAAGAGAGCCCGGAGACTCCGCTCCGCCGCTTCGTCGCCGACTTTCTTGCCTCGCGCCTCGCCACGGCGGGGCTCGTGCTGCTGCTGGCGGTGATCTTCGTCGCGCTCTTCGCGCCCTTGATCTCGCCGCAGAATCCCTACGATCTCGCCTCCCTCGACCTGCTCGATGGCCGCCTGCCGCCGGGATCGCAGTCCGCCGAGGGCATGACCTACTGGCTCGGCACCGACGACCAGGGCCGCGACATGCTGTCGGCGATCTTCTACGGGCTGCGCACCAGCCTCGCGGTGGGTGCGCTGAGCGCGGTCTTCGCGCTCGCGGTGGGCACCGCGCTCGGCCTCGTCGCCGCCTATATGGGCGGCCGTGTCGAGAGCCTGATCATGCGGATCGTCGATCTGCAGCTCTCCTTCCCGGCGATCCTGGTGGCGCTCATTCTGCTGGCGCTGCTGGGGCAGGGCGTCGGCAAGATCATCCTCGCTCTCGTGGTGGTGCAATGGGCCTATTTCGCCCGCACCGTCCGCGGCTCGGCGCTGGTGGAGCGGCGCAAGGAATATGTCGAGGCGGCGCGCTGCCTTGCTCTCGGCGATACGCGCATCATGCTGCATCATCTGCTGCCGAACTGTCTGCCGCCGCTGATCGTGGTGATGACGGTGCAAGTGGCGCATGCGATCGCGCTCGAGGCCACGCTCTCCTTCCTCGGCATCGGCCTGCCGATCACCGAACCGTCGCTCGGCCTCCTCATCGCCAACGGCTTCGAATACATGATGAGCGGGAAGTACTGGATCAGCTTCTTCCCCGGCGTCGCGCTCCTCATCGCCATCGTCGCCATCAACCTCGTGGGCGACCGGCTGCGCGACGTGCTCAATCCGCGCCTGCAGACATGAGCGCCGGCCCCTCCGAGCCCCTGCTGGTCGTCGAGGGACTTCGCACGCACTTCTTCACCCGCCTCGGCGTCGTGCGGGCGGTTGACGGCGTCAGCTTCACCGTGGGGCGTCGAGAGGTGCTGGGCATCGTCGGCGAGTCCGGCTCGGGAAAATCCGTCACCGGCTTCTCGATCCTGGGCCTCGTCGATCCGCCCGGCCGCATCGTCGGCGGTCGCATCCTCTTCGAGGGCGAGGACCTGACGCGGCTTCCGGAGGGGCGGCTCCGGGCGCTGCGCGGCGAGCGCATCGCCATGATCTTCCAGGATCCGATGATGACGCTGAACCCGGTGCTGCGGATCGAGACCCAAATGGCGGAGGCGATCCGCGCGCACCATCCCGATGTCACCACGACGGAGGCGCGGGAGCTGGCGCGGGACGGGCTGGCGCGCGTCGGCATTCCCGCCGCCGAGGAGCGTCTCTCGGCCTATCCGCACCAGTTCTCCGGCGGCATGCGCCAGCGGGTCGCGATCGCGATCGCGCTCCTCAACCGTCCCTCTCTGCTGATCGCCGACGAGCCCACCACCGCCCTCGACGTCACCATCCAGGCGCAGATCCTGCACGAGGTACGCAAGCTATGCGCCGAGAGCGGCACGGCGCTGATCTGGATCACCCACGATCTCGCCGTGGTCGGCGGGCTCGCCGATCGCGTCGCCGTGATGTATGCGGGCCGGATCGTCGAGCAGGGCCCGGTCGATGCGGTGCTCGACCACCCGCTCCATCCCTATGCGAGGGGTCTCATCGGCTCGGTGCCGAGCCGTAACCGCCGCGGGGTACCGCTGCAGCAGATTCCGGGCATGACGCCCTCGCCGCTGAAGCTGCCGGTAGGCTGTAGCTTCCGGACGCGCTGCACGCGTGCTGATGACCGCTGTCTCGTGATGCCGGAGCTGGAGCCGCTGCCCGCGCGGCACCTCGTGCGCTGCTTCCATCCGTATCTGGAGGTGGTGTCATGAGCGCGGCGCCGCTGGTCGAGCTGCGTCAGGTCTCCAAGCGCTTCGCGCGGCCGCTCGATCTCGCCGAGCGCATGGCGCGAAGCCTCGGCGCCACCGTCAGCGAGCGGGTCGTTCATGCCGTCGATCGGATAGATCTCACCGTCTTTCCGCGCGAAGTCGTGGGTCTCGTCGGTGAATCCGGATGCGGCAAGTCGACGCTCGGCCGCCTCGTGGTCGGCCTCTACGAGCCGAGTGATGGTGTCGTGCTCCTGAGGGGCGTCGATCGCGGGAGCCTCGGCCGCGAGGAGCGACGGCGCGCTCAGCTTCGGGCGCAGATGATCTTCCAGGATCCGTTTGCCTCGCTCAATCCCCGCCTCAAGGTGCGCGAGATCGTCGGCGAGGCGCCGCGCGTCCACCGCCTGGTAGCGCGCCGCGACCTCGATCGCCGGCTCGACGATCTTCTCCGTCGCGTGGGACTCGACCCCAGCTACAAGACGCGTTATCCGCACCAGTTCTCCGGCGGGCAGCGCCAGCGCGTCGGCATCGCGCGTGCCCTTGCGGTCGAGCCGGAGTTCGTCGTCTGCGACGAGCCGGTGGCGGCGCTCGACGTCTCGATCCAGGCGCAGGTGATCAATCTCTTCGTCCGTTTGCGGGAAGAGCTCGATCTTGCCTATCTCTTCATCAGCCATGACCTCGGCGTGGTGGAGCACATAGCGGACCGTATACTGATCATGTATCTGGGGCGGATCGTGGAGAGTGCGCCGACCGAGGAGCTGTTCCGGCAACCCAATCATCCCTATACGCAGGCGCTTCTCGCGGAAGTGCCGCGTCTCGACCGGCGCCGGCGCAGCTTTGCTCCCGTGAAGGGCGAGATCCCGTCGCCGCTCGACCCGCCGCCGGGCTGCCACTTCCACCCGCGTTGTCCCCACGCCATGGACCGCTGCCGCCGCGAAGCGCCGGCGCTCCGGGAGATCGCGCCGGGACGTCTCTCCGCCTGTCATCTCAACGAGCGAGGCTGATCTCATGACGCCACCGCCCCGCATCCTTCCCGGTGTTCTCTATCGCCAGGATCCCGCTGTGCCGGAGCTCCCATTGGTCTTCGACTCCCCGCACAGCGGCACCGAATATCCGGCGGATTTCCGCTACAGCTGTCCGGTGGAGGTGCTGCGGAGCGCCGAGGACACTTTCGTCGACGAGCTCTACGCCGGCGCCGCCGCGCAGGGCGCCACGCTCATCGGAGCCTATTTCCCGCGCAGCTACATCGACGCCAATCGCGACGTCGGCGACATCGACGAGCGGCTGCTCGATGGTCCCTGGCCGCGGAAGCTCACGCCGGGGGACAAGACGCGGCTCGGCATGGGGCTGATCCGCCGGCTGGCGGTGCCGGAGCTGCCGGTCTATGACCGGAAGCTGACGGTTGCCGAGGTGCAGGCGCGGATCGACCGCTACTACGTCCCTTACCATGCCGAGCTGCAGGCGGTGGCGAGCCGGCTTCATGGCCAGTTCGGCGGCCTCTGGCACATCAACTGCCACTCGATGAAAAGCGTCAGCAACGAGATGGCGAGCGAGGGGGCCGGCATTCCGCGCGCGGACTTCGTGCTCGGCGATCGCGACGGCACCACCTGCGCGCCGGAGCTCACTCGCTTCGTGGCGGATTTCCTGCAGCAGCGGCGCTACGATGTCCGCATCAACGACCCCTACAAGGGCGTCGAGCTGGTGCGCCGTCACGGCCGGCCGCAGGACAACGCCCACAGCCTGCAGATCGAGGTGAACCGCAAGCTCTATATGGAAGAGGCGACCTTCCAGCGGAACGCCAATTTCCCGCGCCTCAAGGCGGATCTCGACGATCTGTTGGCGGCGCTCGCCGGTTTCATCCGGACGCGGCTGTCGTCCGGCTGACGCCACCGATCAGGTCTCGAACTGCTCCTTGAGGATGCGCTCCTCGAGCTTGTGCTCGGGGTCGAACAGCACGGTCCGGGAGATGGCGCGGTTCTCGCGCACCTCCACCTCCAGCACCGCGCGCACCTCCGTGAAGTCGGCGGTGGCGCTCACCGGCCGCTTCTCCGCTTCCAGCACATCGACGTGCACCTGGGCCGAGCGCGGCAGCAGCGCGCCGCGCCACCGGCGCGGCCGGAAGGCGCTGATCGGCGTCAGCGCCAGAAGATCGGCGCCCAGCGGGACGATCGGCCCATGGGCCGAGAGATTGTAGGCGGTCGATCCCACCGGGGTCGCCACCAGCACGCCGTCGCTCATCAGCTCCTCGATGCGGACCACGCCGTCGACGCGGATGCGCAGCTTCGCCGCCTGGCGCTCCTGGCGCAGCAGCGACACCTCGTTGAAGGCGATCGCGCGGTGATGCTTGCCGTTCTTGTCGGTGGCGCGCATCTCCAGGGGATGCAGCGTCACCGGCTCTGCGCGCGCGAGACGCTCGGGCAGGCCCTCGGCCTCGTAGTTGTTCATCAGGAAGCCAACGCTGCCGCGGTGACACCCATAGATCGGCATGCCGCGGTCGAGGAAGCGGTGCAGCGTCTCCAGCATGAAGCCGTCACCGCCGAGCGCCACGATCACCTCGGCCTCCTCGGGGGTGGCGTTGCCGTAGAGCCCGGAGAGCTCGGCAAGCGCGGCTTGGGCGGTCGCGTGCTCGCTGGCGACGAAGGCGATCTTTCTCGGCGGATGGGTGAAGAAGGCCAAGGGCGGCTCTGAAGGTTCGGGGTGGATGCGCGGGGAGGGCGGCGGCTCAGCCGCCCGTGACGCTCATGTGCCGGCCGACCGCGGGGCGGCGGTGCCGGCGGTCGATGACGAAATCGTGGCCCTTGGGCTTGCGTCCGATCGCCTCATCGATCGCCGCCTCCAGCGGCTGATCGCTCTCCGAGGCGCGCAGCGGCGCACGGAGATCGGCGGCATCTTCCTGGCCCAGGCACATGAAGAGCGTGCCGGTGCAGGTCAGCCGCACGCGGTTGCAGCTCTCGCAGAAATTATGGGTGAGCGGGGTGATCATGCCGACCCGCTGCCCGGTCTCCCGCACCCTGTAGTAGCGCGCCGGGCCGCCGGTGCGGAAATCGCTCTCGTCGAGGGTCCAGCGGCGCTGGAGCTCGGCGCGCACCATGCTGAGGGGCAGGTACTGGTCGAGGCGCGTCTCGCTGCCGACCTCGCCCATCGGCATCACCTCGATGAAGGTGAGGTCGAAGCCCTCGCCGGCGCACCATTCGAGGAGGCGGTGGAACTCGTCGTCGTTGACGCCGCGGAGCGCCACGGTGTTGATCTTGACCGCGAGGCCCGCCCGCTTCGCGGCCGCGATCCCTTCCATCACCTGGCCGAACCGGCCCCAGCGGGTGATGGCGGTGAACTTCTCCGCATCGAGGGTATCGAGGGAAACGTTGATCCGCTTGACGCCGGCGTCGCGAAGCTCCTCGGCGTAGCGGCCGAGCTGGCTGCCATTGGTGGTGAGGGTGAGCTCCTCGAGCGCGCCCGTCTGCAGGTGCCGGCCCAGACCGCGGACGAGGGTCATGATGCCGCGCCGCACTAGCGGCTCGCCGCCGGTCAACCGGAGCTTGCGCACGCCCAGGCGAATGAAAGCGCTGCAGACGCGGTCGAGCTCTTCCAGCGTCAGGATCTCGGCCTTCGGCAGGAAGGTCATGTCCTCGTTCATGCAATAGACGCAGCGGAAGTCGCATCGGTCCGTGACCGAGACCCGCAAGTAGCTGATATTCCTGCCGAATGGGTCCTGCATGCGTCCACGAAGATCCAGCAAAAGCAGCCCCCTGGCAAGCCGTCCCGGAGGCCATGAGCGCTATAGCATCTAATATAGGGTCGCGTCCGGCGAATTTGCGGGAGGGGCGGGCTTCGGGCAGAGTTGAGGAGGGGACCGGCGATTGCGCGGGTCCAGGGGAGGATCCGCTGCTCGTCCACAGCCTCTTCGACGTGCTGGCGCTGCTGGCGGGGCTGGCGGCCTTCCGCTGGGTGCGTCTCCCGGCCTCGGCACCAGCGCCGTGGCAGCGCCATCCGCTATACCTGCCGGTGGCGACCCTCGGCGTGACGGCGGGGGCCTACCTCTTCGGCTCGCTCAATCTCTGGCTCACTGGTGTCGACGGCATCGCCCGCAGCATCGAGGGCGCCCTCGCCGGCGGCATCGTCGCGGTCGAGGCCTTGAAGGCCGCCAGCGGCATCCGCGGCTCGACCGGCCTGCCGCTGGTGGTGCCCCTCGCGGCGGCGATCATGGTGGGGCGCGTCGGCTGCTTTCTCGCCGGCCTCGGCGACATGACCTACGGCACGCCGACGGCGCTCCCGTGGGGCATCGATTTCGGCGACGGCATTCCCCGCCATCCGGTGCAGCTCTATGAGTCCGGCGCCATGGCGCTGTTCCTCGCGGCGTTCCTCGTTCTGCTGCGCCGTGGGCATCCGCTGGCGCTCCGCGCGGGGTTCTACTTGTTCATCGCGGTCTATGCCGGCCAGCGCTTCCTCTGGGAGTTCCTGAAGCCCTACGGAACCGTGCTGGGCCCGCTCAACCTGTTCCACCTTTTGTCGCTAGCTCTCGTCGCCTACGCGATCCTCTGCGCCCGCAAGGAGATGGCCGAGCCATGCACGACCTCAGCGACCTCGGCGCCGCTGCGCATCTGAGCGCCGCCGCGCCGGTCCGCAAGCCGCGGCCCTACATCTTCCTGGGCCAGACCACCTCGCTCTGCGAGATCTGCCTCGCCCTGGTGCCGGCGAAGATCCTGCAGGAAGGCGAAAGTGTCTTCTACCAGAAGCGCTGCGCCGAGCACGGCGTGCAGAAGACCCTGGTCTCGACGGAGGCGCGCTACTGGAAGCGCTGCCGCGATTTCCTGAAGCCCGGCGACGTGCCGCTCAAGTTCCATACCCGGATCGACAGGGGATGCCCCTACGATTGCGGCCTCTGTCCCGATCACGAGCAGCACAGCTGCCTGGCGCTGCTCGAGGTGAACGAGACCTGCAACCTCTCCTGTCCCACCTGCTTCGCCGGCTCCTCGCCCGCTCTTACCGGCAACCGGAGCCTCGTGGAGATCGAGCGCATGCTGGACCTGCTGGTGGAGAGCGAGGGGCAGCCGGACCTGCTGCAGATTTCCGGTGGCGAGCCGACGATCCATCCGCAGATCCTGCACATCCTTCGCGCCGCCCGCGCGCGGCCGATCCGCCATCTCATGCTCAACACCAACGGCATCCGGATCGCCAATGATCCCGGTTTCGTGGCTGATCTGGCGGAGATGAAGCGCGGCTTCGAGGTCTATCTGCAGTTCGACGCGCTCTCCAAGGAGGCACTGCAGACGATCCGCGGCGTCGATCTCCGTCGCGTGCGCGAGCGCGCCCTGGAGAATCTGGAGGAGGCCGGCATCTCGACGACGCTGGTTTGCGTCATCCGCAAGGGCGTCAACGATCGCGAGATCGGCGAGGTGCTGCGCCACGCCCAGGGGTGGTCCTGCGTGCGCGGCGTCACCTTCCAGCCGGTGCAGGATGCCGGGCGCAACGAGGGCTACGATCCTGCGGTCAATCGCATCGTGCTGTCGGAGATCCGCCGCGCCATCATCGATCAATGGAGCGTCTTCGGCGAGGACGATCTGATCCCGCTGCCCTGCAACCCTGACGCCATCTCCATCGGATACGGTCTTCGCGCCGGCTCGGAAGTGGTGCCGGTGACGCGTCTCTTTCCGCAGGAGGTGCTGGTGCAGCAGGCGCCCAACGCGGTCACCTTCGAGGGGCGGCCGGAGATGCGCAAGCTGCTGATCGAGCTGCTGTCGCTTTCCTGCGCGGGTCAGCAGTCGGCAAACGTGCTGCAGGAAGTGCTGTGCTGCCTGCCGCTGGTGGAGGTGCCGGCATCGCTCGGCTATGACCGCGTCTTCCGCGTCACCGTCGTGAGCTTCCTCGACCGCTTCAACTTCTGCCTCGCCGGCGTCAAGCGCTCCTGCATCCATTTCGTGACGCCCGATCGCATCATTCCCTTCGACACCTACAACATGTTCCACCGGCCGGGGCTGACGCGATGAGCGAGCCCTCACCATCGGAGCAATTCCGCCCGCCGCCGATGAGCGGGTGGCAGATCGCGAGCCTCATCCTCGCCATCCTGCTGCTGCTCCCCGGGGGCTGCTTCCTGTTCTTCGGCATCGGCATGACCGCCGACAGCGGCGATTATTCGAGCATCGGTCCGCCGCTGCTCATCATCGGGCTGATCATCATGGCCGTGGCAGCCCTTTGCTTCTGGGCCGCGTTCCGCCGGCGCCGGGCGAGTCCTGGTGGCCCCGCGCCATGAAAGCCGGCCAGATCATCACCCTGCTCTGCGCCCTGGTGCTGCTGCTGCCAGGGACATGCTTCGGCATCGCCGGGGTGATGGCGATCGGCGATCCCCATGCCGTCGGCCTGGGGCTGCTCGCCCTGCTGATATCGGCAGGGTTCCTGGCGGTCGTGGTCTGGATGGTGCGGGTGGTGATCCGCTGGAACCGGCCGCCGGGCGGCGGCCGGTAAGCGCGATGGTCTTCTGACTAGGCCGCGCGCACGCCCGCCAGGAACTGGTCGACCTCGCCGCGCAGATCCCCGGCCTGTCGGGACAGCGCCTCGGCCGATTGCAGCACCTGGTTTGCGGCCTGGCCGGTCTCGCCGGCGGCGTTGGTGACGCCGCTGACGTTCTGCGAGACCTCGCTGGTGCCGATCGCCGCCTCCTGGACATTGCGCGCGATCTCCTGCGTTGCCGCGCCCTGTTCCTCGACGGCAGAGGCGATGGTGGCGGCAATCTGATTCATCTCGGCGATGACGCCGCCGATGGCCTGGATCGCGGTCACCACCTCTTGCGTCACGGTCTGCATGTCCGTGATCTGGGTGCCGATCTCCTCGGTCGCCTTGGAGGTCTGGCTGGCGAGGTTCTTCACCTCCGATGCCACCACGGCGAAGCCTTTGCCGGCCTCGCCGGCGCGCGCCGCTTCGATGGTGGCGTTGAGGGCGAGAAGATTGGTCTGGCTCGCGATCGAGTTGATGAGCTCGACCACCTGTCCGATCCGTTGCGAGGCCTCGGCGAGGCCCTTGACGGTGGCGTTGGTCTTGTCCGCCTCGGCGACCGCCTTGGTGGCGACATTGGTCGAGAGCGCGACCTGGCGGCCGATCTCGCTGACGGAGGAGGCGAGCTCCTCGGTTGCGGTGGCGACGGTCTGCACGTTGAGCGCCGCGCGGTCTGACGCTTTCGACGCGGCGGTCGACTGCCGGCTGGTCTCCTCGGCGGTGCTCGCCATCGCTTCTGCGGTGGACTGCAGCTCGGTCGCGGCCTGGGTGACGGTATTGAGGACGCCGGTGACCTTGGCGTCGAAGACCTGGGCGAGTTCGGCGAGACGCTCGGCATGGGCCTGCTGCTCCACCCGCTGGCGCTCGCGTTCGGCGGTCATCCGCTCGGCCTCGACCGCGGTCTCCTTGAAGACCTGGACTGCCGACGCGATGGCGCCGATCTCGTCCCTGCGCCCGGTATAGGGAGTCTCGGTGGCAAGCTCGCCACCGGCGAGCTTGCGCATGACCCCCGCCATCACGATCACCGGCCGCGAGATCCGGTTGCTGACCAGCCAGACCGCAGTGATGGCGATCAGCGACACGATCGCGAGCGCGGCCATATAGAAGATCCGGGCGTTGCCGATCTCCTGATGCGTTGCAGCGACCATCTGGGTCTTGCGGCTCTGGACGATGTCGTTGAGCTTCGCGATCTGCTTCACCGCGTCGCCATAGGCCTCGTCGGCATTGCCCATGAAGATCGACGCTGTGGCGGCGTCGAAGGCCGCCATGGCGATGACCTGCTGACCGGCATCGGTGTAGTTCTTCAGCGTCTTGCCGAGCGCCTGCAGCAGCGGTGCGGTCTCGGCGTCGCCGGCGGAGATGTCCTCGGCCGCCTTCAGCGACTGCGGGATTCCGGCGATCTCCTTGGTGAGCGCGTTTGCCGCCGCCTGTTTTCGCTCGGTGCTGGTGTCGTTGCTGGCGATCGAGGTCAGCCGGTAGAGATGGGCGTGCACGGCATTGAGCCGGCTGTCCAGCGCGCCCACGAGCATGGCGCGTTGAAACGCGCCGTCGCTGAGCTCGGTAAGATGCCGCTCATTGCTGTTGAGCAGCATCAGCGTGTAGACGGCAAGCCCCACCAAGGCCGCCAGAAGGAAGCTCGGTGCCAGGAACATTTTCAGACGGATGGAATAGTCGTCGAACCTGAGCACCGTGGCGTCCTCCTGGCGTCTGTTTGCAATGTCCTTGAGTCCGGGGAGGCGGGTGGCCGATCAATCCTTGTAGAAGCCGGCGCCGACGACGTAGTCGCCCGCCTTCTCGACAAAGGAAGACTTCGGCTCGATCTTGTGCGAGACGGGGTTGGGCCAGCGGTAGTCGACCCAGCCGCTGCCCTTGGTGTTGGCAGTGTCGATCATTTCCTTGTTGTAGAGCTTGCCGTCCGCGTCCTTGAGCTCGAGGTTGGTATGACCGATGAGGCCGGGGTTGGCGCCGTGCGCGACTGTGTTGCCGTCCATGCTGCGCACGAAGACGTAGAGGTCGCGATCATGGAAGTCCTTGTTCGACTTGTCGTCGATGGCGGCGAACGCCTTCTCGGGGCCGACCTGCTTGATGTAGGCGACCGCCTTCTCGACCATCGCCTTCGCTTCGTCGGCGGTGCCGTGCTCGCCGGCGGCCAGAGCGACGCCCGGCGCCAGGGCCAGAAGGGAGGCGAAAATCGGCGGCAGGAACAGGCGGGCGAAGCGCTGCATCGGCAAATCTCCCAAAGTGAGGTGAAGATCGCCAAATTGTGAGCGGTTACACCTTAAGAAGAGGTAATCATATTGGAATCAATCTGGAGTAGTTTTTGGCCGAAAGGGCTGCGTTTCATGAAAAATGCTCAACACACATACGGGAGCCTCCCTCTCCGGGACCTGCCTTGTCTGGGCGGCTCGGCGGTCTCATGATTCGGGACATGCATCCAGCGGAATTCGCCATCAAGCCCGACCCTGACGATCCGCGCCTCACGCGCAAGGTCGTGGGCATCGATCAGGACGGCAAGCAAGTCGAGACCGCCGTGGTGATGGAGCGGCCGTTGACGCTGTTCCTTAACGGCCAGGAGATCGTCACCATGATGACAATCGGCGATCACCCGAACTATCTCGCCGTCGGGTACCTCCTCAATCAGAACATGCTGCGCGCCGACGACAAGGTGACTGACATCGACTACGAGGAGGATCTCGAAACCGTGGTGGTGCGCACGGAGCGGCGCACCAACTTCGAGAAGAAGCTGCGCAAGAAGACGCTCACGTCCGGCTGCGCCCAGGGCACCGTCTTCGGCGATCTCATGGAGAAGTTCGACGAGATCGAGCTGCCGGCGGACGCGGTGCTCAGGACGTCCTGGCTCTATCAGCTGACGAAGAAGATCAACACCGCGCCCAGCCTCTATCTCGCCGCCGGTGCCATCCACGGCTGCGTGCTTTGCGAGGAGGACCGGCCGCTCGTCTATATGGAAGATGTCGGCCGCCACAACGCCGTCGACAAGATCGCGGGCTACATGCATCTCCACGGCGTCTCGCCCGCGGGGAAGATTTTCTACACCACCGGCCGGCTCACCTCGGAGATGGTGATCAAGACGGTGCAGATGCGGATCCCGATCCTGGTCTCGCGCTCGGGCTTCACCGCCTGGGGCGTCGATCTCGCGCGCCGCGCCGGCCTCACGCTGATCGGCCGCGCCAAGGGCAAGCGCTTCGTGGCGCTCGCCGGCGAGAGCCGCATCGTCTTCGACGGCGGCGCGGGCGCGGCAGAGAACGAAAGCCCGCGCCTGCAGCGCAAGGCAAGCCTCGCCGAGAATGCCGACTGAGCCGCACGGCGTGCGCATCGCCGGCGTGCTCCTTGCCGGCGGCCAGTCGCGCCGCATGGGCGGTGGCGACAAGTCGCTGCGGCTCCTCGACGGCAAGCCGATCCTCGC
Organism: Allostellaceae bacterium; assembly: GCA_035507155.1. Taxonomy (GTDB): domain Bacteria; phylum Pseudomonadota; class Alphaproteobacteria; order ATCC43930; family CGMCC-115725; genus DASZHJ01. The sequence goes on from DATJOK010000292.1 coordinate 19,959, forward strand.
CCGCGTCATCGAGCGCGCGCGGCCGCAGGTGGCGGCGCTTGCCCTCAACGCCAATGGCGATCCCGCGCGTTTCGCCGCTTTCGGTCTGCCGGTCATCGCCGACAGCGTGCCGGGTTTCGCCGGCCCACTCGCCGGCGTGCTGGCGGGCCTCGACTGGGCGGCGGGCCTCGCGGGAGTTACCCATGTTGCGAGCTTCGCCACCGACGCGCCCTTCCTGCCGCGCGATCTGGTGCCGCGGCTGCTGGCCGGCCTCGGCGGCGGGCGCTGTCGCCTCGCTTGCGCCGTCTCTGCGGGCCAGGCGCATCCGGTCTTCGGTCTCTGGCCGCTCGATCTCCGCGCCGAGCTTCGCCATGCGCTGATCGACGAGGAGATCCGCAAGGTCGACCGCTTCACTGGCCGCTACAGCCTGGCTCAGGTGGATTTCCCGGTCGGCGAGATCGATCCCTTCTTCAACACCAACCGGCCCGAGGATCTGGCCGCGGCGGAGCAGCTGTTGAAGGTGCTGGGGGAGAGTTAGCCCAGCGAGGAGTATCCACCGTCGACCGCGATCACCGCGCCGGTGACGAAGTCGGAGGCGGCGCTTGCCAGGAACACGGCGGTGCCGGCGAAATGCCTGGGATCGCCCCAGTGGCCCGCTGGCGTGCGCGCCAGCACGCGCTCGTGCAGCCCCTCGACCTGGCGGCGCGCGCCGCGGGTGAGCTCGGTGTCGATCCAGCCCGGCAGCACCGAATTGGCCTGGATGTTGTGCTTGGCCCAGGCGGTCGCCAGCGACTTGGTGAACTGCACGATCCCCGCCTTGCTGGCGGCATAGGCCGGCGAGAAGGGCGCGGCGAAGATCGACATCATCGAGCCGATGCTGATCACCTTGCCGAAGCCCGCGCTCTGCATCGCCGGAAACGCCGCCTGGGAGGCCATGAACGCGCTGGTGAGATTGGTGTCCAGCACCGTCCGCCATTCCGCCAGCGACACCTCCTCCGGATGCTTGCGGATGTTGGTGCCGGCATTGTTGACGAGGATCTGCAGGCCGCCGAATTTGCTGACCGTCACCTCCACCATGGCACGGCAGTCGGCCTCGCGCGTCACGTCCACCTCGATCGCCGCCGCCTTGGCGCCGAGCTTCTGCAGCGTCGCCACCGCAGCCTCGTTCTTGGCCTTGTTGCGCCCGGCGACCATCACGGCGGCGCCCGCTTCGGCGAGGCCCTCGGCCATGCCGAGACCGATGCCGCCATTGCCGCCGGTGACGAGGGCGACGCGGCCGGTGAGATCGAACATCTTCATCAGGAGGTGCCTCCGGGTCAGGGGTCAGCGCCGCGACCGCTCGTCCTCGTCGAGAGGAACGAGCCGGACCAGCTCGGTGTTGATCAGCTGCTTGCCAGCATGCTCGAAATTGACGGTGACGCGGTGACCGATCGCGGACTGGACCTGGCCGATGCCCCAGTCCGGCTCGCCGGGATGGCGCACGCGCGTTCCGGGAACCAATCGATCGATCACGGGAGCTCGCCTCCACGAGGGATCCGTCAGGGGCGGTTGTCACGCCCATTGCTGGGCATCATTATAGACCTCAAGCCGCGGGCCGCCCAGGCGCGTGGCGTGTTTCCAAACAGGCGGGGGCTCATGATCGAACTGCGCGTGCTCGAACTGCTGTGTGCTCGCTTCTGCCATGAGATGGTGAGCCCCGTCGGCGCGGTGAGCAACGGCGTCGAGCTCCTCGACGAGGACGATCCGGACTTCGTGCGCGAGGCGATGGGGCTGATCGGCCAGAGCGCGCGTACCGCGTCGCGCCGGCTGCAGTTCTATCGCTTCGCCTACGGCACCACGCCGGTCGCCGGCAACATGCGGCCGCGTGATTTGCTGATGGGGCTCCTCGAGGGCGGCAAAGTGACCGGCGAATGGGGTGAGGGCGTCTCGGCGCTGACTCCGGAATGGCAGCGGATCGCCTGCAATCTCGCGGTGATCGCCGCCGAGAGCCTGCCGCGCGGCGGCCGTATCGTGGTGCAGGCCGCCGCCAATTCACCCGCCGGTGTTGCGGTGGAAGCGCTCGGCGACACGGTTCTGGTGAACCAGGACATGGTGGCGGCGCTCTCCGGGGCGGTCTCGCCCGCGGACCTGACATCCCGGACGATACATGGGTATGTCACCGCAAAATTCGCCGAGCAGCTCGGCGGCATCTGCGGCCTCGGCGAGAGCGGCCCGGGGCGGGCGGTATTCTCTTCAAGGTTGCGGTGATTCCCTGGGATCCCGGCCGCTCTGCGGCCGGCCGCCCCGCCGGTGCTGCAAAAGGGCCCGGAACACAAGGGGATCGCTAACTGCTTCTTAATCGGTCTCGGTCACCTTTCAGCTACCTCCGCGCGTGCCGCGAGCGGCCAGCTGCACCTCCAAGGGCTGAGAGCGACCATGGACGACTTGCTAAAAGACTTTCTGACCGAGACCAACGAGAACCTCTCGGTGCTCGACGTGGAGCTCGTCAAGCTCGAGCAGAATCCGAACGACCCTGAGCTTCTCGGCAACATCTTCCGGCTCGTGCACACGATCAAGGGCACCTGCGGCTTCCTTGGCCTGCCGCGCCTCGAGGCGCTGGCGCATGCCTCCGAAAACGTGCTCGGCAAGATCCGCGACGGCGAGCTGCCGGTGAACGAGGCGGCGGTGAGCCTCATCCTGGAGTCGCTCGACGACATCAAGTCGATCATGGCGGTCCTCGAAGCGACCGAGGCGGAGCCCGAGGGCAATGACGCCGATCTGATCGAGCGCCTGAACGCGCTGGCCAATGGCGCCGAGGCGCCGGCGGCGAAGCCGGCGAAGGCGCCGAAGAAGAAGGCCGCGAAGGCGGAGGCCGTCAAGGCCGAGCCGGTTCCGGTCGAGGTGGAAGAGGAGGCGGTGCCTGCCGTCGTCGCCGAGCAGCCCGAGCCGGTGGTCGAGGCCCATGCCGCTGTCGAGGAGACGCCGGAGCCGGTCGTCGCCGTGGCCGCCGAGGAGGCGCCCGCGAAAGACCGCAAGGACGTCAAGGAGGCGAAGGACGCCAAGGAGTCGGCGGTCGCCGCCCAGTCGATCCGCGTCAACGTCGACCTGCTCGAGAACCTGATGACGATGGTGAGCGAGCTGGTGCTCACCCGCAATCAGCTGCTGCAGATCCTGCGCAGCCAGAAGGACAGCGAGTTCGGCGCGCCGCTGCAGCGCCTCTCCCACGTCACCACCGAGCTGCAGGAAGGCGTCATGAAGACGCGCATGCAGCCGATCGGCAACGCCTGGTCGAAGCTGCCGCGCATCGTCCGCGATCTCTCGCACGAGCTCGGCAAGAAGATCGACCTCCGCATGCTGGGCGCCGAGACCGAGCTCGACCGCCAGGTGCTCGAGCTCATCAAGGACCCGCTCACCCACATGGTGCGGAACTCCGCCGACCATGGCATCGAGATGCCGGGCGAGCGCGCCGCCAAGGGCAAGCCGGAGACCGGCACCATCACCCTCAACGCCTATCACGAGGGCGGCCACATCATCATCGAGATCGCCGACGACGGCCGCGGTCTCGATCTCGACCGCATCAAGCAGAAGGTTATCGCCTCCGGGCTCGCGAGCGAGACCGAGGTCGCCGCGATGTCGGATCAGCAGATCCAGCAGTACATCTTCAAGGCCGGCTTCTCCACCGCCGCCAAGGTCACCAGCGTCTCCGGACGCGGCGTCGGCATGGACGTGGTGCGCACCAACATCGAGAAGATCGGCGGCGCGGTGGAGATGAAGAGCCAGCGCTTCAAGGGCTCGACCTTCACCATCAAGATCCCGCTCACCCTCGCCATCGTCTCAGCGCTCATCGTCGAGTGTGCCGGCGAGCGCTTCGCCATCCCGCAGATCAGCGTCGTCGAGCTGGTGCGCGCGGCCGCCAACTCCGAGCACACCATCGAGATGCTGAACGAGACGCCGGTGCTGCGCCTGCGCAACCGGCTGCTGCCGCTGGTGTCGCTGCAGGAGATGCTGAAGCTCGGCAAGCGCACCGAGGGCGGCGAGACCTATATCGTCGTCACTCAGGTCGGCACCTATACTTTCGGCATCATCGTCGACCGCGTGTTCGACACCGAGGAAATCGTGGTGAAGCCGGTGGCGCCGATCCTGCGCGACATCGCCATGTTCTCCGGAAATACCATCCTCGGCGACGGCAGCGTGATCATGATCCTCGATCCCAACGGGATTGCCGCTGCCAGCGGCGAGATCACCGTCAGCGACGGCTCCAAGCTGGGAGACAGCCAGGTGCGCGCGGGCTCGCGCGAGCAGCGCACCACGCTGCTGCTGTTCCGAGCCGGCGAGAGTGGCCAGAAGGCCGTGCCGCTGGCGCTCATCGCCCGCCTCGAGGAGATCGACGTGGCGCAGGTCGAGAATTCCAACGGCAAGCCGGTGGTGCAGTACCGCGGCAAGCTCATGCCGCTGGTGGCGACCGATCCCGGCTATCGGATGCGGGAATCAGGCCGCCAGCCGATCCTGGTCTTCGCTGACCACGACCGCAGCATGGGCCTGGTGGTCGACGAGATCGTCGATATCGTCGAGGAGAACCTCGAGATCGAGCTCATGGCCGACCAGCCGGGCCTCATCGGCAGCGCCATCGTTGCCGGCAAGGCGACCGAGCTCATCGATGCCGGCCACTACCTGACCCAGGCCTACCAGGACTGGTTCCGCGCCGCCGGCGAGGCGGAGCTCGGCGCCAAGAACAAGAGCAAGCGCGTGCTGCTGGTGGATGACAGCCCGTTCTTCCGCAACCTGCTGACGCCGCTGCTCTCGGTCGCCGGCTACGATGTCACCACGGTGGAGTCGGGCGATCGCGCGCTCAGCCTCTGCGAGGCCGGCGAGGAATTCGACGTCATCGTCAGCGACATCGAGATGCCCGGCATGAACGGCTTCGAGTTCGCGAGCGCGGTGCGCAGCGCCGGAAAGTGGCAGCACACGCCGCTGGTCGCGCTCTCCTCGCACGCGACGCCGAAGGACCTCGATCGGGGCCGGGCTGCGGGCTTCACTGACTACGTCGCCAAGTTCGATCGCGACGCGCTGTTGACCACACTTTCCGAGACGCTGAATCACGAGCGAGGTGCAGCATGAGCAAGGACGCCCCTGTCGCGGAGGCCGCGAGCACCAAACTGGGCGCCAGTGCGGATCAGCGCGACTTCGTCTCGGTGACGATCGCCGACCAGCTCTTCGGCATTCCGGTGCTGCAGGTGCAGGACGTGCTCGGGACCCAGCGCATCACCCGCATTCCGCTGGCCCCGCCCGAGGTGGCCGGCTCGCTCAACCTGCGCGGCCGCATCGTCACCGCGATCGACATCCGGACCCGCCTCGGCCTGCCGCCGCGGTCGGAGGGGCAGCAGGCGATGAGCGTCGTGGTCGATTACGGCGGCGAGCTCTACAGCATGCTGGTGGATTCCGTCGGCGAGGTGCTGAGCCTTGCCGGCAGCGAGGCGGAGCGCAATCCCGCCACGCTGGATCCGATCTGGCGCGAGCTCTCGGCCGGCATCTTCCGGCTCGATGGCCAGCTGCTGATCGTCCTCGACGTTGCCCGCGTGCTCGATTTCTCCACTCGTGCCGTCGCGGCCTAGGTCGCGACCGCAGGCTGACGCGTTACTAGGTCACTAGCAAGGGATACCAGGACATGAAGTCCTGTCTCATTGTCGACGATTCCAAAGTCATTCGGAAGGTGGCGAGGCGAATCCTGGAGGATCTGCACTTCGCCATCGACGAGGCGGCGGACGGCAAGCTGGCGATGGAAGCCTGTGCCAAGCATATGCCGGACGTGATCCTGCTCGACTGGAACATGCCGGTCATGAGCGGCATCGAATTCCTGCGCAATCTCCGCAAGATGCGCGGCGGCGACGCTCCGGTCGTGGTGTTCTGCACCACCGAGAACGACATCGCCCACATCCAGGAAGCGATCGGGGCGGGCGCCAACGAATACATCATGAAGCCGTTCGACAGCGATATTCTTCAAACGAAATTCCAGCAGGTGGGATTGCTGTGAGCGGTGTCGCCGCGGTCTCCAGCTCGGGCACCAGTGCCAAGGCGGCAGGGCGATCGGGATCGCCCTACCGCGTCATGGTGGTCGACGACAGCGCGGTCATCCGCGGGCTGCTGACGCGCGCGCTCGAGGCCGATCCGGACATCGCCATCGTCGCCTCGGTGGGTGACGGGCTGATGGCGATCAACACCGTGCAGCGCCAGGACATCGAGATCGTCATCCTCGACATCGAGATGCCCGTCATGGACGGGCTGACCGCGCTCCCGAAGCTGATCGCGGCCAAACCCGGCATCCAGATCATCGTCGCCTCCACGCTGACCCAGCGCGGCGCCACCGTCAGCATGAAGGCGATGTCGCTGGGTGCCGCGGACTATGTGACGAAGCCCGGCTCCTCGGCGCTCACCACCGCCGACCAGTTCAAGCGCGACCTTACGGACAAGGTGAAGGCGCTTGCCTATGCTCGCCGCCAGTCACGTCGCGAGCCGCAACCGGCGCCGGCGACCGCGCGCGAGCGCTCCGGCCCGGTGCTGGTGCCGACCATCGGCCGCAGCGGCGAGCTCAAGCTGCGCACCCAGCCGATCGAGCGGCCGGAGGTGGTGGCGATCGGCTCGTCGACCGGCGGACCGCAGGCGCTGTTCAAGCTTCTGAAGGCGCTTGGCAGGATCGCGCAGCCGATGCTCATCACGCAGCACATGCCGCCCACCTTTACGACCATCCTCGCTGAGCACATCCAGCGGCTCACCAATCTGAAGGCGGCAGAGGCGGTGGATGGCGAAGCCATCAAGGGCGGCCGCATCTACATCGCGCCCGGCGATTTCCACATGGTGGTGGACGCGCAGGGAGCGGAGAAGGTGATCAAGCTCACCAAGTCGCCGCCGGAGAACTTCTGCCGTCCTGCGGTCGATCCCATGCTGCGCAGCCTCGCGCGCGCCTATGGCCGCAAGGTTCTGAGCGTTATCCTCACCGGCATGGGCTCGGACGGCCTCAAGGGCGGCGAGGCGTTGATTGCGGCCGGCGGCTCGCTGATCGCCCAGGACGAGAAGACCAGCGTCGTCTGGGGCATGCCGGGCGCCGTCGCCACCGCCGGTCTCTGCTCCGCGGTACTGCCGATCGACGAGATCGCGCCCTTCCTCCTTCGCCACGTTGGCGGCCCATGACCAACGACGATTTCGATTTCCTCTGCAAGCTGCTGAAGGACCGCTCGGGCCTCGTGCTGACGCGCGACAAGGCCTATCTCCTGGAAAGCCGCCTGCTGCCGGTGGCGCGCAAGCACAATCTCAAGTCGCTCGACGAGATGGTGCCGATCGTGCGCAGCCGTCCGACCGGCGATCTCGTGAAGGAGATCGTCGAGGCGATGACCACCAACGAGTCCTTCTTCTTCCGCGACATAAAGCCCTTCGAGCAGTTCAACAACTTCGTGCTGCCGGCGCTGCTCAAGGCGCGCGCCGACAAGAAGCTGATCCGGATCTGGAGCGCCGCCTGCTCCAGCGGCCAGGAGCCCTATACGCTTGCCATGCAGCTCGCCGAGCAGCAGGCGAAGCTCGCCGGCTGGCGGGTCGAGATCCTCGCCACCGATCTCTCCACCGAGATCCTGGAGAAGGCCGAGGCCGGCCTCTATTCGCAATTCGAGGTGCAGCGCGGCCTGCCGATCCAGTATCTCGTGAAGTATTTCAAGCAGCAGGGCGACCGCTGGCAGATCGACGCCGGTCTGCGCGGCCGCGTGCGCTTCCGCACCTTCAACCTGCTGGAAGACCCGACCTCGCTCGGCACCTTCGATGTCATCTTCTGCCGCAACGTCCTGATCTATTTCGATCAGGCGACCAAGGGCACGGTGCTGGGCCGGATGCATCGCATCCTGGCGCCGGACGGCTTCCTCTACCTCGGCGGCGCCGAGACGGTGCTGGGTATCAGCGACAAGTTCCAGGCCGCGCCGGACAACCGGGGCATCTATCGTCCGGTCTCCGGCACCGCGGCGCCGGCGCAGAAACTCGCCGTCTAGAGCCTGTCCCGCAGCTCCGCGTAGGAGACCATCACGTGCTCGCGGAAGGCGGGTCGCGCGGTGAGCCGCTCGTAATATTGCCTGATGTGCGGTCGCGCCGGCCGCTCGATCTCGATATCGAAATAGCGGAAGAGGCAATGGCCGAACTGGATGTCGGCCAGGGTGAAGTGCGCGCCGGCGAGGTGCGGGAAGGCGGCGAGCCGGGCTTCCGCGATATCGAGATACTTGCCGAGCGCGGTGAGCGCGTCGCGGATGGCGGCGGGGTCGCGTCGCTCCGGCGGCGTGCGGACGACGCGCCAGAATATCGGCGCGGTGAAGTTCATCGCGATGTTGAGCTTCGACCACTCCGCCCATTTGTCGACCTGCGCGCGGGCCGTGGGATCGGCGGGCCAGAACTCCTCCGGCCCATAGGCGGCGGCCAGATAGCGCAGGATCGCGCCGGTCTCCCAGAGCGGCGGGTCGTCGCCGTCCTGCAGCGTCGGCACCGTGCCATTGGGGTTCATCGCTCGGTACTCGGGCGTCTCGACGACGCCGTAGATGAAGCCGGCGTCCTTCCGCTCATAGGGAAGACCGAGCTCGCCGACGCACCACATCAGGGCCTGCACGTTCGAGGACGATCGACGGCCCCAGATTCTCAGCATCAGGATGCTCCCGCATGAGGATCGGCGAGTGTCGTCCCGCCAAAACGCCGATGCAATCGCGGGAATGCGGCGGAAACGCGACGGGCGCCCGCGAGGGCGCCCGGTGTCAACTCAGGGAGAGAAACCGCGTGGCCGCTCCAACGCGGGCGCGCGGGATCGCCTCAGACCTTGGCGAGCTTGCGCTCCGCCGCGGCATCGGCCGGCGCCGGGTCGCGCAGCACGTAGCCGCGGCCCCAGACCGTCTCGATGTAGTTCTCGCCGCCGGTCGCCTGGCTCAGCTTCTTGCGCAGCTTGCAGACGAAGACGTCGATGATCTTGAGCTCCGGCTCGTCCATGCCGCCATAGAGATGGTTCAAGAACATCTCCTTGGTGAGCGTCGTGCCCTTGCGCAGGCTCAACAGCTCAAGGATGCCGTACTCCTTGGCAGTCAGGTGCAGCGGGTTCTGGTCGACGCTGACAACGCGACTGTCGAGG